>CAILIO010000225.1 GCA_903834285.1 uncultured Sphingomonadales bacterium | reverse complement strand
TGACTAATTAGCGTCCCACGTCGTTACAGCGCTTTCAGCAGAACCTTGATTGAACTGGTAGTCAGCCAGAAAGCGATCGGACGTGACATTTGCAGTGCAATCAGTCTTAGTCTTGCAGTTCGTCTTCGTGGCGAAGCCAGCTTTGGTCTCGAACGCAGCCATTCGTGCCGCGATATCCGCCTCGTTGGTAAGCTGGATCCTTGCGAGAAGATTTTTCTGAAACTCAGTGTAAGCCGTTGCCTGTGCAACGCCGGCAACAAAATGGGTGTTGTCCCCATAAAGCGCCTTGATCGAGGCACTCTCGTCATTGGCCTTGGCGGAACTTTGCGCGGCAGCTCCTGTCGATACCAGCGCGGCACCGCCGCTCAACGCAAGCAATTGCGCTGCCATGCCCGTCGCAAAGTATTGGGCAAGCCCGCCAGACGCCTCGCCGGTTTTTCCTGATCCGGAAAATTTTGCGCCGAAGCTTGCCAGCACCGAATAGCTGTCCATCGCCTTGCCGTTTACTGCCACAAGCAAGCATGGATGAATCGGGCTCGTACCGTTTGGCGGCGTCGCCAGCGGTGCATCGATCTTGCAGGGACTCAGGCGGTTCTTGCTCTGATTGGAATGCTCCTGCGTATTGGCTACGAGTGGCATGATCACCGCCTCTTGCCTATTGTAGCCAACCGTCATTTCCGGAATCTGCGCAGCCGAATTCCCGGCCTTCAGACCGAATGACGTATTCGTGGCAAACAACATCGTGTTGCTGTGCCGCGTGGCTTGTACACACCCTTGAAGCGCGATGGCAGCTATCGGGCAGATAGCGAGCCGGTGTAGTCCGCCAAACATACGTTTTCTCCCTTTAGCTGCTCGAATACCTTACGGGCGTTATCAATTTCGGCTGCTCTTCTAATAATAACAACGAGTTGGCATTGGCTGGGGTCTGCTGAGACGAGGTCTTCATTTCGCCATCCCAAGAGGAGGCCTTTGTCCCATGCAAATCCAAGCGTCTTGACCTGAACAACACTAAGGCGACCCAATGTCGGCGGGTGTCGAACTTGAACGACACCGATATACGTGGATGCCAATCCCCCAGGAGCGTCAGGGGCAACTGTACAGCCTGCGACCATTAGCGAGGAAATCGCACTTCTCAGAAAACGGACCGCCAGATGCCCCCCCATTTTTGTGAGTATTCTTTCGGCGGCAGCTCGAAAGCTGTTCGAGTCCCAAATTGAGAAGAAAAACATCGCATGTATGAAAAGAAACGCAATCCCTTTTGTAGCGAAAATGGAGTCGAACACTGAACCGGCGGAGGGCTCCTCCGGACCAAGCGTCCGAGCCGTCTTGCTGCGCCGGGTATTCGGCTAGGAGGACGCCAGTTCATTGCTCCCCTTGCCCCCCGCGCCACCTTGCGCATCCCCGGCCCGCCACCCACGTGGGGATTTTGCGTCCGCGCGCTCTTGCCGGAATCGAACAAATCTGGAACAGACTGCCTCCATGTCCCTCAGCACCATCTCCATTCGCGGCGCGCGTGAGCACAATCTCAAGGGGATCGATGTCGATCTTCCGCGCGATAGCCTGATCGTCATCACCGGTCTTTCGGGCTCGGGCAAATCGAGCCTCGCGTTCGATACGATCTATGCGGAGGGCCAGCGCCGCTATGTCGAGAGCCTCTCGGCTTATGCGCGCCAGTTCCTGGAGATGATGCAGAAGCCCGATGTCGAGCATATCGACGGGCTCAGCCCCGCGATCTCGATCGAGCAGAAGACCACCAGCCGCAACCCGCGCTCGACCGTGGCGACTGTCACCGAGATCTACGACTACATGCGCCTCCTCTGGGCGCGCGTCGGCATTCCCTATTCGCCTGCCACGGGGCTCCCCATCGCGGCGCAGACGGTCACCCAGATGGTCGACCGCGTGCTCGCCCTGCCGGAGGGTACGCGCGCCTATCTGCTCGCCCCCGTCGTGCGCGGCCGCAAGGGGGAGTACCGCAAGGAGCTCGCCGAATGGCAGCGCGCCGGCTACACCCGCGTGCGCATCAACGGCGATCTGATGGCGATCGAGGACGCCCCCGCGCTCGACAAGAAGCTCAAGCACGATATCGAAGTCGTGGTCGATCGCATCGCGGTCAAGCCCGCCGACGAAGGCTTCCGCACCCGCCTGGCAGACAGCTTCGAGCAGGCGCTCAAGCTGGCAGATGGCACGGTGTACCTCGATCTGGCGGATACCACTGTCGCCGCTGTCGGCGGTGAACCCGCGCCTGTCGAAGCCGCCGAACCCGCCCCCAAGAAGGGCATGAAGAAGACCGGCCTCCCGCCCAACCGCATCGTCTTTTCGGAAAAGTTCGCCTGCCCCGTCAGCGGCTTCACCATCGAGTCCATCGAACCGCGCCTCTTCAGCTTCAACGCCCCGCAGGGCGCGTGCCCCGCGTGCGACGGGCTCGGAGAAAAGCTGCTGTTCGATCCGCAGCTCGTCGTCCCCAATGAAGCGCTCAGCCTGAAGCAGGGCGCGGTCGTGCCCTGGGCCAAGTCCAACCCCCCGTCGCCCTATTACATGCAGGTCCTCGCCAGCCTCGCCGGCCACTTCGGCTTCAGCCTTGAAACGCCGTGGGAAAAGCTCGCGCCCGAAGTTCGCATCGTCATCCTCTATGGCACCGCCGGCAAGGCCGTCCCGCTCACCTTCATCGACGGCAAGAAAAGCTACACCGTCAGCAAGGCCTTCGAAGGCGTCATCGGCAACCTCAACCGCCGCATGCTGCAGACCGAAAGCGCCTGGATGCGCGAGGAGCTGTCCAAGTTCCAGACCGCGCAGCCCTGCGAAACCTGCCACGGCGCCCGCCTCAAGCCCGAAGCGCTCAGCGTCAAGGTCGCCATGGCGGACATCTCCAGCATCACCCACCTCTCAGTCGCCGCCGCGGTTGAGTGGTTCGGCGCGCTCGATGCGCAGCTCACTTCGCAGCAGAGCCAGATCGCCAAGGCCATCCTCAAGGAAATCAACGAGCGCCTTGGCTTCCTCAACAACGTCGGCCTCGATTACCTCAACCTCGATCGCACCTCGGGCACGCTTTCCGGCGGCGAAAGCCAGCGCATCCGTCTCGCCAGCCAGATCGGCTCGGGCCTTTCCGGCGTGCTCTACGTGCTCGATGAGCCCAGCATCGGCCTCCACCAGCGCGACAACGACCGCCTGCTGATTACGCTCAAGCGCCTCCGCGATCTCGGCAACACCGTCATCGTCGTCGAGCACGATGAGGACGCGATCCGCACCGCCGACCATATCGTCGATCTCGGCCCCGGCGCCGGCGTCCACGGCGGCGAGATCGTCGCGCAAGGCGATCTCGATGCGATCCTGAGCAACCCCAACAGCCTCACCGGCCAATACCTCACCGGCGCCCGCCGGATCGAGGTGCCGAAGAAGCGCCGCAAGGGCAACGGCCTCAAGCTCACCGTCGAAGGCGCCCGGGCCAACAACCTGCAGAACGTCACCGCCTCGATTCCCTTGGGCACCTTCACTTGCGTCACCGGCGTCTCCGGCTCGGGCAAGTCCAGCTTCACGATCGACACGCTCCACGCCGTCGCCGCGCGCACCTTGAACGGCGCCCGCGTCATCGCCGGCGCGCACGACCGGGTCACCGGCCTCGAACACTGCGACAAGGTGATCGAGATCGACCAGTCCCCCATCGGCCGCACCCCGCGCTCCAACCCCGCGACGTACACCGGCAGCTTCACCCTCATCCGCGATTGGTTCGCCGGCCTCCCCGAATCTGCCGCCCGCGGCTACAAGCCCGGCCGCTTCAGCTTCAACGTCAAGGGCGGCCGCTGCGAGAAGTGCCAGGGCGACGGCCTCATCAAGATCGAGATGCACTTCCTGCCCGACGTCTACGTCACCTGCGAGGAATGCGACGGCCGCCGCTACAACCGCGAAACGCTCGAGGTGAAGTTCAAGGGCCACTCCATCGCCGATGTGCTCGACATGACGATCGAGGACGCCGAGGAATTCTTCAAGGCCGTCCCCCCGATCCGTGATCGGATGCACATGCTCAACGAAGTCGGCCTCGGCTACGTCAAGGTCGGCCAGCAGGCCACCACGCTCTCGGGCGGTGAGGCGCAGCGCGTCAAGCTCGCCAAGGAACTCGCCCGCCGC
>CAILIO010000224.1 GCA_903834285.1 uncultured Sphingomonadales bacterium | reverse complement strand
GGAGCGCGCCTAATCCCTTTTGTGCACGTTAAGCTCTCGTGTATGCTCGCGCAGATCGCTCTTTTTGGTGTTATCCCGTGGAAGGAGTTTGTGTATGTCGCACATTTTCCAGACCCGAACATGCATAGCCTTCGCGGGCGTCATGTTTGGTGCATTCAACAGTCCGCAAGTATTTGCGCAAAATTCCGCAACGTCTTGTTTCGTGTCAGGGCAATGGATTAGCTGCGACACAACCACTACGCCATCAGCACCGCAGGGGCCAACTGACTATCTTGGTCCAATGCATGTTTTGCCTGACCCCGCTGGCGCCTTTCAGGAAGGTCAGCAACAGGCGCTGCGCTTGCGTCAACAACAGGCGCTCCTTGAGCAGCAGCGGCTGCAAAACCAGCAAGCGGCTCAAAACTTAGCGGAGCAGCGAAGGCTTTCAGAGGAGCGTTCGGCGCAACAACGTGCCGACGCGGTAAGGGTGGCAGGCGAGATTAGGTCTCAGGCGGAAAAGTATGATACTTGGAAAAAGGTGATAGACCTCGTGATGACAGGCAGATGCCCTGACGCAATAAACACCGCTTTAGTTGCTCAGGATTTGGAGCTAGCGACTAAAATTAAAGTTTTTTGCAATTCCGGCAACGCTCCTAAACCTCTCCATTGATTGACGAATATTGATTGGTTTTATCGCGCAATAGCCAGATATGGGATTTTTAATTCCGCTACCTTACTTGCCACGCCTTGCTAGAAGTAGGGGGGCAGAGTCCCCGGCGCACCAGCAGCCCAACTCAGGCATCACGGATCGCCCGCATCAACCGGCCAGCAGCTCGCCTAAGCGCCACAGCCTCATTCGTCTCCCCGCCGTGCTTCCAGTTCCCGTTGCGCTCGCCACAGGGCGCGCCGGTCGATCTACCGCCGTGCCGCTTGCAGCGGCTCTTGCCCTTCATCGCAGGACAGCGGCACGGGTTCCCCGCCCGGTTGCGGGCTTGGCAGAGCGGTGCATTTGTCAGCAGCGCGGGCGGCGCGTCCATGGGGTTGCCCGCCGGATTCTCTTGCCCCCCTGTCGTCGTGGTAGTGGACATGCTGGTGCAACTCCTTTCGAACCTTGATCGATTGTCGGGTGGTCGGTTTGCGCGTGCGCCCGTTCCGCAGTTCGGCCATCTGCATTGCGAACGTGCGCGCCAGTTTGCCCGCCGTGGAGGCCATGCGCGTATCGTAGTCGTCGCGGATCGCCCGTGCGGTGACTTTCATGGTCAAGAGGTGGATTGCGACCATCTGCGCAGCGAGCGCGGCCTCCATCTCGTTGCGCGGTTTGATCGTGTTCACCAAGGCCAGGGTGGCGCTAAACTCGTTCTCATCTATGCGCCATTGCTTGGCCTCGCCGTCCCAATAGTCGCGCCCACACAGAGCGTTTAGCTGGCTGAGAAAAGTGTGCGCCACCGCGATTGACCGCGTTCCGAATGCATCGGCCAATTGCAGCGACCAAAGATCATCGTCGCTATGGGGCGCGCACCAATGTTCCTTGTCGTTGCCAGCAGGCATAAGGACGATACCGGGCGGGCGGGTTCTGGCGAGGGCGCGGGCCTCCGCTGCCTTTTCCCATTTCCGTAGTTCAGGGGTTGGGTCGGGGCGTTGACGCTTACGGCGGCGACGGCGGCGCGGCCTCTCCGCAATGTCAAACCTGTCCAGATCAACTCGCCCGTCCTGCTTTATCGATGGTTCAATGTCTGCGGGTTCAGTCATGCGTCGCGCTTTCTGTCAGTGCGGTGATGGCCAACGTGTTGGGGCTGCTGCCTTTATCGGTTCGTATGTCCGCCAGCCTTGCGAGCGTTTGTCCGCACCATCCAT
>CAILIO010000223.1 GCA_903834285.1 uncultured Sphingomonadales bacterium | reverse complement strand
TGGCCGCTGTTGCGCCCATCGCCGTATTTGGCGGCGTTGGTGTAGGTATTGGAGGTGCCGGAGAAGGTGTCGTGCGTGCCGCCGGTGGTGTCTTCGGCGATGCTCATGAGCACGCGGCCCATATCCGATAGCAGGAGCTTGCCGGCGCCGAGATAGGCGTTCCACTGGATCTTGACCGTATCGGCAAAGCTGTAGCGCTCGGTCGGCATTTCGGCGTTGAAGATCTGCAAGCTTGCGCAGGCATCGCCCTTGACGTCGATCAGGCGCAGGCGGCTGCCGCGCGGCAGGCGGCGCGTGGCGTAGCCGCCGGGAGCAACGGTTTCTTCCCAGAGGAGATCGCTGGCGGCGATTCCTTCGGGCAAGTCCGGCGCTGCGGGGGGAAGGATGGGCATAGCCTCGACCACAGTTCCGCCTTGTGCACGGGCGTGGTCGCGGGCGGCGTTGGGGTTTGCCAGAACCTGTGTCATGCGGCGGCTCCCTGCGGCGCATCCAGCTCGGGCTCGTAGAGCTGCGGAAGGAGCGCGGTGGTGGTGACGAGTTCGAGCTGCTGGACGCCGCGCACACGGCGCAGCGCGTCCGAAAGATCCTTGAGGCGCGCCGCGGGGCCCTGGACGAGCAGCACTTCGAGCGACTGGTCGTCTTCGAGGAAAACGTGCTGCGAGGAGATCACTTCCTTGAGGTAGTGCGCCTGCGTCTGCGCCAGCTGGTGGCGGACGCGGCCGCGCTCGCCGCGGTAGACAAGCGTGATCGTGCCGGCGAGCATCTCGTCGGGCCGGGTGAAGGCCTCGTGCGCGGCGAGTGCGTGGCGGATCAGTTCGGCCATGAGCTGCGAGCGCGAGGGTAGCTGGCGCTCGGTCACCATCATGTCGAGCTTGCGGAACAGTTCGGCCGGAAGGCTCATGCTGAGCCGGGCAAGGCCGGGCGTTTCTATCGTCATTGCCATTCCTCTCAGTGCGTGGCCGCGACGGGTTCGGGTTGGGGCTCGGGTGCGGGCACCGGCGGGCCGCGCAAGGGCAAGTCATAGACCGCGGTCGCGCCGTAGCGGTGCGGCGCGTGGGGGTCGTGCCGGCGCTTGTCGAGTGCGAGGACGCGCGTGCCGAGGGTGAACGCTTCCTTGATGTCGTGCGTGACCATGACGACGGTGAGCGCATAATCGCGCCACAGGCGGGTGATCAGGCCGTGCATGTCCGCCCGGATGCCGGGATCGAGCGCGCCGAAAGGTTCATCGAGAAGGAGGATGCGCGGGCGCTTGATCAGCGCCTGCGCGATGGCAAGGCGCTGCTGCATGCCGCCCGACATTTGTGCCGGGTAAAGGTGGAGGCTGTCGGCAAGGCCCACGGCTTCGAGCATTTCCGTCGCCTGCGCTTCGGCCTTGCGGCGCGCGGTGCCGAAGAGGCGCGCGGCGAAGGGTGCGGCCGGGCATTCAAGGCCGAAGGTCACGTTTCCGAGCACCGTCATATGCGGGAAGACTGAATAACGCTGGAAGACGACGCCGCGATCGGGCCCGCACTCCGGTTTCAGCGGCGCTCCATCAAGCAGGATTTTGCCGCGCGTGGGGGCTTCCTGGCCGAGAATCAGACGCAGCAAGCTCGACTTGCCGGCGCCCGAGGGGCCGATGATCGAGAGGAAAGCGCCCTCGGTGACTTCGAGATTGACCTTCTCGAGCACGACCTTGTCGCCGTATTCGACCCAGACGTTGCGGAGGGAGAGGAGCGCGCTCAAAGCATTGCTCATCGGCCTTCTCCATGGGCCCAAGGGAAGGCACGGCGGCTGATCGCGGCGAGCGTGACGTCGATCAGGATGGCGAGGAGTGCAATCCATGCGACGTATGGAATGATCACGTCCATCGCGAGGTAGCGGCGGACAAGGAAGATGCGGTAGCCGAGGCCGATATCGGACGCGACTGCTTCGGCGGAGATGAGGAAAACCCACGCTGGGCCGAGCGCGAGGCGGATCGCCTGGAGCAGCCGCGGCATCGCCTGCGGCAGCGCGACGCGGGCGATGATCTGCCACGAATTGGCGCCCAATGTTTCAGCCTTGATGATCTGTTCGCGCGGCAGGCTGCCAACATGCGCGGCGATATCGCGGACCATCACCGGCGCAACGCCGATGGCGATGAGAACGACCTTGGACGTCTCACCCAGCCCGAGCGCGATGAACAGGATCGGAAGCAGCGCGATCGGCGGGATAACCGCGATGCCGGTGACCAGCGGGCTGAGCGTGGCGCGCACGGGGGGCAGCGCACCGATGAGGAGACCGAGGACCAGCGCGAAGAGCGTTGCGATGCCGAGCCCGAGGCCAAGCCGCTGGAGGCTGGCAAAGGTATCGGCCCAGAACACGAGATGACCCGAGAGCGGATCGGGCGTCGTGAGCAGCGCGGTGATCGCGCTCGCCATGCCGGAGGGGAGCGGGAGGATCTTGTCGGACGGATTGGCGGCGTGGCGCTGCAGCGCGGTAATCAGGTAGATCACCACGAGCAGCAGGATCGGCGCCCCGCCGGCAATCAGCCGGTCGCGCTTGGTAAGATGCCAGTTGATCCAGCGCATCCGCTCAGATCTTCCCGTCGGCGGCGAGCTTCATGAAGCTGTCGTCGAAGCGCAGGGTGACATGGGTCGCATCGCCGAGCGTCTTGCCGCCGGGGAAGGCCATGCCCACGGCATCGGCCGAAGCGGCACCCTTGAACAGGCCCTTGGAGAAGCTGAAATCGCGCACGCGGGTCATGGTGGTGACGAGCGCGGGAGACTGCGCGGCGGCGACGGCGGCTTTGGGATCGGTGTAGAGGAACGTCGTCTTCAGTTGGTTGTCGAAGGTTTCAGGCCCGGCGCCGGCGAGCTTGGCCATGGCCGCGCGGGCGGCCTTTCCGGCTGCGTCCTGCTTCATCATCAGTTGAACGGTATCGTACCAGATGCCCGCGAGCGCCTTGCCGAGATCGGGGTTCGCCTTCAGCGTGGCGGTATCGACGACGAGGAGATCGAGGATCTCGCCCGGGATATCGGCCGAGGAGAAGACCTGGGTGACGCCGGGCTGCGCGCGCATGACCGAGAGCTGCGGATTCCACGCGACGGCTGCGGTGACATCGGCGCTGGCAAAGGCTCCGACGATATCGGCATCGGCGGTGTTGACGGTCTTCACATCGGTCATCGCCAGGCCGCCCTTTTCAAGCGCGCGGGCGAGGAGATAATGCGAGACCGAAAGCTCGACCAGATTGACCGAGCGACCCTTGATCGCACTGAGGTTCGTGGCGCCTTTGAGCAGCACGCCGTCATTGCCGTTGGAATAGTCGCCGAGGATGACCGCGGTCGTGTCCTTGCCGCCGGCGGCGGGGATGGTCAGCGCGTCCATGTTGGCGAGGGTGACGCCGTCGAGCTTGCCGGCGGTGTACTGGTTGATCGATTCAACGTAGTCGTTGACTTGCACGATCTTGATCTTGAGGTGGTACTTGTCTTCCCACTTCTTCACGATGCCGGCCTGCTGCGCGTAGGGCCAGGGCATCCAGCCGGCATATATTGACCAGCCGATGCTGAATTCTGTCTTTTTGTCAGTCGGGGCGCTGCTGCCGCCCGAACAGCCGGCAAGGGCCTGCGTTGCGGCTGCGGCGAGGAGGAGAAGGGAACCGGTATTCGCCCGGCGGGGCCTGGCGGGGGAGGTGGCTGACACGATTCTGTCTCCTTTCGCAGTGCAGCATTGCGGGAAACATTCTCCTTGTCCATGCCAAAATGTTACGTTTCTAAAAAAACGTAATACCATTTTTGGCCGAAGGGTGCGGTCTTTCGGGAATCACTGCGGGAAAATCGCGGGGTAGTGTCGATTCGGTGCAACGGCGCAGGCGCCAAGGTGTGCCGTGAAGGCGATCTCACGCGGCACTTGCACATCAAAAAATCAAGGATTTCCGCAGTGCAGCGCAGGGTGGATAATACCACGATTGCGCCGAATTATTACGCTTGACCTGTTATGTAATATCGATAGCGTAACTGAAATGTCGCAAAGGTGATGGGCCTTTGCAGCGACAGTAACCAAATTTCAGACCGGGCAATGCAATTGTCTGGTAGTGGAATTCTGCAGGGTACAGTCCGTGCAGAAAAGGTGGTGGTTTATTTCTGATAATTGGTCTGAAAAGTTTCAGTATCAGTGCTTTAATTCTAAACCAGATGTCAGGCCCTTCGGTCGAATTGCCTCTTTGTGCATCTGGTGTGTTGACGAATTCAGTAGCCTCCTTGGCGGCGCTGAAATGAGGGAATGACATGGCGCCAGATCTTCGAAAGATCGGCGTGCCCCGGACAAAACGGGCAATCAGGGATGGGGGTGTCACTTCGAAAAGGCTTACACGCAAGCAATGCGGGGGCTCGAGTGACCAATAAATCGTATAAGATAACTCTGGTGTGTGCGACGATCCTCATGGGCGGCACTGCCTTTCCCGCTTTCGCGCAAATGGCGCCGGCCTCGGCGGTCGACGCGCCCCAGGCTGCGGCAGAAGCCGAGGACAACAGCACTATCGTCGTGACCGCGACGCGCCGCGCGACTTCGCTCCAGGATGTGCCGATCAATATCTCGGCGGTGGGCGCGGAACAGCTTGAACGCCAGCGCATCGACGACGTGCGCGATATCGCCGATTTCACGCCCGGCGTGACCATTGCCGACACCGGTCCGGGCTCTACCGGCACGATCGTGCTGCGCGGCCTCAACGCCTCGGATACGGACGCCACCGGCAACAGCTATGATAACGCGCTGGGTGTCTACCTCGGCGAAGTGCCGATCTATTACGACTTCAAGATGCTCGACATTTCCCGTGTCGAAGTGCTCCTTGGGCCGCAGGGGACGCTTTATGGCCTCGGCACGCTGGCCGGTGCGATCCGCAACATCCCGAACCGGCCCGATACCAACAAGTACGAGGCCGAATGGCACGGCCGCGTCTATGGCAAGAGCGAGGCCTCGAAGGCCGGCTACCAGATCGACGGCATGATCAACATCCCGATCGTGAAGGACCACATCGCCTTCCGTTCGGCCACCGGGTACTATTACGACCCCGGTTTCATCGACTATCCGCTGCTGGTGAAGACCCCGGGCGTCTCGTTGCCGCAGCCCGACGGTTTCGTGACAGTTCCGCCGACGTCGATCTCGCAGGCCGGCTATGATGCGAACCTCTATCGCCGCAAGGATCTCAACTTCGAGAAGACCTTCACTACCCGCAACCAGCTGCTGTTCCAGATCACGCCCGACCTCTCGGTCGATTTCACCTATGCCTTCCAGCACACCAAGACCGATGGCGGCCAATACAACAGCGACGGCGTGCTGGGCACCGGCCGTTATGAAAGCGCAGCGCGCTATGCCGAGCCGGTCGACCGCCGGGCGCATCTGGCGAGCATGGAAATCAACGCGCATGTCGCCGAGATCTTCGACCTCGTTGCGACCACGGCCTATACCGAAGTGAAGAACAAGCGTCAGGGTGACAACACCGACCTGCTGCTCGACCTCGACTACGACTACGAGCTGTTCCCGGCCTTCACCAGCTGGAACGAAAGCCAGGACACACGCAAGCAGTTCAACCAGGAAATCCGGCTGGTTTCGACCCATGGTGGTCCATTCAGCTGGGTGCTCGGCGGGTTCTTCAACGAGCAGAAGCTGCAGCGCGACTACCGCGAGCATATCCCCGGCCATCCGTGGGTTGCCTTTGGCACGCAGCCGAACCCGGACGAGATCGAATATGCGTCCTTCAACCGCTCGAAGGTGACCGAGAAGGCCATTTTCGGCGAAGGGACATTCAGGATCACACCCGAGTGGCAGGTCACCGCGGGCGGCCGTTACTTCAATTACACTTCGCTGGTTTCGGGCCGCGCGGTCACGCCGCTGCTCGGCGATCCGGTCAGCCCTTATGACCTCAAGTCTGCGGGCGGCACATCGGGCAAGAGCGGAGGGGTGTGGAAGTTCAACACCTCTTACAAGATCACCCCCGATATCATGGTCTATGCCACGTATAGCAAGGGTTACCGCATCGGCGGCCCCAACACCGTGGCACCCTGCGTCCTCCCGCTGAAGCCGCCGCCGTTCCAGAATGTCTGCGCCTTGCCGAATGAGCTCCAGTTTGGTCCGGACTCGACGAAGAACCTCGAGATCGGCATTCGTGCGGAGCTGTTCAACCGCAAGCTCACGTTGAACATGAACGCCTTCACGATCGATTGGAGCGGGATCCAGGTCGCGTCTGCCACAGTCAACGGCATTGTCGGTATCACGGTGAACGGGGGCAAGGCCAAGTCGGATGGCTTCGAGGCTTCGTTCCAGTTGCGGCCGATCGACCATCTCTCGATCCAGGGGACATACTCCTACACCAACGCGCGATTGGCAGAGGACGTGTCCAAGATCATCGCGGTCAACAGTCCGGCAGCAACTTACCCCAGCTCGCCGATCCAGCTCGACGCGCTCAAGGGCGACCGGCTGCCCGGCTCGACCAAGAACAGCGGTAGCCTCGGCGTAAACTACACCTGGCCGCTGCTGGGCGGCGACCTCGTCGGCGACTGGACCGCGACTTATCGCGGCGATGTGGTCACCCGCCTAGGCTGGGACCGCGCCTATGGCGACAAGCTGCCGGGCTTCGTGCTGCATCGCGCGTCGCTCAGTTGGCAAAACGACAAGTACAGCTTCGGCGTGTTCGCGAACAACATCTTCAACAAGTACGCGATCACCGCGGTTTCCAACGACCGTTCGCGCGTGGGCGTCAACAGCGGGGTCGTGCTGCGGTATCTGCGCAATACGGTGATCACGCCGCGCACAGTCGGACTGGAGTTCCGGGTGAAGTACTGAGTTTGGGGGGATGACTGCACAAAAGGGGGCGGGGTTGATCCTCGCCCCCAATTGCGCAATCCTGCGGCAGCAAGAACAAGCGGCAGGACAGGATAACGCGCAACAAAACAGGCGAGGAGTGGCAGGGTCATGAGTTCGGGTATGAAGCAGCTGGCGGTCGATTGCATTCCGCCCGCGACATTGGCGGCAGTGGTGGCGTTCTGGTATTTCGCGCCTGCCACCTTGGTGGACAACCCGTGGACTCTGCTTGTCGTCAGCAGCGTGGTCACCGTGTTCGTGCTGGGGCTGGAGCTGGTGTTCGAACGGCATGAGGGCTGGCGGATCAACCGGCAGGAACTGCTCACCGATTTGTTTTACTTCATCCTGATCAATACGGTGATCCAGCGGCTCGCCACGCTGCTAAACGAGGCGCCGCTGCGCGCGCTCAAAGCGAGCTGGGGGATTGCGACGCCCTGGGCGGGCGAGTTGCCGTTCCTGGCGCAAGTCCTGCTGGTCTGGAGCGTGTGGGAATTCGGTCAGTACTGGATGCACCGGCTGATGCACAATTGGGAGCCGTTCTGGCTGACCCATGCGCCGCACCACCACATCACGCAGCTGAATGCGATGAAGGGCGCGGTGGGCAATCCTATCGAGCTGTTCCTGATCAGCCTTGGCGTTGTCGCGCTGCTCGATGTTTCGCCCGCGGCCTACCTTTGCGCGTTCAGCGCCGGCAGCGTGGTCTCGACCTTCAACCATGCCAACGTGAGGTCAGATCCGCCGCTGTTCTACTCGTTTTTCTTCACCTCTATCCGCCACCACAGCTTCCACCATTCGGTCGGCTATGAGAACACGCGCTGCAACTACGGCAACGCGATCATCCTGTTTGACCGCATTCTCGGCACCTACAAGGAAGGCGAGGGCATTCTTGTCGGGCAGGACGACCGGCGCCGGTTGTCGATCTGGGAGCAGTTCATGTTCCCGTTCAAGCCGCTGATCGCGATGGTGGAGCGGCGCAAGGACAAGTCGTCCGCTGCCGGTTAATCACGCAGGGTGAAGGCTGAACCGGCCCGGATGGCCGCTGTCCGCCGCGCCATGGGCCGCGGTGATCTGGCAGCGGCCGAGCAACTGGCTATGAGCGTGGTTGCGGCTTTCCCGGAAGACGCGGAAGGCCGCTTCCTGCTGGGCATGGCGCGCGCGGAAGTCGGACGGGTGAGCGCCGGGATGGCCGATATCGCCCGCGCGGTAGAACTCGATCCGCAAGGTAGCTTCCGCGCGCAGCTGGCGCGGCTGCAAGTGATGCTCCGGCAGGATGGGGCGGCAGCGGAAACGCTGGCTGCGGCGGAACTGGCGCTACCTGATGATGCGCTGGGCCGCGATACTTTGGGCTGCGTCTATGCGCGGCTCGGCGAGCATGCCGCCTCGGTGCCGCATTTCCGCGAGGCGGTGCGGCTGGCGCCGGATAACGTGTCGTTTCGCTACAACCTTGCGGCGGCGCTCAATTTTATCGGCGATATCGACGGAGCCGAGGCGGAGACCGAGGCGCTGATTGCGATCGACCCCGACTATGCGCGAGGCCATCACATGCTGGCGGGGCTGCGCAAGCACAGTGCGGAGGACAATCATGTCGAGCGGCTCGCGGTAGCGCTGGGCCGCGCGCGGGCGCCCGACGCCCGGTTGCTGCTGGGCTATGCGCTGGCGAAAGAACTCGAAGATATTGGCGAACAGCAGGCCGGGTTTGCGCGGCTCGCCGAAACCAATGCCGAGCACCGGGCACGGCTGCCCTACACGTTCGCAAGGGACAGCGCCAACTTCGATGCGATCGAGCAGACCTGGCCTCGCATTGCTGCGGCTGCGGTGCGCGGGGCGCCGCAGGATGCGCCGATCTTCGTGATCGGGATGCCGCGCACGGGGACGACACTGGTCGACCGCATCCTCTCTTCGCATCCCGAGGTGTGGAGCGCAGGCGAGCTTCAGGCGATGCCGCTGGCGGTGAAGATGGCGGCAGGGACGCGCAGCCGCGTGGTGCTCGATCCCGAGACGCTGGAGGTGGCCGCGGGCGAGGATCTTGGCGCGATCGGGCGGGACTATCTGGCGCGGGCGCGCACCCATGCCGGGGCGCGCGAGGGGCGGTTTACCGACAAGTTTCCGGGGAACTTCCAGTACGCCGGGTTCATCGCGCGGGCGCTGCCCGAGGCGCGGATCGTGTGCCTGAGGCGCCATCCGCTCGATACGGTGCTGGCCAACTTCCGCAATCTCTTCGCGATTTCCTCGCGCTATTATGACTACAGCTACGACCTCATGGATATCGCGCGGTACTATGCGCGGTTCGACCGGCTGATGGCGCTGTGGCGCGAGGCGCTGCCGGGGCGCATTCTGGAGCTTGGTTACGAGGATCTTGTGGCGGACCAGGAAGCGGGCACGCGACGGCTGCTGGCGCACTGTGGGCTCGAATGGGATGCGGCCTGCCTCGATTTCCACCAGAACACTGCGCCTGTTTCAACGCCGAGCGCGGCGCAAGTGCGGCGGCCGATGTACAAGGATTCCGTCGCGCGCTGGACGAAGCACCGGGACGCACTGGCCCCGGTGATCGTGTTCTTCGAGGAACAGGGTATCGCTATCTAGGCAGGCTTACTGGGCGGGGCAGGGGATGGTCTGGCCGACGCCCTCGATGCTCGCGCCGCGCAGCGAAAGGACGAGGCCCTTGTCCCCGGCGATCCGCAGCGGCGTGCCGACTGCCTTGAAGCTTGCGCCCGCGTCCTTGAAACAGCGCAGCGGAATGCGCAGGGTAAGCGGACCGGCGAGCGGCGTGACCTTGAGCGTGGCGCCCGCCATGGTCACCGCGATGGAGCCCGACGCCGCATCGAGGCGGCCTTCGAGCTTGAGCGCGAATTCCTCGTCGAGCTGGCGCATGAGATCGACCGGTGGGCCATCGAAGCCGATGGCGCCCGCCTCGGCCCATGCAAACTGCTGCGCATCTTCCTGAGCACCGATATCGACCGGGCGCGCGGCGATGCCGGGATCGAGGCTGAGGTGCCAGGGCGAAGGGACTTTGCCGAGCGTGAAGTAGACTCCCTCGCTGGCCGAGGCGACGAGATC
This sequence comes from uncultured Sphingomonadales bacterium, assembly GCA_903834285.1. Lineage (GTDB taxonomy): Bacteria > Pseudomonadota > Alphaproteobacteria > Sphingomonadales > Sphingomonadaceae > Novosphingobium. The sequence continues at coordinate 2,882 of CAILIO010000223.1, read as the reverse complement.
GACCTTGGGGTCTTCGTTCACCGGACCGACCACGGCCTTGCTGGCGTAGCTCAGACCATAGCCGGCCGGAAACAGCGGGGCCGTGACCGGGGAAATGGCGTCGGCAGGCCAGGGGAACGAGAGCTTGCCGGTAAAGCCGCGCGCGGGTGTGCCGTCCTTGCGGGCGACGAGGACGTCGGCCAGGCCTTGCCCTTGCGTGCCGGGCAGCCATGCGGCCACGAACGCGTCAGAGGCGTTGATCTCGGGCCCTGCGAACAGCGGGCGGCCCGAGAGGAACACCGAGACGATTTTGATCCCCTGCGCCTTGAGCTTGGCCAACATGTCCTTCTCGCCCGCGTTGGCGCGGAAGGCGATGTTGGGCATGTCGCCCTGGAATTCGGCGTAGGGCTGCTCGCCATAGACAACGACGGCAACGTCGGGGCGATCAGCAAAGCTGCCATCGGCCGAGATCGCGGCGTTGCCGCCCGCGTCCTTGATTGCGGCAGCGATGGCGCGGCCGATGGTCTGGCCCTTGGGGAAATCGGCCGCGGTGGTATCGGTGCCCTGCCAAGTGATCGTCCAGCCACCAGCCTGCATCGCCATGCTGTCGGCCCCTGGGCCAGCGATCAGTACCTTGGCGCCAGGGCGCAGCGGCAGGACGCCGCCGTTGTTCTTGAGGAGCACGAGCGACTTGGCCGCAGCTTCACGAGCGACGGCAACGTGCGCATCCGAGCCGACCACCGAAGGGTTGCCGCGATCGACCGGGTTCGCGCCGAGCAGGCCGAGCTTGGCCTTGACGCGCAGGATCCGCGCGACGGCATCGTCGATGCGCGCCATGGGCAACGTGCCGTCCCTGGCCTCACGCACGGTCGCCTCGAACAAGCCCTTCCAGCTGTTGGGCGCCATCGCCAGATCGAGCCCGGCGGTGAAGGTCTTGGGGCAATCGGTGACGGTACAGCCGGGGACCTGGCCGTGGCCGTTCCAGTCGCCGACGATCAGACCCCCAAAGCCCATGCGGCCCTTGAGCACATCGGTGAGGAGGGACTTGTTGCCGTGGTTCTTGGTGCCGTTCCAACTCGAGAAGCTGGCCATCACGGTGAGCGCGCCGGCATCGATCGAGGCGGGGTAGCCCTGTGCATGGCGGGCGACGAGTTCACTTTCAGAGATCAGCGCATCGCCCTGATCCTTGCCGCCATCGGTGCCGCCATCGGCTAGAAAGTGCTTTGCGGTGGCCGCGACGCGGTCTGCGGCGATGGGCCTTCCAGCGACGAGCGGGCCCTGCAGGCCCACGGTCATCGCTTTGGCGTAGCTTGCGACGAGCGCGGGATCGGCGCCGTAGCCTTCATAGCTGCGGCCCCAGCGCAGATCCTGCGGGACGGCGAGGGTGGGGGCAAACGTCCAGTCGATGCCGCTGGCGGCGACTTCGGTCGCGGTTACTTCGCCGATACGCTGGATGAGCGCCGGATCGTGCGCGGCGCCGAGGCCGATATTGTGCGGGAAGATCGTGGCGCCGGGGAGGTTGGAATGACCATGGACGGCATCGATGCCGAAAAGGATGGGGATGCCGGCACCCGCCTTGGCGGACGCGGTGCGGAAGGCGCGCACCAGCTTTTCCCACTTGGCGGCATCGGCGCGTTCATCGCCGTAGGGTCCGGAATTGCCGCCGGCAAGGATCGAACCGAGCGGGTACTTGGCGAGGTCTTCAGGGGTGATCGCGCTGATGTCCGCCTGGATCATCTGGCCGATCTTCTGCTCGAGCGTCATGCCTGCGATCATGCGGGCAATACGGCGTTCGGTAGCGGGGGTGGTGATCGCGGCCGGGCTGTGCGTGGCGGGCCAGAGCGTGGGGTGCGCGGTGCTGGAGGCGGCGGATGCCCGTTGTCCCGCATCGCCGGGGGCCGGCGCATCGGGGGCTGCCATTGCGCTTCCCGACGTCAGCAACATGGCAGCCAAAAGCGCGCGCCGAACCATCATTCCTGCCCTTCCCGTGTGTTTCTGTGAACGTTCTCAGAGCGGTTCGTCGCATGAGAAAGCATCAAAATCAAGCCGGGAGTCAGATTTCGCGGTCCGCTTCGGAGGAGAGGCCCGCAAGCAGCAGTGCTGCGATCACCGCGAGTGCGGCAAATAGCGTGAAAAGCCCGGAAAACCCGAACCACGGCACCAGCGCGAGGGTGAACCACGGCATGACCAGCGAGGGCATCGTGTTGGTAAGATTGAACAAGCCCAGATCGCGGCCCCGGCGATTGCCGTCAGGAAGCGTGCGCAGGGTCTGCGCGGAATGCAGTGCGAGGAAGATCGAGGTGGAGAAACCGAACACGCCGTAGCTGAGGACGCCCGCGGTCACGCTCCGCGCCAGCGCCATGCCGACAAGGCCGACGGGCGCGACAAGCGTGCACAGGACAAGCGGCAGGAACGGATGCCGGCGCCGGTCGGCCCAGCGTCCGGCGAGCAGCGCGGCAGGCGCCGAGATCACGAGGACCGTGCTGAAGACGCGCGCGGTGAGGTGATCGTCCACCGCAGGATCGATCGAGCGCAGCCAGAGGTAGAGGAACGAAAACAGCGCCGCTTCAGCGATCTGGACCAAGAGGCGCGCGGCCCACATGCGCAGCGCGGCACGCTTGCGGCGGCGCGGTTCGGCGGGTGAGGGTACGGGTGGCTGCGGGGCGGGCGCAGCAGCCGTGCGGTTCCCCAACACGAGCGCGGGCAGAACCGCCGTGGCAACGCCGAGCGCGACAATTACCAGGCGACCGTCGGGCGAAGCGAGCCCCGGGATGGTGACCAGCGCCCCCGCCAGCGCGCCGAGCCCTGGCGCGAAAGCGAGCAGTCCGCCGAGCAGTCCCTTCTGGCCATCGGGCACGCTGTCCGCCCCCCAGGCGGCGAGCGGGGCGAGCATCATGTTGAGC
>CAILIO010000222.1 GCA_903834285.1 uncultured Sphingomonadales bacterium | reverse complement strand
TGCAGGCGCAGGCACAATCACCGCAGGAAGGGCGCGACAGTGACCCCGCGTCCGCCGAGCGCGACGCGGATCGCCCGGGCCATGACGACGGCGTGGGGGTCGTCGCCGTGCACGCAGATCGAATGGCCGGCGAGCCTGACCGGTTCGCCGCCGACGGTGGGCATCTGGCCAGTTTCGAGCCAGCTCAGCAGGCGCGCAGCGGCAGCGCCATAATCCTCGATCATTGCGCCGGGCTGGCCGCGCGGAACGAGGTTGCCTGTTGGCGTGTAGCCGCGGTCGGCATAGATCTCGCTGAAGACGCGCACACCTGCATCGCGGGCCGCCTGCTCCAGCACGGTGCCCGAGATGGCGAGAATGGCGAGCTTGCTGTCGATTGCACGCACGGCGCGAACAATCGCTTCGGCGATGGCCCGGTCTTCGCTCGCGACATTGGCGAGCGCGCCGTGGGGCTTCACATAGGAAACGCGCGTGCCCGCCAGCGCGGCAATGGCCATGAGCGCGCCGGTCTGCGCTGCGACAAAGCGCTCCACTTCGGGCGGCGGAAAGGGCAGGCGGCGGCGGCCGAACCCCTCCTTGTCGGGATAGCTGGGATGCGCGCCCACCGTGATGGCGCGCTCGCGCGCCCAAGTCAGCGTGCGAAACATCGTTTCCGGATCGCTGGCGTGGCCGCCGCAGGCAATGTTGGCGCTGGTGACGATATCCAGCATCGCCTTGTCGTCGCCCATGACCCACGGACCATAGCCCTCGCCAAGGTCGGAATTGAGGTCGATCGTGCGGGAACTGGCTTCAGACATCGTGGCTATTTCCGGACTTCGAGAACGACACCCGCAGTAAGGGCCGCATCGAAATAGGGGAAGCCGCTGCGGTTGTCTGCAGCAAGCCGGAGGTCAATCAGGCATTCGGGTCCTTGTGCAGCCATTCGGCATGGCGCGGCGCGCGCTTGGTGCGGCTCCACTCCTCGAGCATGACCGGGGCGAGCGCGGCCAGTTCGTCATACTGCTCAGCCGTGCCGATGTTGCAGGCAAGTTCCAGCCGGTGGCCGTTGGGATCGAAGAAGTAGATCGAGCGGAAAATGCCGTGGTAGGTCGGCCCCAGCACGTCGATACCCAGCGATTCCAGATGTGCCTTGGCGGCATTGAGCGCGGCCTCGTCCGCCACTTCGAAAGCGAGGTGCTGCACCCAGGCCGGCGTGTTGGGGTCCTTGCCCATTTCGGGCTGGTTCGGCAGCTCGAAGAAGGCGAGCACATTGCCGCCGCCGCAATCGAGGAACACGTGCATGTAGGGGTCATGTTCGCCGGTCGAGGGCACGGTGTCCTCGGCAAAGGCGGTGGTGTAGCGCATGCCCATCACGCGCTCGTACCAGGCGACGGTCTCCTTCGCGTCGCGGCAGCGGTAGGCGACGTGGTGGATGCGCTGGATCCGGGGGATCATGCTGCGGTCTCCTCGATCTGCAGCACGCCGCGGCGCAGCTGGTCGCGCTCCATCGACTGGAACAGCGCGGTGAAGTTGCCCTCGCCGAAGCCTTCGTCCTTCTTGCGCTGGATGAATTCGAAGAACACCGGGCCAATCTGCGTTTCGGAGAAGATCTGGAGGAGCAAGCGCGGATCGCCCGCCTTGGTGGAGCCATCGAGCAGGATGCCGCGCTTCTGGAGTTCCTCGACCGGCTCGCCGTGGCCGGGCAGGCGCTCTTCGAGCATTTCGTAGTAGGTCGTGGGCGGCGGGGTCATGAAGGGGGTGCCGAGCGCCTTGAGGCGATCCCATGCGCCGAGCAGATCGTCGCAGGCGAAGGCGATGTGCTGGATGCCCTCGCCGTTGTAGGCTCGTAAGAATTCCTCAATCTGGCCGCCGCCCGCCTTCGCCTCCTCGTTGAGCGGAATGCGGATCTTGCCGTCCGGCGCGGTCATCGCGCGGCTGGTGAGGCCGGTATATTCGCCCTTGATGTCGAAGTAGCGGATCTCGCGGAAGTTGAAGATGCGCTCGTAGAATGCCGCCCAGTGCGCCATGCGCCCGCCGTAGACGTTGTGGGTGAGGTGATCGATGGTGTGGAAGCCGGCGCCCTCTGGCTGGCGGTCTACGCCCGGCAGGTAGACGAAATCGATATCGTAGATCGAAAGATCGCCCATCGGCGATCCTGCATAGCGGTCGATCAGGTAGATGATCGCCCCGCCGATGCCGCGGATCGCGGGCAGGCTGAGCTCCATCGGTCCGGTGCGCACCTCGACCGGCTCGGCGCCGCGCTCCAGCGCCGCCGCATAGGCCGTTGCCGCGTTGCGCACCCGCCAGCCCATGCCGCAGGCCGACGGGCCGTGCTCGGCAGCGAACCACGCGGCGGGGCTCTTTGGTTCGTAGTTTGCGATGAGGTTGATGCCGCCCTGCCGCCAGAGCTGCACCGCCTTGGAGCGGTGGTTGGCGATGTGGGTGAAGCCCATTGCGGTGAAGACGGGTTCGAGCAGGCCCGGCTGGCCTGCTGAGAATTCGATGAACTCGAAGCCATCGAGGCCCAACGGATTGTCGAACAGATCGGTCGTCTTCGCCTCGGCGTTCACCGCGTGTCTCCCAATGTTCGGGTTGCGCGGAGATGATAGCGGAAATGCCGTGCGCTGTCCGCGCAAAGTCTGCGCTGAAAGGGGAGCTGTATGCGTCAAACAAGCGCGAAAGAGGGGAATGGCGTAAAAACGGGGCGGCCGACATCCTGCGCGCCGGGCGTATCGCGCAGGCCGCGTCAGGGTTCTGCGCGCGGGGTGCGATCCAGTTCGCCGTCTCCGCCGACGATGCTTTCAAGCCAGTCGACAAAGGCGCGCGCGCGACGGCTGGATTTGCGGCCCGACGGGAACATCGCCCAGACATCAAGTGTGCTGAGGCTCCATTCGGTGAGCACCGGCCGCACCGTGCCTGCGGTAAGCTCGGGCGTGAACATCAACCGCGAGCCCATACCGATGCCGAGGCCGGCGATGATGCAACTGCGCATGCCTTCCGCCGCGCTGACCCGCAGCGTGGGCTGGACCGCGACCGAGACCGCAGCGGTGCCCCGCGTGAAGGACCAGGCGGTGGCCCCTTCGAACTGGCTATAGGCCACCACGCGGTGCGCCAGCAGGTCTTCCGGCGTCTGCGGTGCCCCCATGCGGTCGAGGTAGACAGACGACGCGACAAGAAGGCGCTGCGAGCTGCCGAGACGGCGGGCGATGAGGCTACTGTCGGCCGGCTTGCCGAGGCGGATGGCAAGATCGAC
>CAILIO010000221.1 GCA_903834285.1 uncultured Sphingomonadales bacterium | reverse complement strand
CCCGTCAAACCGGCGGCCAACTGCGTCCGAAATTTGCGCCAGCTCCTCCACCAGTGCCGCGCCCGAGGGCAAGCCGTCCAGCCGGGCCACGGCATCGAGCTGCGCGGGATCGGTTGGCAGGCTGTGAGTCTGCTGATCGGCGATCATTTGCAGGCGGTGTTCGAGCGTGCGCAGCCGGTCGTAGCTATTGCCCAGCAGCGCGGCATCTTCCGCCGCGATGATCCCCGCCGTGGCCAACGTATCGAGCGCGGCGCGGGTGCCGCGCTGGCGCAGCGCGGAATTGCGGCCGCCATGGATCAGCTGGTGTGTCTGGGCGAAGAATTCGACCTCGCGAATACCGCCGCGCCCGCGCTTCAGGTCATAGCCCGCGCCGACCGCCTGGCCGCCGGCGTAATGATCGCGGATGCGGGTGGTGAGGCGGCCGATCTCGACAATCGCGCCGAAATCGAGGCTGCGGCGCCAGACGAAGGGGCGGATCGCATCGAGGAAAGACTGTCCTGCCGCCAGGTCGCCGGCTGCCGGGCGGGCCCGAATGAAGGCGGCCCGCTCCCATGCCAGCGCGCTTGATTCGTAATGCGTGATGGCGGCCACAAAGGACAACGCGAGGGGTGTGACTTCGGCAGCAGGGCGCAGACGCAAGTCGACCCGAAACACATACCCATCGGCGGTGACCGCACTCAAGAGTTCGACCACGGTGCGCGCGATACGCTGGGCAGCTTCGGCGGGATCGTCGCGCTCGCGGCGGGGCAGGAGATCCGGATCGTAGAGCAGGATCGGGTCGATGTCGGAAGAGTAATTGAGCTCGCCCGCGCCTTGCTTGCCCAACGCTATGGCCGAGAAGCCCTGCGGCTCGGCATCGGGCACGCGGCGCCGGATTGCTGCGATGATCGCGGCATCGAGCGCGCGGTCGGCGAAGGCGGAGAGCTCTGTCATGACGCGGGCGAGCGGCAGTGCGCCGGCCAGATCGCCGATGGCGAGCGCCGCGGCCAGCGCGAGTCGCTCACGGCGCAGGGCAACGCCGGTATCGGGCTCGTCCGCTCCCGCGTGGCGGGCGGCGGTGAGCGCCTCTTCGATGCGGCCAGCTCGCAGCAGCGCCTCGAGATCGGGCAGGCGTTCGAGGCTGCGGCACAGGAACGGTGCTTCGGTTCGGGCGCGGTGGAGGGCTTGGGCCCAGTCCGGCGTTTGGCTGATGCCAGTCATGGTCCTGCGATGCCCCTTCGGCGCCATGCGATCAAGCGCGCGTGTGCGGCTTGCCAGCAAGCAGGGGCTCTGCCACCTGTGCGCCCCAAGCCGGATCAGGCGCCATGAATGCCACGAGGAAAATGAGGATGAAGATCAACACGTCGTTTTGCCGAACGGTGCTGGGCCTTATGTGCGGTGCCGCGCTGGCGATGCCCCTGGCGGCAAGCCATGCCGCATCGGCGGTCCCACCGGTCGACGAGGCACTGATGCGCGACACGATCCGCACGCTGTCGTCGGACGCGTTCGAGGGCCGCGGGCCGGGTACAGCGGCCGAGCCGAAGACGCTTGATGCGATCATCGCGCGGTTCAAGGCGGCGGGGCTTCAGCCGGGCAACAAGGGCCAGTGGCTGCAGGACGTGCCGACCGCAACGATCACCGCGACGGGCCGCAGCCCGCTCACCATCAGCGGCGGCGCCCAATCGTCAATGTTCACCCCGCTGACGTTCAAGCCGTCGAGCGAATTCGTGGCTGGCAGCTATCGCATCACGCCCCATACCGAGGTCAAGGACAGCGAGCTGGTCTTCGTCGGCTATGGCATCAATGCGCCGGAACTCGGCTGGAACGACTATGCCGGGATCGACATGCACGGCAAGACAGCGGTTATCCTCGTCAACGATCCGGACTATGCGATGGAAGGCGAGAACGGCCTCTTCCGCGGCCGCCGCATGACCTATTACGGGCGCTGGACCTACAAGTTCGAGGAAGCCGCGCGACAGGGGGCGACGGCGGCGCTGATCATCCACGACACGTTCCCGGCGGCCTACGGCTGGCAGGTGGTCGAATCGAGCTGGTCGGGCGCACAGCACTTCGTGCAGACCGCGAATGACGGCGCGGACCAGACCGTGGCGAACGGCTGGATCCAGAAGCCGGTGGCCGAGGCGATCCTCAAGGCGGCCGGCAAGGACCTCGTCGCGCTGACGGCAGCCGCGCAGGCGAAGGGCTTCAAGGCGGTGCCGCTCGGCCTCAAGGCTAGCCTCTCGTTCGACAACACCATCGAAAAGGCCAATTCGCACAACGTTGTGGGCCTGCTGCCCGGTAAGACGCGGCCGAACGAATACGTCCTCTACAGCGCGCATTGGGACCATCTTGGCCATTGCAAGCCCGATGCCACGGGTGACGACATCTGCAACGGCGCGGTCGACAACGCGACCGGCGTTGCCGCGCTGGCCGCCCTTGCCAAGATGAATGCCGCTGTGGGCGGCTCCGCCCGCAGCCAGGTCTTCCTTGCCGTCACGCTTGAGGAGTCGGGCCTGCTTGGCTCCGAATACTACGCCCAGAACCCGGTCTACCCGCTTGCGAAGACCGTGGGCGGCGTGAACATGGACGCGCTGCCCGTTGGCGGTCCGGCGAAGGACATCACCGTTACCGGCGGCGACAAATCCGAGCTCACCGCAATCCTGCGCAAGGTCGAGGGCGAGATGGGCCTCAGCGAATCGCCAGAGGAGCATCCCGAGCGCGGCCACTACTACCGCTCTGACCACTTCAGCTTCGCCAAGCGCGGCGTGCCTATGTTCGACCTCGGCCGGGGCACCGACCTCGTGGTGGGCGGCAAGGCGGCCGGGCTGGCGGCGTCCGAAGACTACACCAACGTGCGTTACCACCAGCCGAGCGATCAGTATCAGGAAAGCTGGGACATCTCGGGCATGGTGCAGGACGTGAAGCTGTTCTACCGGCTCGGCCGTGAGCTTGCCAACAGCGCTGTCTGGCCCAACTGGCACCCCAATGACGAGTTCCGAGCGATCCGAGACAAGAGCCTGGCCGAAGCGAAGGGCAAGTAACCCATGACCACGACCGCGCTGCGGATGCCGCCCGAATGGCATCCACAGGATTGGCTCTGGATCGGCTTTCCGCATCTGGCGGATGAATGGTCCGGCGTGATCGACGCCGCGCAGGAACAGATCGCGGCCTTTGCCAGTGCTGTTGCCGATAGTGGGCAAGAGGTGCGGCTCATCGTGCGCGATGCGGCCAACGAGGCGCGCGCGCACAGCCTTGTATCGAGCGCTGTCACTATGGAGCGCCGGGTCTATGGTGACATCTGGCTGCGCGATACCGGGCCGCTGGTGGTGTGCGGGACCGAGGGGCGCCGCGCGCGGCTGTTCGGTTTCAACGGCTGGGGCGGCAAGTATCTGATGCCGGGAGATGAAGCTATCGGCGCTGATCTGGCGGCCAGCGCCAGCCTGCCAGCCGACCACGGCGATTGGATTCTCGAAGGCGGCGCGCTTGATGGCGACGGGACCGGATTGGTCGCCACAACAGCGCAGTGCCTGCTGAATCCGAACCGGAATCCCACTCTGAGCCAAGCCGATCTCGAAGCGCGGCTGGCAAGCGATCTGGGTTTTGGCCGCGTGCTGTGGCTGGGCGACGGCCTGATCAACGACCATACCGACGGGCATGTCGACAACCTTGCGCGGTTTGTGGCGCCGAACCGCTTGGCGCTGCCGCGCGCGACGGGCCCGGGTGATCCCAATGCCGCGATCTATGCCGATGCGGCGGCGCGGGCGCGCGATTTCGGGGTCGAGGTGGTCGAAGTCCCCTCCCCGGGGCTGGTCGAATGGGGCGGGATGATCCAGCCGGCGAGCTACATGAACTTCGTGATCGCCAACAATGTGGTCATCGTGCCTGTGTTTGGTTCGCAGCATGACGACGACGGCGTCGCATCGATTGCCGAACTCTTTCCGGGACGCGCGGTGCTCGGGCTTATGGCCAATGCTGTGCTTGCCGGGGGCGGCGGCTTCCATTGCTCTAGCCAGCAGATGCCTGCAGCCTGAGCCCTGCACCAGGTTATGTGCCCCTTAACCCGCTGATGGTATGGGGCGTGGCATGACACAGACAATTCTCGTGGTGTTCGGCACGCGGCCGGAAGCGATCAAGATGTTTCCGGTGGTGCACGCGCTTGCGGCCCATCCCGCCTTTCGCGTGGTCACCTGCGTTTCGGCGCAGCATCGCGGCATGCTTGATCAGGTGCTGGCTATTGCCGGGATCGTGCCTGACCACGATCTCGATCTGATGAAGCCGGACCAGACGCTGGACGGCCTTACCGCCGCGCTCCTTACCGGCCTTGGCTGCGTGATGGATGCCGAAAGGCCCGACTGGGTCGTGGTGCAGGGCGATACCGCCACCGCCATGGCCGGGGCCCTTGCCGCCTATTACCGCAAGATTCCGGTCGCGCATGTCGAGGCGGGGCTGCGCAGCCACAATATCTATCACCCCTGGCCGGAAGAGGTGAACCGCAAGATCATCGGCACCATCGCCGCGCTCCATTTCGCGCCCACCGAGACCTCGGCCGCGGCGCTGCGGGCGGAGAATGTGGCCGTCGATGCCATTCACGTCACCGGCAATACCGTGATCGACGCGCTGCAATGGGTGAGCGCTCGCATCGCGGCAGAGCCCGCGCTCGCCGGCGGCCTCGCCGAACTGGAAGCGCGGTTTGCCGGCAAGCGGATTATTGGTGTCACCAGCCACCGACGCGAGAATTTCGGCGGCGGCCTCGAAGCGATTGCCGAGGCGATCCGGGAGATTGCGATGCGCGAGGACGTGGCGCTGATCTTCCCCGTCCACCCCAATCCCAACGTCCGCAAGGTGATGGATGGGGCGCTTGGCGGCCTTGCCAATGTCGCGCTGATCGAACCGCTCGACTACCCGCATTTCGCGCGCCTGCTCTCGATTGCCGAGATCATGCTGACCGACAGCGGCGGTGTTCAGGAAGAGGCCCCCGCTCTCGGCAAGCCGGTGCTCGTCATGCGCGAGACGACCGAGCGGCCCGAGGGCATCGAGGCCGGTACCGCGCGTCTCGTAGGCACCGAGAAAGCCCGGATAGTTTCCGAAATCTTTACCCTGCTCGACGATAAGGCTGCCTATTCGGCCATGGCGCGCGCGCACAATCCTTTCGGGGACGGGCACGCCGCGCGGCGTATCGTGGAGCTCTTGGGGAATGTCCGCTAAAATCGGAAACGGCGATCAGAAGCCGCAGGTCTGTGTTGTCGGCCTTGGCTACATCGGACTTCCCACCGCCGCGATCATTGCCCGTTCCGGCTGCCCGGTGCTGGGCCTGGATGTGACGCAGAGCGTGGTCGACACGATCAACCGCGGCGAAATCCACATCGAGGAAGTCGATCTCGACGGGCTGGTGCAAGGCGTCGTCCAGCGCGGCCTGCTGCGCGCCTCGACCCAGATCGAACCCGCCGACGTTTTCGTGATTGCGGTGCCGACGCCGTTTGCCAAGGACGGCCACCACACGCCAGACGTGTCCTACGTGCAGGCTGCTGCCAGCGAAGTGGCGGGCGTGCTCAAGCCGGGCGACGTGGTGATCCTCGAATCGACCAGCCCCGTCGGCACGACCGATGCGATGCGCGATCTGATGGCGGGCCTGCGCCCCGATCTCAAGTTTCCGGGCTTGACCCGCGAGACGCCCGATGTCTCGATTGCCTATTGCCCCGAGCGCGTACTGCCCGGCCGCATCCTCGAAGAACTGACCAACAACGACCGCTCGATCGGCGGGATCACCCCGCGCTGCGCGCGCAAGGCGCTTGCCTTCTACAAGCGCTTCGTGCGTGGCACCTGCGTCACCACCGATGCGCGTTCGGCGGAAATGACCAAGCTGGTCGAGAACGCGTACCGCGACGTGAATATTGCTTTCGCCAACGAGCTTTCGATCGTGGCGGACCGCATGAGCCTCGATGTGTGGGAAGTGATCCGGCTCGCCAACCGCCACCCGCGCGTCAATATCCTGCAGCCGGGCCCGGGTGTCGGCGGACACTGCATCGCGGTTGATCCCTGGTTCATCGTGGCGAGCGCGCCCGAGGACACGCCGCTGATTCGGACAGCGCGCGGGGTCAACGACCAGAAGATGCACCACGTGATAGCCCGTGCGACCGAGCTGATTGACGCGCACCCGCAAGCGCGGATCGCTTGCTTCGGCCTCGCCTTCAAGGCCAATATCGACGATTTCCGCGAGAGCCCGGCGCGCTTCGTGGCGGCGCGGATCGCGCGCAAGTACGGCAATCGCGTGAGCATCGTCGAACCTTATGCAAACGCCTTGCCGGTCGAATTTACAGACACCGGTGCGAGCCTGATCGACCTCGACGACGCCCTGGAGACCTGCGACCTGCTGATCGTGCTCGTCGACCACGACGTGTTCAAGGTCGTCCCACTGGCCGAGCGCAGCGGCAAGGTCGTTTATGATACGCGCGGCATCTGGCTCGACCAGCCCGATGTCGACATGGCCGGTACCGCTCTGCGGCTCGCCAGCTGAGCCGGTGCGGGCCGATCTGCCCGCGCCTGATCACGAGGAGGTGCTGACTGTGGCGCGCGTGACTTCAAGGCCGGCCCTGACGCTGACCTTGCGGCTCGCTGCGGGCCTGGCGGTCCTTGGCGTGATCGGTTGCAGCGGGCTCGGCAGCGAATCGAACGCGCAGACCGCTGCGCGCGGCAATGCGACGGTTTCCCCGTTTCAGCCAGTGGTTCCGCCAGACCTGCCCCCGCCACATACGATTGCCGAATTTGCCGCGCACGATGCGCGCTATCCCTTCTACATGCCGATGCAGGGGTTGCGCCGTCCGGCCAACCGCTTCGTCGTGAAATGCGATGCCTCGCAGGCCGCGGGCCGGGAAGTGTTCCAAGGCAGCGATGTCGCCTCGCTCTATGGCCGCGCCGAAGGCGGGCTTGAATACGTCTACGAAGCCCGCGACCGCGCCGGGCGGCCTTGCGTTTACCCTTTCGCGCCGAACCTGCCCGACATCACCGGCAACCTCGACGGCACGCAGTACATTTTCCGCTCCTCGGTGCCCGGGGAACGAGTGACCTTCCGCAGCGGCGACCAATGGGCCGCGCTCCGGCTGCGCGGGCTCGATATGGCCCAAAGCCGCATTCATTTCGAAATGCGCGATATCGCGCTCGATTTCCCCGGCGCGATCCAGCCGATGGGCGCGCTGCATCTGGAGACTTATGGCGGGGTCCCGCCCGGGCTGTTCACGGCCGTCATCCGACGTTCGCTGATATTCGGCGGCAAGAACGCGATCTTTGTGCCGGGCGGTGAGACCATGCTCTACGCCGAGGACAGCGAGATCACTGGCAATGTCGGCACCAATACCGACCAGGAGCACAGCACCTACATCAACGGCACATTGGTCTCGCATTTCCGCAACGTGCACTGGCAGGGCCAGCTGGGCTGGAGCAACATCGCGAGCGGGCACCAGCTGAAGGACAAGGCCTACCTGCGTATCTACGAGAACGTCAGCGTTTCGAATGCGCCGGGCCGGGGCTCACCCTCGGCGATGCCGCTGATCGATGCGACTTCGTTCGGGTTCACCTGGGCCAATGCCCTCAGGATCGACCGGGTCCCGCCGCTGCAGGAACCGCGTGACGTGCTGGTCGATTTGCGCAGCGAGATCCTCTACGGCAATCCGCAGCATTACCCCTGGCCGGTGATCGCCACGTCCGAATGGCGCATGCCGCCTGCCGCGCTCAAGGCGCTCGATCAGGTGTACCTTTCCGTGTTTTTCAACACCGAAGTGCGCAGCTTCCGCAACGAACCCTATGTCTTCGCACTGCGCCCGTGGGGGCGGGGCTTTGAGCCCGGGACCGCAACGATCGCAGGGGCGGCCTTCACCACGCGCGACGAGCAGCGTGCGGCCTCCTTGGCGTTCGGTACCCACGGAACATTCGGCAAAGTCTATTCCGGCGATGGCTGGACTTTCGTGAATCCGCGGCTTTCGGACGATATGCTATGGGTGGCTGACCGCGACGCCTTCATCCGCCATGCGCTGGGGCTCATCGGCCGCTAGGTGCCCGTTGCGCTCGAGCCAGCGGGCGCGGATCGTGTCGCTGCTGTCGCGGCTGCCATCGTGGCTCCAGCCCGGTTCGCGGATCAGATAGGCCAGCTTGTAGCGCCATGGTGCCACCGCAAAATCTCGCAGCATCCCTTTCCATTCGTGGAACACGCTGTGGAGCAAGTTAAAGGTGCCGAGCTGGCGGATCACTCCGTAGCGCGCGGGTTCCTCGTCAAGCTCGGGCTGGAAGGTGCCGAACAGGCGGTCCCAGAACATGAACACACCGGCAAAGTTGCGGTCGAGGTAAAGCGGGTTGGTGGCATGGTGGACGCGGTGGTGTGAGGGCGTGTTGAATACCCGTTCGAACCAAGCCGGCATGCGGCGCACGGCTTCAGTATGGATCCAGAACTGGCCCACGGTATTGGCCGCGCCAACAGTCAGCAGCATTTCCGGGGGGACGCCCACGAAGGCTGGCCAGATGCGGAACACGAAGGAGAGCGCGACAAAGCCCGTCCAGGTCTGCCGCAGAGCGGTGCTGAGGTTGTAGTGCTGGCTGGTGTGGTGGTTGACGTGGGCTGCCCAAAACCAGCGGACGCGGTGGCCGGTGCGGTGCGCCCAGTAGTAGTTGAAATCATCGAGCAGCAACACAGCGACCCAAGACCACCAGGCATAGGGCACGGTCGCAACGCGATGCGCATAGAGCCAAGTCGCGGCGCCGTAGATCGCGCCCGCGACCAGCGCGCCTGCGATCGTGCTGCCAAGGCCCATCAGCAGCGAGGTCAGCATATCGCGCGCTTCGTAGGCTTCGGGCGCGCGGCGGCGGGCCCAGGCGATCTCGATCAGGATCATCGCGACGAACACTGGCACGGCAAAGGCGATCACGTCGATCGGTTGGGTGATGGGATGGCTTAGCGCGGCCAGCAGCGGTGCAAAATAGTAGGTCATGCGTGGGTTCCGAGCCGGCGCAGGCTGGCCGCCCAGACTTGTGCCCTGTCGCCCAGATCGAGCGTGATGCTGCCGAAATGCGGATCGTCGGTCGAAAGCGTCAGGAAACCGCGATCAAGCCGGGCGCCGGCGTGCGAAGACAACACGCGCGCGGCAAACCGGGCGCCGTGGCGCCGGATCAGCATGACTTCGCCAGCGCGGTTGCGCAGCAGCGCGCCGATCCGCGCGCGGTCGAGTGCAACCTCGACAGGATCGAACCCGCAGTGCGCCGCTTCAGCCAACGCGCGCGCCTCTGCCTCGTCGGCGATCCGCACGTCACTACCCATGGCGAGCGCTCGCACGAGCAAGAAGACGAGCAGCACCGCGACAAGCGAGCCGAGTGCTTGCACGGCAATCGCGGCTCCGGGCAGCGCAAGAAAGGCATTGAGCGAAAGCATGGCGATGGGCGGTCTCATCGCGCCTGCGCGGCGAGAAAATCAAGCTGCGGCATGATCGGGCTCACATCGTAGCCGGCGCCTGCAGCGTGCGCGGCGATGGCTTCAGTCGCCATGCCCATGCGCGCCTGCGCAAGGGCCCAGAGCAGCGTAGAACGGGTCCCGGAGCGGCAATAGGCAAGAACGGGCTTGTCTTCCGCAGCGGCGAGTGCAGCCTCCATCGCCTCGACCTGCGGCATCGAGAAGCCGGCATGCGTTACGGGAATCGCGACATAGGCAATGCCGGCAGCCGCGGCCGCAGCTTCGATCTCGCTCCCCGGCGTCTGGTCGGGGGATTCGTCCTCAGGCCGGTTGTTGATGATGAGGCCAATGCCGAGTGCCTCCGCCTCAGCCACATCCGCCACCTCGATCTGGGGGCTGGCGAAGGTCTTGTCGTCGATCTTGCGAAACATGAGGCAACCTCTCCCTTGCCGATCCCGGCTACGCGCTGTTCTGGCGCGCACGCCGGTTTCGGCCAATGATATTAAGCAGTTCGACGAAGACCGAAAAGCCCATCGCCGCATAGATATAGCCCTTGGGGATATGCACCCCGAAGCCGTCGGCGAGCAGCACGAGCCCGATCATCACGAGAAAGGCAAGCGCCAGCATCACCAGTGTCGGGTTCTTCTCGATGAACTTGGCCAGCGGGTCGGCCGCGAACATCATGAGGCCGACCGTCAGGATAACAGCCGCGAACATGATCGCGATCTGGTCCGTCATGCCAACCGCCGTCAGGATCGAGTCGATCGAGAAGACGAGATCGAGCGCGATGATCTGCGCAATCGTGGTCCCGAAATTGGCAGCAGCAACCGTGCGATGACCCTTGTGATCCAACAATTCGCCGCTCGGTTCGGGATCGATCGTGTGGTGGATTTCCTTGGTCGCCTTCCACAGCAGGAAAAGCCCGCCCGCAATCAGGATCAGATCGCGACCCGAAAGCGCTGTCTCGAACAGCGGCTCGCCGTGCTCGCCCACACCGCCGGTCAGGCCAAGGTCGATCAGCGGCGCGGTGAGGGTGACAATCCAGCCGACCAGCGTCAGCAGTCCCAGCCGCAGGCCAAGCGCGAGGACCAGGCCAATGCGCCGCGCCCTGCTCTGCTGATGCTCCGGAAGCTTGTTCGAGAGAATGGCGATGAATATCAGATTGTCGATGCCAAGCACGATCTCGAGCAGGACCAGCGTGGCAAGCGCGGCCCATGCCGAAGGGTCTGCCAGGAGGGAGAGCAAATGCATGGTCGCCTGCTTTGCCCAAACCCCCTGCCGAGGGCAAGTGCCGCCCGAACATGGTACAAAGGCCACACACTTGTGCCGGCAAGTCCAGCCAAGCAACGAATCCGTTCGCGCTGGAGGCTTTTGTTGGTTATAGTCTTAGATGCAGAGGATCAGGCGAGCAGAGTCTCGCGAATTTCCCTTGTTGTGCCGTCGGCAGCCGCGTCCGGCTTACGGCACCCAGGAAAGCAGGGGCGGAACGAAGGTTTATTGGTTTTTATGGGTTTTGACAGAGGGCGGCGGGGTCGCGGACGCGACAAGCGCGATGGTTTCGGTGACGAGGGCGGCTTCGACCCGTACGGCGGCGGCGGCGGCGGCGGTGGTTTCGGCGGCGGCGGATTTGATCGCGGCGGTTTCGGCGGCGGTGGCGGTCGCGGTGGTTTCGGCGGCGGTGATCGCGGCGGCTTCGGCGGCGGTGATCGTGGCGGCTTCGGCGGCGGCGATCGCGGCGGCTTCAGCGGCGGCCCGCGCAGCGGTGGTGGTGGCGGCTTCGGCGGCCCCCGCGGCGGCGCTGGCGCTGGCGGCGGCGGTATGCCGGCACAGGTCGTCGGCACCGGCAAGGGCGTCGTGAAGTTCTTCAATTCCCAGAAGGGTTTTGGCTTCATTCAGCGCGAAGACGGTGGTGAAGACGTGTTCGTCCACATCAGCGCGGTCGAGCGTGCGGGCCTCGAAGGTCTGGCCGAAGGTCAGCAGCTGGAATTCAACCTCGTCGATCGTGGCGGCAAGGTTTCGGCGGCCGACCTGCAGGTCGTTGGTGACGTGATTGCGGTCGCGGCCAAGCCTGCTGCACCGCAGCGCCAGCTCACCGGCGAAAAGGCGACCGGCACGGTCAAGTTCTTCAATGCCATGAAGGGCTTCGGGTTCATCACGCGTGATGATGGCCAGCCGGATGCCTTCGTGCACATCAGCGCGGTCGAGCGCTCGGGCATGCGCGAGCTCAACGAGGGCGACAAGCTCGAGTTCGATCTCGAAGTCGATCGGCGGGGCAAGTACTCGGCGGTCAACCTGACGCCACGACAAGACTGAGCTTGGCGCTTGACCCTTCGGCGCATGGCCGAGGGACTGTGCCACCGACACTATCAGATGGCGGCCCTCCGGGGTCGCCATTTGTCGTTTACGACAACACTCCCGGTACAGCGGGAGCCCAAGCAGGAAGGAACCGTGTCATGTCGATCACTCCGTTGATGCCCGTCTATCCCCGGTGCGGCGTGCGTCCGGTGCGCGGAGAGCACTGCCATCTCATCAGCGAAGACGGCACGCGCTACCTCGATTTCGCCAGCGGCATTGCTGTCAATCTGCTTGGCCATAGCAACGAGCACCTGATTGGCGCGATCCAGCGGCAGGCCGCCACACTCATGCACGTCTCCAACCTCTACGGCAGCCCGCAAGGCGAGCACCTTGCGCAGCGGCTGGTCGATCTGACCTTCGCCGACACGGTGTTCTTCACCAACTCGGGCGCCGAGGCTGTAGAGTGCGCGATCAAGACGGCGCGCGCTTATCACCAGCATGCCGGCAACGCCGAGCGCTTTGAGCTGATCACGTTCAAGAACGCCTTCCACGGCCGGACGATGGCCACGATCAGCGCGTCCAACCAGGAGAAGATGCACAAGGGCTTCATGCCGTTGCTGGAAGGCTTCCGCTACGTCGAGTTCGACGATCTCGAGGGCGCGCGGGCAGCGATCGGGCCGCACACGGCCGGCTTCCTTGTTGAGCCGATCCAAGGCGAGGGCGGTATCCGCGATGCCTCGCCTGAATTCCTGCAGGGCCTGCGCGCGCTGGCCGACGAGCATGATCTCATGCTGATCTTCGACGAGGTGCAATGCGGCGTTGCGCGCACCGGTGATCTCTATGCCTACGAGCTGTATGGCGTGGCTCCCGATATCATGGCGAGTGCCAAGGGCATCGGCGGCGGCTTCCCGCTGGGCGCTTGCCTCGCCACTGAACGCGCGGCGCGCGGCATGGGCCTTGGCACGCATGGAAGCACCTATGGCGGTAACCCGCTCGGCATGGCAGCCGCAGAGGCGGTGCTCGACGTTGTCGCCGAGCCCGCCTTCCTTGCCGAGGTCAAGGCAAAGGGCGAACGCCTGCGCGGGCGGCTCGAGCAGTTCATCGGCAACTACCCGGACATGTTCGAACTGGTGCGCGGCCGGGGCCTGATGCTCGGCGTGAAGATGAAGATCGAGCCGCGTCCGTTCGTTGCCCACATGCGCGACAACCACCAGCTGCTGACCGTCGCTGCGGGCGACATGACCTTCCGCGTCCTGCCGCCACTGGTGATCGATGACAACCACATCGACGAATTCATGGAGAAGCTCTCCGCCGCAACCGCCAGTTATGCGGTCGAAGCAGTGCCGGCATGACCCGGCACTTCCTCAGCCTGGGCGATGCGGGAGGCGATGCGCTCGCCGCCATTCTGGGGGATGCCATGGATCGCAAGGCTGCGCGGCTCGGGCGTCCCAAGGGGCAGCACGATGCCGATGCGCCGCTGGCCGGCCATGTCCTCGCCATGGTGTTCGAGAAGAACTCGACCCGTACGCGCGTCTCGTTCGATGTCGCGATCCGCCAGCTCGGCGGCAGTGGCCTTGTGCTCGATGCAGGGACCACGCAGCTCGGGCGCGGCGAGACCATCGCCGATACCGCCCGCGTGCTTAGCCGGATGGCCGATGCCATCATGCTGCGCACAGATAATCACGCAAAGTTGGAAGAGCTGGCGCATTTCGCCAGCGTTCCGGTGATCAACGGGCTGACTGATCTTTCCCATCCCTGCCAGATCATGGCCGATTTGCAGACCCTGCTCGAACACGGCAAGGCGCTGCCCGGCCTCGAAGTTGCGTGGCTGGGGGACGGCAACAACGTGCTCAACTCGTTCGTCGAGGCGGCGGGGCTGATGAAGTTCAACGTCCGAATCGGTGTTCCCGATGGCTATGACAGCGATCCCGGTTTCATCGCCGCAGCGCGTGCCGGCGGTGCGCGCATCGACGTGGTTCGCGATGCGGCAAGTGCTGTGCGCGGAGCAGACGTCGTGGTGACCGACACCTGGATTTCGATGGGCCAGGCCCATGCCGATGCCAAGCTGGCGGCCATGTCGCCGTTTCAGGTGAACACGGAGCTCATGGCGCTTGCCAAGCCCGACGCGGTACTGCTCCACTGCCTCCCCGCCCATCGCGGCGAGGAAGTGACCGATGCGGTCATCGATGGCCCGCAATCGGTGGTCTGGGACGAGGCGGAGAACCGCATCCATGCGCAGAAGGCGATTCTGCGCTGGGCGTTCGGGCAGATCTGACCATGGCCAGCAACACCGTTTCCAGCGGCGCCACCGGTTTCGATCAGGTGTTGGCATTCACCATACCGGACCGCAATGCGCGGGGCCGGATCGTCCGCCTTGGCCCTGTGCTCGATGAGGTGATCGCGGCACATTCCTATCCGGCACCGATCCGCCATCTGCTGGCCGAAGCGCTGGTGCTGGCAACATTGCTGGGCTCGCTGCTCAAGGACGAGCAGGGGCAACTCACCATGCAGGCCCAGACGCAGGACGGCGTCGTGGATCTGCTGGTGTGCGATTTCCGTGGTGGCGAACTGCGCGGCTATGCCCGCTTTGACCGGGCGCGTCTTGATGATCTTGGCCCCAGTCCTTCGCTGCGGGCGTTGTTTGGTGATGGCTATCTTGCCATCACCTTCGACCTCGCCGCGACGGGGCAGCGCTATCAGGGGATCGTCCCGCTCGAAGGCGAAACGCTCGCCGCCGCCTGCGAAAGCTACTTTCTCCAGTCCGAGCAGATCCCGACGCTGATCCGGCTGGGCGTACGCAGCGATGCGAATGGCTGCATTGCGGGTGGCATGCTGATCCAGCACTTGCCGGAAGGCGAGGAAGGCCGCGAGCGGCTTCATGTCCAGCTCGATCATCCGGAATGGGAACACATGCGCATCATGGGCAGTGCGGTTTCCGCTCGCGAGCTCGTCGCTGCCGGCCTCGATCTTGAAACCCTTCTCTGGCGGCTGTTCCACGAGGAGCAGGAAGTGCGCGTGGAGCCGGGGATGCAGATCGTCAAAGGCTGTCGCTGCACCAGTGACTATTATCGTTCGGTGCTTTCCCGATTCGGGGCGGCGGAGCGGGAGGAGATGCGCAACGAGGACGGACTGATCCTCGTTGATTGCGCGTTCTGCTCCAAGGTCTTCGAGATTGATCTCGATTGAAATAACTTCTTCGGTTCATCGCTCAAGAAGAACATTTTAACGCGGCCGAATTCTGCGTATAATGCGTAGCTGCGATCCGGCGTGGTGCCGGGACGCCTTTCGGACGCGCCTGCACGATGGACCCCCTGCTGCGCCTCTTTTTCCGGGTTGCGCCCCACTCGCTTTTTCGGCGGGTCGGCGGCGGCTTTGCCGCGCTTCTCGTCTTCACGGCACCTTCCCTGACCGCGCAGCGCCCTTCGCTGGCGATGCTCGACCAGCTCCAGCCCGGGCAGTGGGAAGTGCGCGATCGTGATCTGGCTGGCGGCCGAAGCCGACTGTGCATCGAGAACGGGCGCCGCCTGATCCAGATCCGGCACATGCGCGAAACCTGTCGCACTTTCACGGTCCAGGATACGCCTGACGCAGTGACTGTCCATTACACATGCCCGGGCAACGGTTATGGGCAGACGTCCGTGCGTTTCGAGAGCGCGCAACTTGTGCAACTCGAGACGCAGGGAATCGCGCAAGGGTTGCCGTTCAACATCCGCGCCGAAGTGCGGCGCGTCGGCTCCTGCACCTCCTGATTGCGCGCTGAGGATTGCCACGGGCGGTCCATGCCTTTAGCTCTGCACCATGGTCGCAGAACCCGCTCCTCAGCAATCTCCCCTTGCCGTCGTCCTGCTTTCCGGGGGGCTCGATTCAATGGTCTGCGCCGCCCTTGCGCATGAGCAGGGTTTTCGGATTTTGGCACTAACGATCGACTACAACCAGCGCCACCGCGTCGAGATCGACGCAGCGCGAAACATCGCTTCTGCGCTGTGTGTCGAACGCCATGTGGTCCTGCCGCTTGATCTGCGCCAGTTCGGTGGATCAGCGCTGACCGCGGATATCGCGGTGCCCAAGGATGGTGTCGGGGACGACATACCCGTCACTTATGTGCCGGCGCGCAATCTCGTATTCCTCTCGCTTGCCCTCGCTTGGGCCGAGGCAGCCGGCTCGTCCGACTTGTTCATCGGGGTCAATGCGCTCGATTATTCGGGCTATCCCGATTGCCGACCGGAATTCATCGGCGGGTTCGAAAGTCTCGCCCGTGTCGCCACCAAGCTTGGAGATCAGGGCGGCACCGTGCGGGTCCACGCCCCGCTCCAATACCTCAAGAAAAGCGAAATCGCGCAAGAAGCGGCTCGTCTCGGGCTCGAACCGGAGGCCAGCTGGTCGTGCTACGACCCGCTGCCCGACGGACGAGCCTGCGGTGTGTGCGACAGCTGCCGTCTGCGGCGCGCGGGATTCGATGCAGCCGGGATAGAGGATGGCACCAAGTATGGAGATGACGGATAAGCCGAAGCAATGGTTCGGCGTTGACCGCTACAGTTGGTACGCGCTGTTTGTCCTCGTCATAGTCTACATCATCAATTTCGTTGATCGGCAGCTGCTGACGATCCTTGCGGTCGATATCAAGCACGATCTTGGCATCTCGGATGCCCAGTTCGGGTTCCTCTATGGCACCGCGTTCGGCGTGTTCTACGCGCTCTTCGGCATCCCGCTCGGCAAGCTGGCGGATCGCGCGATGCGCACCCGTGTGCTTGCTACGGGCCTTGCCGTCTGGTCAGCGATGACCGCGCTGTCCGGCCTCTCGCGCAGCTTCCTGCAATTGGGCGCGTCACGCATCGGTGTTGGTGTGGGCGAAGCGACCGCCGGCCCCTGCTCCTATTCGCTCCTGGCTGATTATTTCCCCGCCCACCGCCGCGCGACAGCCGTAGCGATCTTCTCTTCGGGTATTTACCTCGGCGGCGGCTTTTCGCTCTACATTGGTACCGCGATTGCCGGGGGGTGGAACCATGCCTTTCCGCTAGGCGAGCGACCCTTTGGCCTCGCCGGATGGCAGGCGGCCTTTCTTGCCGTCGGGCTACCTGGCCTGGGGCTGGCATTCTGGGTGCGGAGTCTGAGGGAACCGCTTCGCGGCCGCTTCGAGCCGCCTTCGGCCGATGGCGCACCGCGCCCGGCGCCCCAACCTGCCACGCTCGCGGCGTTCGTGCGCGATCTGGCGGCAATCGTTCCGCCCTTCACCCTGCTGGCGGCGGCCCGGCGCGGCCGTAAGGCGCTCTTCGGGAACCTCGCTATTGCGGCCGGCCTGGCCGGGCTTGGCACCGCGCTGTCGTTTCTGATCGGCGATCCTGTGCAGTGGATTGCGCTGGGCATTGGAACTTATGCGATCGCGTCCTGGGCGGTTGCCCTGCGCCACGACGATCCAGAAGCTTTCCAGGTCATCTGGGCCTCGAAGTCTGTCGTCGGCCTCAATCTAGGCTATGGCCTCATGTGCGTGATTACCTATGCCAATTCGGCCTTCGGACCATCGCTGGTGATCCGTGAGTTTGGCGCGAGCGCAGGTGCTGTCGCTTTGATCGTCGGCGGATCGGCGGCGCTCGGCGGGGCGCTGGGGGTCATCGCGGGCGGCGCTCTGGGAGACCGCCTCGCTGGCGACCGATATCACTCTCGGCGAATTCTCGTGGTGATTGCAGCCTTGCTCACATCGCTGGTGCCCAACTGCATCATGCTCGCGACACATTCGTTGACGGTCGTCTACATTTGCGTGTTTCCGATGTGGTTCCTCGCAAGCTGCGCGCTTGGTGGGGCGGCAGGAACGATCGTCAACATCGTGCCGGCCACGACCCGCGCCACTGCAACGGCCGCGTTCTTCCTTTTCGCCACGATGATCGGCTTGGCGCTCGGGCCTTATGCGGCGGGTAAGATCTCCGGCGCGTTCGGCGCCAATCTGCGCATCGGGCTCGCCGGTATCCTAGTGGTGGTGCCCTTTGCGTTGGTTGCGCTCGAGGTGTGCCGGCGCGATCTGATCCGGCGCGAGCGTTAGGCGACTATCGCGGCGTCTCCAACGCAAGGGGGCGCTCGTCGCTCACCGGGACGAGTGCCCCTGGGCATGGATGAGGCCGAGCCATCCTGCAGTTGGCAAAGAAAAAGGGGGCCGGATTGCTCCGGCCCCCAATTCCAGTCGGCTGCTAGCCGAGGGTTACATGCCCGAACCCGGACCGTACGTGATTTCCACGCGGCGGTTCTGAAGTTCACGCACGCCGTCGGCGGTCGGAACGCGCGGGTTGGCTTCACCGAAGGCCTGGTTGGTGATCGAGCCATCCGGAATGCCGTGGGCCGTCAGGTAACCGCGGACCGAGTCGTTGCGGCGCTGCGAAAGGCCCAGGTTGTACTTCGGCGTGCCCGAACGGTCGGTGTAACCGGCCAGCATAATCGGCACGCTGGCGCAGTTGCCATAGGCCGTGACGGCGTTGTCGAGGATGGTCGCCGCTTCAGGCGTGATGTTCGACTTATCCCAGTCGAAGAACACGATGTACGGACCCTTGTTGCACACCGGGGCAGGCGGAGGCGGCGGAGGCGGCGGAGGCGGCGGGGGCGGCGGGGGCGGCGGGGGAGTCGGCGGCTCGGGCATCGGAGCCGGCTTATCGCCACCGAAGTTATAAGCGAGCGTGCCCATGATCGAATGCGAGCGCCACTGGCCCTTGATGCTTTGGCCGCTCAGCGTGGTGTTACCGACGAAGCTCACGTTGCTCACGCTGAAGTAGCGATACTTCAGGCCCACGTCCCAGTGCTTCGAGAGAGGCGTGCGCACGCCAGCAATGCCCTGCCAGGCGAACCGGGTATCCGAATCATCAGTGCCGCCGAAACCCTGCGAAGCAACAACGTACTTCACGTTGGCAACACCGACACCGCCGCCGACGAAGCCCTGAAGGCCATCGTCGCTACCGAAATCGAGCAGGCCATTGACCATGTAGCTAAGGGCCGAAGAACGGCCGCCCAAGGTCTTGGACGCACGATCATACGAGTTGCCGGCGCTGTCAGTGATGCGGTCCGCACGAGCGCGGCGATAGCTGACTTCGCTCTCGAGGCGGAAGCCGCCGAAATCGTAACCGACGATCCCGCCGAAATCGTAGCCGCTGTCAGTCTTGAGAGTGGCGGCGTTCGCAACACCAGCGATCGCCAGATCGGTCTTTTCGACGATCATCGCGCCAGCATCGACCTCGACGTACCAGGAATCCTTCTTGGCGAGCGCCGGCGTTGCGAGCGCCGTTGACGCCAGGGCCAAGCCCAGGAGCAGTTTCCGCATTCTCATTTCCCCTTTATTCGAAGTCATGCCTCGGGTGCTTCGCCATTAGCGGCTCTCGATTTTGCTTGCAAGCAAACGTGAGGGCGGAATGTTGCCAAAAGGCAACTAAAACCAGACCTCTAAGCAACAATCCCGAGGCAAACCGCTGGCTGAACGCTTACTTCACCGAGCCTGAACAGAGGGGAGTGCGGGTCAGGTAAGCAAACCGGTGTTGCGCAGCGCCGTGATGATTGCCGTGATTGCCGTCCGTGCCTGGCTATCGATAACGGTTCCGCCCGATGGAGCGGCAGGTGCTGCAACAAGCCGCCACGTGCCTCCAGAGTAAAGCCGGTAAGTCGCGACGGCGATGTCATAGGCGCGCATTCCCTCGCGCGGAGCGATAAAGCGCCACCCCCCTTCACTCCATGCGGCGATGCGGTCGGTCTGTCCGGCAAACGCCCCTGTCGCGCCGCTTCCCACCAGCCAGCATTGTCCATTCGAGGGCGCGGTGGGCGGGGTAGCGATAACTGCCTCGATGGCTGAATGGAGCAGAACGTCAACCGCCAGCAGGGCTTCATTGACGGTCGTCTCTTTCTGGCTTTGCCCGGCAAAAAGCATGGGGAGGGCAAAACGCGGCGATACGGATGAAAAGCTGAGGGGATCTGTCATGTCGGTTTCCTGTCGCTTATGTCAGGCTGGAAAATCGATGCGCAGTGGCATGGAGGCGGCGTTTTGCCCGATTTGTCGCACTGCAAAATAACGCGGCGCACCGGTCGGCAGCCCGGCAATCTGCGCTGCCGTGACGGTGAGCGCGGCGGCCGTGGTTTGCCAGCGCAGCACCGGCGCGGCCGGATCGCCGATGGTCACCTCCCATCGCTCGGCTTCCTCGTTTAGCGGTGTATCGACGCCATCGAGCCACAACCACGCGCCACGCGCCCTGCGCACCCAGGCCAGCCCGAACGAACCATCGGCCCCCCGGATAGCTGTTCCGCGGACCGGTGAGAACGGGCGCAAGGTAGCGCCGGGATCAGCAATCGGCACGCTGACTGCAGCCGTGTCGCCAAGTCCGACCGCGACGATATGCGTAGTCGCAGGATCGCCGATCAGTGCGGGATCGAGCTGTACCAGCGTGTCTTCGATCAGAACGAAGGGCTCGTTGACGACATGGGTGCCGATGGCCCATTCCGTCCCGCCGCGGCCGCGCAGCCAGCCACTCAGCCGCCACACCCCGCTTCCGACCGGCGCAGCGTTTGCAAACTGGGCGATCTCGTTGCCGATGCGGGCGCGATTTGCACCCTGGAGCAGTTGCGCAAGACTGGCACCTACGAGGACCTGATCGGTGGCGGCCAGCACGACGTCCACTGTCGATTGCCGATCGAGCAAAAGCGGTGATGCCGCGGGCAAAGCGCCGATTGTGCGGCCCATGCGCGCCCTGCTGCGGCCCGTAGAGCCGATCGATGTCAGCGCGCCACCATCGCCGCCCAGATCCGCGAGAAGCGCGGCGCCGGTCCATCCCGCGCTGGCCCCTGAGGCTGCAGCAAACACTGCTGGCGTCGTGCCGCTGCCAATCCCATCCCACGGCAGCGCAAAAGTACTGAGCACGGTCGGAGTGTGCGCGAGATCTGATGCAGGATTGAACCTGCCCGGATCCGCTACCGCTGCCGAACTCCCGGCCGCAGCGCCGCTTGACGGACACGCCGTCAATGATAGCAACACGCCGTCCTGCTGCCACTCCCACTGCGCCACGCGCCACAGGCCCGAGGTGATCGGAATGCGCACGATGGCACCGGGTGCGATCGCCGGGTCGATCTCCGTCACGCGGTAGCTGATCGTGTCGGCGGGCCGCGCTGCAAGGCGGCTCGCACTGCTGGCCAGGGTCTGGGCGTCCGCGGCGGTGAGGGCTGCCGGCAGTTCGATCACTTGCAGATCGCCTTGCTCGCTCCGGCCAATGCCGCGCTGCAGGCCCGGTTGGTAGTCGCGTGCCACGTCGTAATACCGGACTCCGCACTGCCGCACCCGCGGAAGCGGCTCGCGCTTGCGCGACCAGCCGCTGGCCTTCACCTCGGACGTCTGGCTATCCTTGTGCGCGGCGGCCGGCCCCGGAAGAAGCACGGACGAAACTGGCCCTGTCGGCTCTGCTGCATGGATCGCCAAGGCGCCGCCTGAAACGGCACAGGCGATGGGCACCGCATCCGCGATCACGGCGAGCGCGTCGCCGGCCGATCCTTGGTCGATGCTGAAACCCACAAGGCTTCTGTCGAGGTTGCTCACCATCGCGTCCGGGAGGATCTCGCGCGCCACGGCTCCGACCGAGGTGTTCGTGGTGTCCGCCAGAATCTCGAATGTCAGCGAGGGTATGCGGTTGCCATAGTCCGCCAGTGCCAGATCCTCGAACACGACATAGGCGAGCCCGCGATAAGCCGGGCAGCGCATAACCCCTTCCGCCTGGGCCATCAGCGAATCCGCGTCCTGATCGCCATGGCCAAGGTGGATCCGCAGCGTACCGCCAACCTTGAGGTCACCGCTTGCACCGCGCAAAAGGTTGCCGTCAGCCCAGATCCGCCCGATCCCTGCAATCGGCCTGCTGGCGACGGCCACCGCGAACGAAGACGAATAAGTATAACTGGTCACGGAGGGCCGTCCCTTGCCGCTGCTCGCCGTATCCTTGTGCTCGACAAGCTCGGTCGCCCAGATCACACTTCCCGCTGCCCGCATCTTGCCGAAGTGAAGCGGCAGCGCCGATCCGTAACTGGAGGTCTGGACCGTCAGGTCTTTCAGTCGCGGCCCTTCGACCCGGCGTCCGCCGATGATGGCCGTGTCGATCTGGCGGCCGACGAGTGCCCCGATCGCACCGCCCAGCGGCCCGCCGAAAACGGTGCCGACGGCGGTCAGCAGCAATGTAGCCATACTGTTCAGTTCCCATTTGTGTGCAGGGAGATCGGCACGCGCCAGCCGCCGACGGAAGGCCAAGGCAACGCGCCCGGCAGGCAGGTCACCCGGCCCAGCCCCGCGTGCGCATGGACAAAGCCGCCCGGGGTTCGGATCGCAAGATGCGGCTGGACCGGGCTCACCATGGCGAGCACCACGTCGGCCTCCGCAGGCTCGACCGGCTCGAAACGATTGGCCTTGGCAAAGGGCAGCAGGCCAGCTACCGAGACGGTGCGCAGGCGGTATCCTGCCGGCGCAACAGGCTCGATCCCGGCCCTCCGCATGGCCTCTGCCACCACCCCGACACAGTCGAGCCCCGTCGCTGGATCACGGCCATGCAGGCGAAAGCGCACGCCGATCAGACCCGTCGCGGCGGCGGCAAGCTCCGCATTCATCGCTGCGCTGTCGGATAGCGGGTTAGCAGATCGTTCCCCGGCAGGAACGGCTCGCCCTGAAAGTTGATCGCGTTGCCGAAACGGGTCGCACAGGTTTCGAGCGTATGGTCGCAGCCCTCCCGCAGCTCGATCCGCGTCCCGGCACCGACACCGGATGCGGTGGTCCGGTCCAGCACCAGCCAGGTGCCGTCGACCGCTTCGATCCTGCGGGCCAGCCCCGCCTCGGGACCATCAATCCAGCGCAATGTGCCGAAGGCCAGCAATCCCGCCGCCGGCCCTCCCGAGACGCGGACGGATCCCCCATCTGCCGAGATTTCCGCAAGGCTCGCCTGATGCGTGAACGCATTGGCCGAAAGCGTGCAGCCAACCGCGCAGAATTCCGCCCGGCAAGTCGGCGCGGTTCTCGGCACGATCTGCCGGGCGAGCTGATCCTTCACCGAACGCAACTCGGCCGAAAAGCCTGCGCCTTCATGCCCTACCGTGCCGATGGTTCCGGCGTAGAGTGTCATGCGCTCGAGCGTCTCCCAATCGACCAGTCCCATCGCGATCGATCCGCCGTCGAACCGACCGGCGGCGAGGTCTTCCTCGCGGATCGAATCATGACTCAGCGCGCCCGCCACCTCGGCGCTGTCGGCTTCGAAATCAGCAGTGCGGCGGATCGCCGATGGTACCATGCCCGGCGCGGTCCGATGCACAAGCCCATCGAACGCAAGGTCCTGGTCGTGGCTGGTGAAGCCGAGCGTCACGCCATCGCGCCGCTCCAGCCGCCACCAGATCGCCACGGTCTCGAGCGGCTGGCTGAACCAGACCCGTGTGCTCTCGGGCATATCAGGCATCCTCGCGCAATTCGATCAGGGGAACGCTCGGCGCCTCGCCAGCGGCAAAGGCCGCGCCCGAAACATCGAGCCGATCTTCGGCAAACCGCACCGGCACATCGAAGAGAAACCCCGCGCGAACGGTCTTGCCGGTGGCCGGCGCGTCGGCGAACACGATCTCGCCGAGAGCATCAAGAGTCCAGTTGGTCACCGCCGCGCCGTCCACGCTCACCAGCACGCTGTCAGGGCGCGGCCGGGTTATCCGCCGCAGTTGCGCATCGATCCCCAGGCCATAGGCTTTGACCAGCGGGAAGCGCGCCGCTGCACCATCGCCTGTCCCGATCACCTGATCGAGCGCGGTAGGCGTACCCGTCATTGCGTTCGAGCTATAGTCGGAAGGATCGCGCAGCCTGAACCCCCGCGCCTGCCCGCGCCGCGCGCGGAAGAACGCGATCAGAGCGCCCAGCTCGGCTTCGGAGCGCACACCGGGCCCCACATCGAAGCGCAGCCGCGCGTCCGCCCACAGGCTGTTGCGCCGCTCGAACCCGGACGCGGTGATCGTCACATTGGTCGAAAATTCGGGCGTCACCGTGGCAGATCGGCCGATCGCGATGGGGAAAAGCACGTCGTCGAAGGGCTGCATGATGTCGTCCTCGCTGGCTGACCCGGCTGCTGAATCAGGAAGGCGGGTAAAGCCGTCGCGCGCCAGTTGCGGCAGCGCCCAGATGAAAGTTTCCGCCACGCCCAGCGCTCGCGCTTCGCTCGCAGCGGCGTCGATCAGCGGCCACCTCGTGGCTGCATCGGCCGCGTTCAGCACAAAGCCTGAAAGGTAGTGCTGGCGCGTGCGCGGGTAGCCGAGCCTCGTTTCGACTTCCGCCCGCCCCCGCTTGCGCCGCGCTTCGAAACCGGCTGTGAGCCAGTCGTAGTCCTCGAGCTGCAGCACGTCGAACGCAGGCGCGGCCCATCCCGTCGGCAGGTTTGCGCGGCGCGCTTCGGGTGTGGCGGGATCAAGCACCGTTGGCAGGAATGCCAGCAACAGCGTCTCGCACATTGAACTCCCCGCAGCCGTCCGCACTGCCGCCGTGAGGCTCGCTGTCGAGGTCGCGAGCAACACG
The DNA here is from genome assembly GCA_903834285.1 of uncultured Sphingomonadales bacterium. Lineage (GTDB taxonomy): Bacteria > Pseudomonadota > Alphaproteobacteria > Sphingomonadales > Sphingomonadaceae > Novosphingobium. The sequence continues at coordinate 9,234 of CAILIO010000221.1, read as the reverse complement.
CCCGCCGCATCGAGCAACGCCTTCTGCGCCGTGGTCAGACTGCCGCCTAGATCGGGAATGACCACCGGGCTGCCGCCAAGAGCGGCCTTCGCTGCATCGTCATAAAGGCAGATCTTGCGATCGGCGGTTACCCACCACCAGGGCTCGCCGATCTGATAGCGCACCGGTAGGCCGGCTTCGGTCAGCAGCCCTGTCAGCCGTACCGCCACCCTGCGCAGCCATCCGGTTGCCGCGGTGGACGCCGGTGAAAGCAAGGCCGAAGGCGGCGACCAGCCGGTGCGAGCCGGGCTCCCGTCGGAAGCCCGCTGCTGCCACGCCGCCGGGCAATGCTGCGCCAGGAGCTCGTACGATTGCGAGAGGATCACCATGTATCCCATCGCCTTTGCGCCCGAGAGGAACGCAGCATGCCAGCGCTCCGCCGCAGCATTGAAAGCGGGCAGCGCCGGGTCGACTACAAACCCGCCGGCGCCGTCAGGCGCCAGCGGGAAGAAGTGGCTCATCCCCACATAGTGATTGATGCTGCCGCGATATCCGAGGCCGCGAATGCTGCGCAGCAGGCGCGCTGGCGTCTGGTTGTAACCATCGTCATAGCCCGTCGCCATGCTCAGGCCATGCGGCGGCACCATCACATCGCCGATGGTCAACATGGGCTTGTGCCCGCTGCAGCGCATGGCGGACAATTCCGCCCAACCCGTCACCGCCGATGCAAACGGCGTCGTTGCTGTCGCCGAATAGCCCGGGGCGACAAGCGAGATGAACATCCGGTCGATGTCCGAGGGATAGACCGGATCGGCTGCTCCCGGCAGGAGAAACCCGCCTGCCAGGCCGGAGAAAGGCAGCGTCACCACGGCGTCGGTTGGCGTGCCCACCGCATAGTTCCACAGCCGCACATACCAGCCGCGCGGATTCCCCGCCGCGTCGCGCCCCTCGATCGTCAGCGTCGGGCCATTCACAGCATCGAGCGGCAGCACCCCGCTCGACCGCCAGCGAAACGAGAGCGTGAGCCGAGCATAATCGCGGTCGGTATCGTAGGCGAGCAGCGGATGGTCCCACCGGTCCGCGCTCTCCCAGATCAACCCGATCAGGTCGTTCGCCTTCTGGAACACCGCATCCACGCGCAGCGTGTCGGCCGCAGTGGTCACCACCGATGCCATCGCCGGGCGCGGGAAGTCGACCGTCCAGAAGCGCGGATCAAACCGCTGAATCGTGTCGGTCGCCTGCACGGTGCGGCGGCTAGCCAGCCAGAAGCTCATGGCCCCTCGTTCCTTTTCAGTATTCGCTGAGCGCGCGTCGAACAGCTTGCGCAACCTGGCGGCTGGAGCGGCGCAAGCTTTCAGGGCTGCTACTGCCCTCAGGCGCCACCACTCGGATCGAGACATTGACCGACCGCGCCCCGCTTCCGCCACCCGCATCGACCTGCCCGGCCGATGTCGGCACAAACAGCTCCGGCCCACGCTCGCCGACGAGATAGGGGCGCCCGGGCGCGACCGGCCCGCCCGTCGCCCGCCCCGGCAGCCCGAAGATCGATCCGATCAGGCTGCCTAGCCCGAGGATTCCGCCGGCAAGGCTGCCGCCGCTTCCCGATCCGCCGATCCCTATCGAGGCGAGGCCGCCACGCAGCGCCTGCGCCGCAATGTCGTCGATCACCCTCAGGCCGGTGCGGCGCAGGTCCTCGAAGCCGAGGCTCCCGCGCCGCACCGCGCCCAGCAGCCCGCGCTCAAGTACGTCGCTGCCCCTGCTGAAGCCGTCGACCACGATTGAATCGAAACTGCTGCGCATCTGCCCGATGTCGCTGGCAAACCCGTCGGTGCTGGCCCGCACGTCGACGACCAGCGTAGAAAGACTATCCATGCGCGTCGCGCTCCATCATCGCGGTCAAAGTGGCCTGGTCGATGCCGTCTCCCGGCGGCGGCGCAGCAGCCATGACGATCGCTGCCAGTTCCGCCGGCGTCGCCGCCCAGAATGTATCCGGCGTCCAGCCGATCAGCAGCGCCGCCTGGCCCGATAGCCGCACCGCGGCCTCGCCGAAGCGCTGGCTCATCCGACGCCCTTCAGGACTTGCACCAGCAGGTTGCGCAGCGCCGGCGCACAAGCGCTCAGCCCTGCACGGATCACCGCCTCGGCAAAGTCCTCACGGCTCTGGTCCGATGGGTGCGCCAGGCAGTGCCAGAACAGCGCCACCATCTCGCCCAGCTTCAACTCGCCGCCACTGGCCCGCTCGACAAGCGCAAATAGCGGCCCGAGCTCTTCCTCGGCGGCCACCAGCGCGCCGAACGTCGGGCGCAGCACGTGCATCACGCCGTCGAGCAACAGGCCGGCCTCGCCGCGGTGCGGATTGGCCGCGGCGGGCGTCACGGACGCGCCGCTCATACCTGCGCCACCGCGCCCGAGCTTTCGAGCGATAGGGTGTAGTTGCGCTCACCGTTGAAATCGCCGGCGTAGTCGAGTTTCTGGACAAGGAACTTGCCCCGCATCTTCTCGCCGCCTTCGAAGGATAGCTCGTAGTCGGTGATCGTCCCTCCCAGCGCATTGCCGCGCACTTGCGTTTCGGCGGTGCTGCCCAGGAAGATCCCGGCCGCGCTCACGCTTACCGAGCGCGTCCCTGCGCCCGAAAGCAGCTCGCGCCAGCCACCTGAATCCTTGCTGGTCACCACCACCAGCTCGCCATTGATCGACATCTGCGTCGTGCGCAGTCCGGCCACTGTGTTGTAGTTCGGCGTTGCGGCGCCATCGCTGATCTTCAGCAGAAAGGCGCTTCCCTTCTGTGCGGGCATCTTGGTTCTCCTGTTTGAATGGACGAAATCACATCCAGGCGTTGACGTGGGCGGTCAGGCCGCCAGCACCCGCGCCCGGTACTCGAGCACGAGGACGCGCTGCGCCTCGCCGCGCTGTTCGGCGCGGGCCTTGAGGAACGTCAGGCTGGCGATCTGGAATCCGGCGGCGCTCTGGTCGGCGGACAGGCTCTCCATCCGCGCCTCGATCGCGCTGATCAGTCCTGCCTCGGCCAGCTGTTCGTAGCCGCGGTAGTTGAGCTCGAGCGCCACGCGAATCTCGCGGCCGCGGCCGCTCTTGGTGCTCCAGTCAGTGCTCGCGCTGGCCGTCAGCGCCAGCCAGGGCAGCGCCGTGCGGATCGGCGCTTCCTCGACAATCGCGTTTAGTCCGGCGGCAAGCGTCGGATCTGCGCCAAGCCAGGCCACGAGTACGGCACGAAAGGCGAGTTCCATCGCTCACTCCTGTCACAGCAAGGGCCACAGCCACCGCGCCGAGCGCCAGTTGGCCGTGTTGTCGGGGGCGGCGCGCCGGTTGGCCCGGGCCTCGGCGATGCGGCACGCGGCCGCGATCAGCTCCTGCTGCACCGCTGCGAAGTTGCTGCTGGTCCCGGTCATGCGATGCGCATCCGCCGCCAGGGGCGCCAGAGTGCGGCCACCGATGCAGGCGGCCCCGCCATCGCCTTGTCGCCATCGCGGGCGCGGTGCTGATAGGCCGCCCAGCGCACCAGACCTTGCTGGATGGCATCGGGCAGCGTGTCCCAGCTTTCGGCCATACCCGCCGTGAACCGCACTGCCACCCGCGTCTGGGTAACCGGCCAGATGAGCCGCATCAACCCGGTGCCATCGGCGCTGATATCGATCTCGTAGGCACTCGCGGCCAGTGCCGTTCTGGTGCCGTCCGGGCCGATGGCGATCACCCCAGTGATTGCCTGTACCGGCCGCGTCGCCAGCGACTGCCATGCGCCGCTCGCAAGCAAGATTTCCTCGCAGCCCGATGTCAGCGGCATCGTGCCGATAAATCCTTCGCACAGTTCGAGCGCGGTCCTGATCAGGCCTGTCAGCTCAGCGTCATCGCGCGCTGTACTGATGCCGAGCCATGCCTTGAGCTCGGCGAGCGCCGTCGGTGCCAGCGTCGGCGGCGCGGTAATTGCCCGCTTCATGGCAATCTCCGGTGTTCGGGTGATGGGATATCGAGGGCAAAATGGGGGCGCTCGCGGCATGAGGGGAGGCCGCCGCGAGCGCGGGGCGGGCGCGTCAGGGGATCACGCGCCCGCCCAAGACCAATCAGGTCGAGATTTTCAGCAGCTTGATCGCGTCGCTGTCGAGCAGCTGGCCGCCCACACGGCGCGTTGCATAGAACTGCACGTAGGGCTTGTTGGTATAGGGATCGCGCAGAATCGTCGTCGCAGTGCGCTCGGCGATGAGGTAGCCGGCCTTGAAGTTGCCAAACGCGATCGGGAAGTTGCCCGCGCCGATGTCCGGCATGTCCTCGGTCTCGATCACCGGATAGCCCAGCAGCAGGCTCGGCTGGCCGTCGACAATGCCGCGCTGCCACAAGAACGAGCCATCAGCCGACTTGAACTTGCGAACCGCCGCCAGCGTCGCCGAATTCATCATCCACACCGCGCCCTGTCGCAGCGCAGCCTTCATCGCAAAGACCAGATCGATGAGTTTCAATTCGGGGGCCGAGTCAAACCCGGCGGCATTGCCCGACGCGATGAATTGCAGCGTACCGAAGGCGCGCGCCGCGTCATTCTGCGCAGCCGTCGGACCGGTCAGGAAGCCCTTGGGCTGGTTGGTACCGGTACCGTTGACGAAGGCGGCGCCTTCGGCTCGGGCGAACTCGGTGGCAATCTCGTTTGCGAGCCAGCTGCCGACATCAAAAGCGGCGTCATCCAGCATCTGCTGCGTGGCCGAAGGATTGGCGTAGAGCTCGCCCAGCGGCGGCACGATCTCGGCAAGCTTGGGGCTCGCCGTCTCGGTGCGAGCGCCGGTTTCGCTGGCCCAGCCTGAAGCCGTGCCACCGATCGAGATAAGGCGGCGGAAACCGCTCGTGCTCGTCTGCACCACATTGGCCACGCTGCGCACCGGGCTGATCTTGACCAGACGGCGGGCGATTTCCGCATCGATCGGGCGCGGCACGGCAAAGCCGCCGTCGGCGGAAGACCCGATTGAAAGTGACTTGAGCTCGGTTTCCCGGCCCATCCGCAGATAGCCATCGACAAAGCCTTTGATCTCGGGCGATGCCTCGATGGCGCCTTCGGCAGCGCCGCCAATTACCGGGCGAACCGCCGCGCGGTTCACTTTGTCGAGACGGCCTTTCACTTCGGCAATGTCGCCGCGCAGGGCCGCAATGGCCTCGGCGGTTTCATCCTGGCGCGCCACGATGTCGAACGACGCGTCGAACGCGTCGGCCTTGGTCTCGATTGCGCCGTCACGTGCGCTTTCGGGGGTGTTGATGTCCATGGAACCGAACGTCCTTTCTTGATGGCGGCCGTGATTGTGGAGCCTCACGCTCCGGGCGGCCTTTTCGGGGGTAGTGAAGAGGTGGGTGTTCACGCTGGCGCCAATCGGCCGCCTGCGCTGTCGACGTAGTGGACCCGGGCCAGCTGCTGCATGGGACGGGTCACCAGGCTGACTTCGATCAGGTCGACGCTACGCAGTTCGCGCCCGCCGCCCTGCGGTGCGGCATCGCGCACCCGATATCCGAACGAGAGGCCGTTCACTGCGCCTTCGGCCAGCGCCTTGGCGGCGGGCCCGGCACCGGGCGAGAGCGAGGCGACCACGCGCAGGCCGTGGCGGTCCTCTTCTGCCAGATCGACCCAACCGATCCGCTGACCGGTCCGGTGCTGCCATAGCAAGGGCAGGCGGACACCCGCCTGCTTGCGTGCTGCCAGGGTCTCGGCGAAAGCGCCCGGCACGATCAGGTCGCCGCCGCTGTCGCGCTTGCCGAAGACCGCCGCATAGCCGGCAAAGCGCACTGCCGGGGTCTGCGTGTCAGCCGCCGCACTCATCGCAGCACGTCCTGCGATCCAAAGCGCACAGCAAGGCCTAGCAGCAGCAGCGCTAGCAGGCCCCGCACGACCCAGCCCACCACCGCTTTCCACGCGCTTGCTTTGGCATCGCGCCAGGCGCGCAGCAGCTCGCGCAGTTCTGCAAGGTCCTCGTGTGCCGTCTCGTCGGCGAGGCCCATCTGTTCGAGCGCGCGTGCCGCGCCCAGCTCGCTGGCCTCTTCGACCACGGCCCGAAGGGTGATCAGTTCGGAGCCTTCGTTCCCGGCCTGCGCCAGAAGCCCGGCCAGCATGTCCTCGCGCCTCATGCCCCGGTTCCCGCCTGAGCGTCGGCAATGCCGAGCATATGCCGCTTCTCCGCAGGGCTCAGGAAATCGGCTGCTGAAACCTGCGACCACAGCGTCTGACGGTCTTCGGCGAGCGCAGGCACCTGGTCGAGTTCGACCGCCAGCCTTGCCTGTTCGAACCATGGGGTCAGCCCCTCGGCGAGCGCGCCAAGGATCTTGCCCGCCAGCGGCAGCAGCGTAAGCCGCCACAGTGCCCGGTTGGCTTCGCGGTAGTTGGCGTAAGTGTTGTCCCCCGGCAGCCCGAGCAGCATCGGCGGCACTCCGAACGCGAGCGCGATGTCACGCGCTGCAGCCGCCTTCAGTGTCGCGAAGTCCATGTCCGCCGGGCTCAGCGCCAGTGTCTGCCATTTGAGCCCGCCTTCCAGCAACATGGGCCGCCCGGCATTGGTCTCGCCGGAAAACGCAGCCGCCAGCTCGGTCTTGATCCGCTCGAACTGGTCCGCACTCAACGCGGCGCCGGGCTCACCCGGATCATAGACCAGGGCCCCCGAAGGCCGCGCCGCGTTCTCCAGCAGCGCCCGGTTCCACCGCGCGGCGGCATTGTGGATTGCCACCGCCTCGTCGGCCGCCTCGAGGCATCCCGCGCCATAGTGGTCGTCGGAGGGATGAAACGCGCGGATGTGGATGAGGTTGGGCCGGCCGAACTCGTCCACCGCATCGATTTGCAGCGTCGTCTCGCCGAGCGTGTACGTGAACGCGGCCGGCCAGCCCTTGCTGTCGGGCACAATCCGCACTCGCTCGGGCCGCAGCGCAAAAAGCTCGGCCGGCTGGCCGTCAGCATCACGCAGCACCTGTACATAACCATTGCCGTGCAGCAGCAGCTGGCTGGCCAGCGTCTCGAGCAGCGCCTGCCCGGCGCTTGTCGCGCTCACCAGCCTGATCAGGTCCGGGTCCGATGCTGAGAGCGGAGCGCTGCCCACGCCTTCGGCCACCAGCCGCACTGCGCGCTGCGCCACCGGGTTCTTGAGATAGGCCTCGCGGATCGCCGCCGGATAATTCAGCGGCCCTCGCGCTTCGCCGCCCCGCCACTGGAACGCCTCTGCCCAGGGTGAAATGAACCCGCGTGCCAAAGGCGCACGCTCGGATACCGCCGCGCCCTTGAAGGCCGCAGCCAGACTTTGCAAAATTGACATGTTCAGCCTTTCAAATCGCTCGGAGCGGTTATCTCCCCTCCCGCTTGCGGGAGGGGTCGGGGAAGGGCCTGTCCCCCGGCGTCCCTCAATCAATCCAGATGCGTGGCTCCCCGGCGCGACCCAGCATCAGCTCGGTCAGTGCCCAGACACAGGCATCGGCCCGGTCCGGCGAACGTCCGGGCCCCTGATAGGTCCCGCCCGGCAGAAGCCCGCACAGCTCGTCCTCCAGCCGCGCGAAAAGTCCGGCATGCCGCACTCGTCCAGCCTCGTAGAGCGCCGCGACCGGCTCGGCCCGGGCTACCTTGCCTCGGGTTGCGTGCACGAGCCGCAAGGGCAGGGCGGCGTTGGCAGCGCGCAGCACCGCCTCCACCATCGCTCCGCCCTGGTTGGCCTCGGCCACTACGCGGTCGGCCGACCACGCTCGCGCCGCCTCGGCCACCGCACGCGCCCAGCGCTCCGGGCTCGGCTTCTCGACCGAGGCGTCCGCCAGCACACGGGCCCTGCCATCATCGCCCAGACCGCAAACCACGATCCCGCAGGCGTCTCCTTCGGCGCTTGCCGGTGGATCCACCCCCACGATCACGCGCGTCATCGCCGTGCTGCCACCAGTTTCGCGGCAGGTCTCGATCAGCCCCCGTGTCCATAGCGCGCCCGGCAAATCATCGATCAGCTCGCCGTCCAGTTCCTGTCGGCCCAGCAGTGTGCCGCTGAACTCGCGCGTTACATCGGCGATAAACCGCTTGGGCAGATTGGCCTCGTTTTCCAGCGTCGAACCGCGTGTCAGCACGACATCGCCTTCCGCGCCAACTTGCGCCATCAGCCGTCGGACCAGCGGCACTGCACGCGGGGTCGTCGTCGCCATGATCTGCGGCGCTTTGCCCAGCCGCAGGCCCAGCAGGAGGTTGTCCCAGCAGCGCCGCGCCTGGCCCTGGTTGTCGTCCCACTTGGCGATCTCGTCGCACCACGCATGGCTATGTTGCGGCCCGCGCAGCGCCTCGGCTTCCGCAGCCGAATAGAGCAGCGCTTGCGCCCCGCCCGGCCACACGATCCGCCGCAGCGAGGGTTCATAACGCGGCCTCAGGTCCGGCGGGCTCACGGCCATCAGCCCGCTCTCACCTTCGACCATCACGCTGCGAGCCTCGTGCAGCGAGGAGGCGGTCAGTGCGATCCGCGCCGCATGGTCGCGCTCAGCCACCATCCGCACCCATTCCGCCCCGGCGCGGGTCTTGCCGAATCCGCGCCCCGCCATGATCAGCCAGACCCGCCAGTCACCCGGCGGCGGCATCTGCGATGCACGCGCCCACAGTGGCCAGTTCCACAGCACCGAATCGCGTTCGGTCGCCTCAAGCATGTCGGGCAGTTCACGGGCAAGGCCGTCGTCATCATGGCGCAGAAAGTCGAGCCGGTCCGCGCTCACGCAGGATCCTGCGGCTTCGGCAGGGTCCCCGCAGCAAGCGCGCCAGCTTCACGGAGCGCTTTTGCATCCATGACCCGCTGGCGCAGTTCCTCCACCTTCCGGTCGATCGCGGCGCGGATTTGGTCTGCGGTCGTATGGTCGCGCCGCGCCCGTTCGCGCACCGCCGATTCGCGGTGCGCTGCCAGGAGGCGGAACGCGGTAGCATTGTCGAAGCTGCGGGCGGCGCGCTTCGTGCTGGACGCGGGCTTCAACTCTCCGGTGCGAAGCCGGTACAGCAGCTCCATCTCGAGGTTGTCATAGCCTTCGCACAGCGCAACCTGCCACTTGCGGTTGAACTCGTGATCGTGGCGCCGCTTGTTATAGGCGGTGGAAACATCGATGGCGGCCTTGCGCGCGGCTGCGGCCACATTCGAGGTGTCGGCAAGAGCCGAGAGGAAAACGGTCGTCCAGTGGATCGCCGCGTCCGATTCGATGTGTTGCGTCGTCGCGCCGCCATCGGGCTGCGGCGCAAGGGGTCGCTCTGCCATGGGCTATCCGTCTTTGGGGGAAAGGGGT
>CAILIO010000220.1 GCA_903834285.1 uncultured Sphingomonadales bacterium | reverse complement strand
CGAGACACATAGCGCCGCGCTTAGTGTCTCGACTTCGCTCGACACGAACGGATGTCGTGGGGTTTGCGGGGAAAGCAGCCCTAAAGCAGCGCCTCGATATCCGCCGCCAGCTTTTCGGGCTTGTCCGTCGGCGCATAGCGGCGGACAACCTTGCCATCCCGCCCGATCAGAAACTTGGTGAAGTTCCACTTGACCGCCTTGGTGCCGAGCAGGCCCGGCGCTTCGGCCTTGAGCCACTGGTAGAGCGGGTCGGCACCGTCACCGTTGACCTCGATCTTGGCCATAAGCGGGAAGCTCACGCCGAAGTTGACCTTGCAGAAGCTCTCGATCTCGTCCGCCGTGCCCGGTTCCTGCCCGCCGAACTGGTTGCAGGGGAAGGCCAGTACTTCGAAGCCGCGCTCGCCATACTTGCGCCAGAGTGCTTCCAGACCGTCGTACTGCGGGGTGAAGCCGCATTTGGAGGCGGTGTTGACGACGAGGAGGACCTTGCCGGCCTTGTCGGCAAGGTTCAGGTCCTTGCCGCCAGGCACTTTGACGGTGAAATCTGCAATGGTCTGCGGGCTGGTCATGCGGTGGCTCCCGTGATGTGCTTTGGCGGTAAGCTGGCATGCCGCCGCCACCGGATCAAGCGGGGAGGTTCAGGCCAGCAGTCCCTCGTGCAGGCGCACCACCCGGTCCATGCGCAGGGCCAGCCGCTCGTTGTGCGTGGCGACAAGGGCAGAGCTGCCCTCCCCGCGCACCAGCTTGAGGAATTCGGCCAGCACCTTGTCAGCCGTCGCCTCATCGAGATTGCCGGTGGGTTCGTCCGCCAGCACGAGGCCGGGGCGGTTGGCGAGCGCGCGGGCCACGGCGACGCGCTGCTGCTCTCCGCCCGAAAGCTGGCTGGGGCGGTGCGTCAGGCGGTGGCCCAGGCCAAGCGCGGTGAGCAGCTCCTCCGCCCGCGCCTTCGCTTCGCCAGCGCCTTTGCCCGCGATCAGTTGCGGCAGGACGACGTTCTCGGTCGCGTTGAAATCGGGCAGGAGGTGATGGAACTGGTAGACGAAGCCCAAATGATCGCGGCGCAGCGCGGTGCGCGCATCGGCCGAGAGCGCGCTGGCTTCGATGCCGGCGATCTCGATTTTTCCCGTAAAGCCGCCTTCAAGGAGGCCGACCGCTTGCAGCATGGTCGACTTGCCCGAACCTGAAGGGCCAAGCAGCGCAACGATCTCGCCGGGGCGGATCGCGAGATCAATGCCGCGCAGGACTTCGATCGTTTCATCGCCCTGCGAGAAGCTGCGCTTCAGATCGACGAGGCGGACGAAGGGCTCACTCATAGCGCAAGACCTGCACGGGGTCGGTGCTCGCCGCGGTGAGCGCGGGATAGAGCGTCGCGAGGAAGCTGAGCACCAGCGCCATCACGCAGATCACCGTGATCTCGATGGGATCGCTGCGGCTGGGCAATTCGGTAAGGAAGCGAATCTGCGGATCCCACAGCGGCTGGCCGGTGACGTATTGGACGCCGTTGACCACGCTCTGGCGGAAATAGAGGAACACGAGGCCAAGGCCGAGGCCCACCGCCGTGCCCAGCGCGCCGATCACGAAGCCGATGGTCACGAACACCTTGAGCAGGCTTTTCCGGGTCGCCCCCATGGTCCGAAGGATCGCGATGTCGCGCGTCTTGGCGCGCACCAGCATGATCAGCGAAGAAAGGATGTTGAACACCGCGACCAGCACGATGATCGAAAGCACCACGAACATCGCCACTCGCTCGACCGCGAGCGCCTCGAACAGGCTGGCGTTGATCGTCTTCCAGTCCGTCACTTGGGCGCGGCCCAAGAGCGCCTGCTTGATCGGCGCGAGTGTCTGCGCGGCGGTATCGGCGTTGGTCGTGGTGACCTCGATCATGCCGATCGTATCGCCCGTCAGAAGCAGAGTCTGTGCGTCGGCTATCGGCATGACGACATAGGCGTTGTCGTAATCATAGACGCCAATTTCGAATATCGCGGCGACGCGGTAGCCAATCTGGCGCGGGACGGTGCCGAAAGGCGTAGAGCGGCCCTGCGGATTGATGATCGTTATCGTATCGCCGATCTGCGCACCGAGGCTTTCGGCCAGGCGCGTGCCGATTGCAACATTGGTCGAGCCCGCACGCAGCTCGGCAAAATTGCCGACCACGCGCTTTGCCTCGAGCCGCTTGAGATCGGCCCCGGTGTTGCCGCGCACAAGGATCGCCTCGACACGTCCGTTGAAGGTGGCGAGCAGCGGCTGCTCGATCAGCGGGCTGGCGCGGGTGACGCCCGGCGTCGCCTCGACCCGCTTCAGGATATCCTGCCAGTCATCGAGCCGTCCGCCATAGGCCTGAATGATCGCGTGGCCGTTGAGGCCGACGATCTTGTCGAGCAGTTCGGCGCGAAAGCCGTTCATCACACTCATCACGATGACCAGCGCGGCGACGCCGAGCATGACCGCGACAAGGCTGATGCCGGCCACCATGGCGATAAATGCTTCGCCCCGGCCCGGCAGCATGTAGCGCTTGGCGATCGTCCATTCGAAGGGCGAGAGGATCAAGTGCGGGCTCGTTTCAGCATCAGTGCGGCCATCTAGGCCTATGTGCGCGGTGTGGCAACGGGGTCCACGGGACGGGCTGAGGATTGGAGACACTTGCGTTACGCCCCAAAGCTCGCCACATGGCGCGCTAAGGCGCTGGCGCAGGCGCCGTAGCGCAGAACCCGGAACGCTCATGAACCTCACCGATGCTTTTAGCGGCGCGGCCCATCCCTTTTTCGACGAGAATGGCGACAAGCTCCGCGAGGAATGCGGCATTTTCGGCGTGCTTGGCGCGCGGGATGCCGCCGCCATCGCCGCTCTCGGGCTCCATGCCCTGCAGCACCGCGGGCAGGAAGCGGTCGGCATCACCAGCTTTGACGGGCAGGAATTCTATTCTCGCCGCGGGCTAGGCCATGTCGCGCAGAACTTTTCGAGCGGACAGGCGATTGCCGAACTGCCGGGCATGATGGCCGCGGGCCATGTGCGCTATTCGACGACAGGCGGTTCGGGTCTGCGCAATGTGCAGCCGCTTTTCGCCGATCTCGCCACCGGCGGGTTTGCCATCGCGCATAACGGCAATATCTCCAATGCGATGACCCTGAAGCGCGACCTCGTCGCGAAGGGCGCGATCTTCCAGTCGACTTCGGACACCGAGGTGATCATCCACCTCGTCGCGACAAGTCGCTATCCCACACTGCTCGACCGCTTCATCGACGCGCTGCGGCTGGTCGAAGGCGCCTATTCGCTGATCTGCCTCACCAACGAGGGCATGATCGCCTGCCGCGATCCGCTCGGCATCCGTCCGCTGGTCATGGGCAAGCTCGGCGACGCGGTCGTCTTCGCGAGCGAAACGGTGGCGCTCGACGTCATCGGCGCGGACTTCGTGCGCGAGGTCGAGCCGGGCGAGATGATCCAGGTCAGCCATGACGGCGAGATTCGCTGCCACCGCCCCTTCGGCCATCCCAGCCCCCGCCCCTGCATTTTCGAGCACGTTTATTTCAGCCGCCCGGATTCACTGATGGGCGGTCGCTCGGTCTACGAAGTGCGCAAGGCCATCGGCGCGGAGCTCGCACGGGAATCAGCGGCTGACGCCGATCTCGTGATCCCGGTGCCGGACAGCGGCGTGCCTGCTGCGCTCGGCTTTGCCAACCAGTCGGGCATTCCTTTCGAGTTCGGCATTATCCGCTCGCACTATGTCGGCCGCACGTTCATTCAGCCGTCGGACGGCGCGCGCCATGCCGACGTGAAGCGCAAGCACAATGCCAACCGCGCACTGGTCGCGGGCAAGCGCATCGTACTGATCGACGATTCGATCGTGCGCGGCACCACCTCGATGAAGATCGTGCAGATGATGCGCGATGCCGGCGCGCGCGAGGTGCATTTCCGCGTGGCGAGCCCGCCGACCGAGCATTCGTGCTTTTATGGCGTCGACACACCCGAGCGCTCCAAGCTGCTGGCGGCAAGGATGGACGTCGAGGCCATGGCCAAGTTCATCCATGCCGACAGCCTAGCGTTCGTTTCGATCGACGGTCTCTACCGCGCGGTCGGCGAGGCCTCGCGCAACAAGGCCTGCCCGCAGTATTGTGATGCCTGCTTCAGCGGCGAATATCCGACCCGGCTGACCGATCTTGTCGGCCGTGATGGCGCCGATCAGCTGCCGCTCCCGGTGGGCAAGGTGGCATGAGCAGCACCGGACCTCTCGCAGGGCAGCTCGCGCTCGTCACTGGCGCAAGCCGGGGCATCGGCGCTGCGACTGCCAAAGCGCTTGCCGCAGCCGGCGCGCACGTGATCCTCACCGCGCGGGCGGGCAAGGACCTCGAAGCTACCGAACAGGCGATCTACGAAACCGGCGGCAGCGCCACCATCGCGCCCGTTGATCTGGCCGAGCCGGACGGCATTGCCCGTCTCGCCGCAGCGATCGGCCGGCGCTGGGAAGCGCTCGACATTCTGGTCATCAATGCGGCGGTCCTGCCCACGCTTACCCCGGTGTGGCAGATCGAGCAGAAGGACCTCACGCGGGCGATGACGCTCAACGTACTGGCGACGCAGTCGCTGATCGCGGGTTTTGACCCCATGCTCAAAAAGAGCAGCGACGCGCGCGTTATCGGTGTGACCTCCAGTGTCGGCTCCGCTCCCCGCGCCTACTGGGGCGCCTATGGCGCGACCAAGGCAGCGTTCGAAAACTTGCTCGATACCTATGCGCAGGAAGTGCGCAGCCTCTCGGCGATCCGCGTGGCGATCCTCGATCCTGGCGCGACACGAACCGCGATGCGGGCCAAGGCCTATCCCGGCGAAGACCCGGCAAGCGTAAAGTCACCCGAGGTGGTTGGCGATTTCATCACCCAGCTTGTTGGTGAATCCTTTGCCAGCCCGAGCCGCATTTCGGTTAACCAGCCCCGGGAACCACAGGTCCTAGCAAACGGTTAAGCGCGTCTGGCGATAGTCCGCTCACGACTTCCCGCGCGGGGAAGCGCGACTCGGCTCAGGACAACCGCCATGCACGAGCATTGGGATCCTTACGCGAACGAAGCCTATTTTCAGGCTACCCAGGAAGACCGCTGTGCGCCGCGCAGCAAGGTCAATATCCCGGCGAGCTTGCGCGCTTCGGGTTCGAAAAACTTTCACACCGTGGTGCACGATCTGTCGCTCGGCGGCTTCTCGGCCACGGCGCTCAACCGCATGCATGTCGGCACGATCTGCTGGCTCACCCTGCCGGGGCTGGAATCGCAACAGGCCGAAGTGGTCTGGTGGCTGCGCGGCCAGGTCGGCTGCGCTTTCGCCAATCTGCTGAGCCCGATTGTCTACGACAACATTCTCCTGCGCTACCGCGGAGACGGGGTTTTTCGCCCAGTCGCCTGACTCTTGGTGCGTCCCCCAACGGTTAAAATTTTCTTAATATTTTTCAACAAACCTCAAGTTTGCTTGAGGAGAGTAACCTGGCTCACGGTAATTCCGCCTCCAGTGAACCCGGCCTCGCAGTACATCAGGTAGAAGCGCCAGAGCCGCACGAAATGGGCGTCAAATCCGGCCGGCAGCCGGCCGCCTTCCACCGCCGCATCGAACGCCTCGCGCCACAGCTTAAGGGTGCGCGCATAGTCCGATGCAAAGTCGACTTGATCTTTCCATTCGAGGCCTCGCGCCTCGGCAAGCCCGCGAAACTCGCTCAGGCTGAGCAGCATGCCGCCGGGGAAGATATAGGTCTGGATAAAGTCCGCATTGCGGGCATAGGCCGGGAACAGGTCATCGCGGATCGCGATGTACTGCAGCGCCGCGCGACCGCCCGGCTGCAGGACTTGCGCGATGCGATCGAGATAGGCCGGCCACCATTCGCGCCCCACTGCCTCGACCATTTCGGTGCTGATCACCGCGTCGAACAGTCCCGTGACATCGCGGTAGTCTTGCCGGCGATATTCGAGGCCCGGCAGCGCCGCCGCCTGAGCCTGGGCGCGCGCCCAGGCGAGCTGCGGTTCGGAAAGGCTGATCGCGGTCACCGCGGCGCCGTGGCGCTCGGCAATCCGGCGCGCCGTATAGCCCCAGCCGCAGCCGATCTCGAGCACGTGGTTGCCGGGCGCCAGCGCCAGCCGATCGGCCATGCGATCGATCTTGTTGCGCTGCGCTTCCTCAAGGTCGGCTGAGGGGGAAATCCCGTCCCACAGCGCCGCAGAATAGCTCATCATCGGATCGAGCCACAGCGCGTAGAAATCGTTGCCGAGATCGTAGTGCGCTGAAACGTTGCGCGCCGCGCGGCGGCGGCTGTTGCGCCGGAGGGCATGGATCAGGCGCGCAGCGAGCCGCCACAGGCCCTTGGCGCGCGCCGTATTGCCCAGCGAGGCGGCATTGCGCACAAAGAGCGTGAAGAGCTGCACCGGATCGGGGCTGTCCCATTCCTGCGCTTCGTAGCCCTGATAGCAGCCGACCGAACCGCCGGCGACCAGCCGCAGCACCGCGCGCCAATCGCGGACAGTGACTTCGGCAACTGGGCCCTCGGCTCGCCCGCCGAGCAGCCGGGTCATCCCGCCGGGAAAATGCGCGAGGAGCGAGCCCTGTTCCAGCCCGGCATCGATCCGCGCGAGGATGCGCTCTATCGGCCCTGCGAACAGGCGCGTCAGCGTCCCGCCCGTGCTGCCGAGGGCCTTGCCGCCCGCGATGAGATGCCCGCCCCGACCGGGCATTTGCGCGTTCATAGGTATATTTATGAAGCCATCCGCAGGCGAGAGCAACCGGATGACGTCACTTGTCCCAAAATCAGCTGCGATCGTTCCACTCTGCGTAAGCCGCGAGCGCCCGGGCCCGCGCTTCGGCATGGCCGACAATGCGCGGCGGATAGGCGCGCGGGCGGACGTCGGGATCGTGGATGCGCGTATCATCGAGATGCGCGAGTTCGGGCACCCATTGGCGGATATAGGCCGCCGCATCGAACTTGGGGCTCTGCGTGAGCGGCGCCATGATCCGCACGAACATGTTGGAATCGATGCCCGTGCCCGCGCTCCACTGCCAGTTGACCGCGTTCGAGCCGTAGTCGGCATCGACGAGCGTATCCCAGAACCAGCGCTCGCCTTCGCGCCAGTCGATCAGCAGGTGCTTGATGAGAAAACTCGCCGCGATCATCCGCACGCGGTTGTGCATCCAGCCCGTCGCCCAGAGCTCGCGCATGCCGGCATCGACGATGGGGTAGCCCGTCTGGCCGCGCTGCCAAGCGGCAAGGCCCGCCGGGTCCTCGCGCCAGGGGAATCTTTCGAACGGCTCGCGCGCAGGCCTGCCGGCATAGTCGGGCAACTGGAAGACCACGTTCTGCGCATAGTCGCGCCAGCCAAGTTCGCCGAGGAACGTGCCGACCGACCCGCCCCGATCAGCCGCCGCATGCCAGAGGGTCGCGGGCGAGATTTCGCCGAAATGCAAGTGCGGCGAGAGGCGCGATGTGCCGGGGACAGAGGGCAAATTGCGGCGCTCGGCATAGGCACGGGCGCGCGGCAGGAAGGCCTCAAGCCGCGCGGCGGCCCCT
The DNA here is from genome assembly GCA_903834285.1 of uncultured Sphingomonadales bacterium. GTDB lineage: Bacteria > Pseudomonadota > Alphaproteobacteria > Sphingomonadales > Sphingomonadaceae > Novosphingobium. The sequence continues at coordinate 16,880 of CAILIO010000220.1, read as the reverse complement.
CCCTCGCCCGGCGTCCACTCTGCCCGCATGCTGCCAGCCCAATCGGGTTTGGTGGGGAGGAGGTTCCAGTCATCGAGGCTGTCAGAGGCTGGCCATGTCTCCGGCGCGGAAATACGGCTCGGCGCGGGGCTCGGCGCAGCGGGCGGCATGCGGGTTTCGAGCGCGCGCCAGAACGGCGTGAATATCTTGTAGGGCAGGCCGCTGCCCGTCGTCACCGAACCCGGTGGGGCGAGATAGTTGCCGTCATGGCGGTGGAGCGTGAGCACTTCGCCCACCGCGCGTTCGGCATTGCGCCACCATGGCTCATAGTGGCGCAGGCAGTGGACGGAGGTCGCACCCGTTTGCCGCGCGAGGTCTGCCAGCACGTCCTCGCAGCGCCCTTGTCGCTGGATCAGGCGCGAGCCCCTCGCCCGCAGATCGGCATCAAGGCTGGCGAGACTATGGTGCAGCCACCAGCGCGAGGCACCGCCCATGCGGCGATGGCGCGGGGTCTCATCATCGAGGACATAGACCGGTATTACAGGCCCGGCCGCAGCGGCGGCAGCAAAAGCAGCCTGATCGGCAAGGCGCAGATCACGGCGTAGCCAGACGATGGAAGGGGCAGCAGTCATTCTCCTGCCCTAACGCACTGCAGCACCAGCCCGCCACTGTCCCCGAGGGACAGGCTTACTCCACTGTCCAGGTCTGACCCTTGCTCAGCAGCTTGGCGAGGTTGGCGGTCTTGCCCGCCGAGGCGCGCGCGCGCTCCTCGATGACGGCGGCTTCGAAAGTCGGGCGCGGATCATCGTAGATCACGCCGAGCGCCATCGGGAACGGGCCGAACGGCATTTCGACGAGGAGATGCGCCATGGCGCGGTTCTTCACATCGTGGACGCGCACGCCCGCCGCCTGCCAATCGCCATCCACCACATCGACGACCTTGAGCGACAGCGTCTCGGTATCGAGCGCAATGCCCTTGGTGCCCTTGTTGAACAGCAACGGCTCGCCGTGCGCCAGCCAAAGCTGGCCCATAGCGGCACCGGCCTTCTCGGTGAAATCGGCGAAGACGTCCTTGTTGTAGACGATGCAGTTCTGGAAGATTTCCACGAAGGCCGCGCCCTGGTGGGCGTGCGCTGCCTTGAGCACTGCGGGCAGTTCCTTGCTGACGTCATAGGCGCGCGCGATGAAACGCCCGCCCGCGCCCAGCGCAAAGGCGCAAGGGCTCGCCGGACGGTCCACCGAACCCAGCGGCGTGGTGGGCGAGACCGTGCCCATCCGGCTGGTGGGGGAATACTGGCCCTTGGTGAGTCCGTAGATCTCGTTGTTGAACAGCAAGATCTGCGTGTTCAGATTGCGGCGCAGCACATGCATCGTGTGGTTACCGCCGATCGACATGCCGTCGCCGTCACCCGTTACCAGCCAGACATCGAGCTCGGGATTGGCGAGCTTGAGGCCGGTCGCGAAGGCCGGCGCGCGGCCGTGGATGGTGTGGAAGCCGTAGCTTTCGACGTAGTACGGAAAGCGGCTCGAACAACCGATGCCCGAGACGAACACCGTCTTGGCCGGATCAGCGCCGATTTCGGGCAGGACGCGCTGCACCGCCTTGAGGATTGCGTAGTCGCCGCAACCCGGACACCAGCGGACTTCCTGATCGGTTTCCCAGTCCTTGAGCGTGGTCTTGATGGGGGTCATGTCGTTCATGGCTGTCTTCCCTCAGGCCAGCGCTGCGGCAATCGCCGCTTCGATTTCGGCAATGGTGAACGGCTGGCCGCTCGTCTTGTTGAGCGGCTTGGCATCGACCAGATACTGATCGCGCAGCACAGTCTTGAACTGGCCGGTGTTCATTTCGGGCACCAGCACCATCTCGTAGCTCTTGAGCAGCTCACCAAGGTTTTCAGGCAGCGGCCAGACATGGCGCACATGGATCTGGCTGACATCCAGCCCCTTGCGGCGCGCGCGGCGCACGGCCTGATGGATCGGGCCATAGGTTGAGCCCCAGCCCACCAGCGCGAGCTTGCCGCCTGCTTCGCCGAGGGTGACTTCCTGCGCCGGGATGCTGGCGGCAATGCCGTCGATCTTGCCCTTGCGCGCGTCGGTCATGGTCTGGTGGCTGGCGGGCGAATAGTCGATATTGCCGGTGCCGGGGTTCTTTTCGATCCCGCCGATGCGGTGCATCAGGCCGGGCGTGCCGGCCTTGATCCAGGGCCGCGCGCCCTTCTCGTCGCGCGCATAGGGCAGCACCGCGCCGTCGGGGCCGTTCGGTTCCTCGAGGAACGTGACCGGGAACGGCGTGAAGCTGGCGGGATCGGGAACCTTCCAAGGCTCGGCGGCATTGGCGATATAACCGTCGGTCAGCAGCATGACCGGGGTCATATATTGCACCGCAAGGCGGCAGGCCTCGATCGCGCACTCGAACGCGTCAGACGGGCTGCGCGCGGCGATCACCGGCATCGGCGCGTCGCCGTTGCGGCCATAGACTGCTTGGTAGAGGTCAGATTGCTCGGTCTTGGTCGGCAGGCCGGTCGATGGGCCGCCGCGCTGCGAATTGACGATGACGAGCGGCAGCTCGGTCATGATCGCAAGACCCATCGCCTCACCCTTGAGCGCGATGCCCGGGCCCGAGGACGACGTCACGCCGAGGTGCCCGCCATAGGACGCGCCGATAGCGGCAGCGATGGCCGCGATTTCGTCTTCCGCCTGGAAGGTGGTGACGCCGAACTCCTTGAGCCGCGCAAGGTTGTGCAGGATCGCCGAGGCCGGGGTGATCGGATAGCCGCCGAAGAACAGCTCCAGCCCCGCCAGCTGCGCACCAGCAACGAGGCCGTAGCTGATGGCTTCCGCGCCCGTCACCGTGCGGTAGAGGCCCGGTTCGCTCTCGGCCGGAGCGAGGTGATATTGCTTGAGCGGGCCCGAAAGTTCCGCCGTCTCGCCATAGGCATGGCCTGCGTTGAGCGCGGCGATATTGGCGTCTGCGAGTACCGGCATCTTGGCGAACTTGCCCTTGAGCCAGTCGATCAGCGGCTGCCGGTCACGGTCGAACATCCACAGCGCGAGGCCGAGCGTCCACATGTTCTTGCAGCGCAGCGCTTCCTTGTTGCCAAGGCCGAAGGGCTTCACCGCTTCGAGCGTCAGCGCCGAGATGTCGAAAGCAAGCACCTGCCACTTCTCGAGGCTGCCGTCCTCGAGCGGGCTGACATCGTACTTCGCCTTCTCGAGGTTGCGCTTGTTGAACTCGCCGGTGTCGGCGATGATCAGGCCGCCCGCCTTGAGCGCGCCCACATTGGTCTTGAGCGCCGCCGGGTTCATCGCGACGAGCACGTCGGGCGCATCGCCCGCGGTATCGATCTCGGTCGAGCCGAAGTTGATCTGGAACGCCGAGACGCCAAACAGCGTGCCCTGCGGCGCGCGGATTTCAGCAGGGAAATCGGGGAAGGTCGCCAGATCGTTGCCGGCAAGCGCGGTCGAGAGCGTGAACTGGCCGCCGGTGAGCTGCATGCCATCACCCGAGTCGCCCGCGAAACGCACCACGACCGCTTCGGGTACAGGAGCATGCTCGCTCCCGCCGGTGTGGCCTTCGGGTTCGCTCTCAAGAACTGTCGCCATATGATCCTCTGCTATCCGCGTGGGCCGCTGTCAGCCCTGCCGCGTCCTCTTGCGCACCTTGCTTCGTCTTGGGGCGCCTATGCCCTCATCTAGCGGTACGCAAAGAAGAAAAACTGATGCACCGCAAATCTTGCACTCGCTCATGAATCCGGTTGCCCATGGCCGTCAAGCTCGCAAATAACAGTCCTGTCAACAATGCGGGGTACCGAGTCCGGTGCCGTCGCTGCGTCCGAGGAAGAGGAAAACCATGTCAGATACTGCCACCACCCCTTATGTCCGGCCCGATGTGAAGGCCTTCCTCGACTTCACGGCCTCGATCCCCGGCCCCACGATGGCGCAGATGGGCCCCGAAGGCGCGCGGGCGAGCTATGTGCAGATGGGCGTGCTGGCCGAAGCCGAGCCACGCGAGCTGGCGGTGATCAAGGACCTTTCCTGCCCCGGACCGGCGGGCGATATCCCGCTGCGCTTCTACGATGCGCGCGAAACCCGTGAGCCCGGCCCGGCAGTCATGTTCTTCCACGGCGGCGGCTTCGTGATCGGCGATCTCGACAGCCACCACTCGCTTTGCACCGAAATCGCGGCGGAACTCGATCTGCCGGTGATCGCGGTTCACTACCGCCTAGCGCCCGAGCACCCCTTCCCCGCTGCGCCGGATGACTGCGAGGCCGCATCGCGCTGGGTGGCAACGAGCCCCGAGATGCTGGGCCGTTCGATCACCGGCCTGATCCCCATGGGCGATTCGGCGGGCGGCAATCTCGCCATCGTGATCACGCAGGCGCTGGCAGAAAGCGCGGCGGCGGTGCCGGTGGTGGTGCAGGTGCCGATCTATCCGCTGAGCGACGACAAGCCCGACCACGCCTCGTTCCAGCAGTTCGCCGACGGTTTCGTTCTGACCGCCGAGACGATGGCCTGGTTCTCGGACGCCTATCAGGCCGAGCTGGGCAACCCGCGCGCCTATCCGATCTACGGCAATCACGCCGATACCCCGCCGACAGTGCTCGTCACGGCCAGCCTCGATCCGATCCGTGACAGCGGCCGGGTCTATGGCGCTGAACTGATCCGCGCGGGCGCCGAGGTCGTGTTCCTTGAAATGAAGGGCACCACTCACGCCTTCGCGCAGCTGCGCAAGGCTTTCCCCAGCGCGAACGGCGACATGCAGCGCATCTTCGCCGCCGTCCGTCTGCTGCTGGGCCGCGCCTGATGAGCAAGGATCCTGCCGGGCTCCCCTACCGTCCCTGCGTGGGGGTCATGCTGGTCAATGCGGAGGGCCGGGTCTTTGTCGGCCAGCGCATCGACAGCAAGGAAGGGGATGCCTGGCAGATGCCGCAAGGCGGCATCGACGATGGCGAGGAGCTTCATCCCGCAGGGCTGCGCGAGCTTCAGGAAGAGACCGGGGTTACCGCCGATCTCGTCACGATCCTTGCGGAAAGCCGCGAGGAATACCTCTATGACCTGCCGGAACAGCTGATCGGCAAGCTGTGGGGCGGACGCTACCGGGGCCAGCGGCAGCGCTGGCTCTTGGTGCGCTTCAACGGCGAGGACGGGCAAATCCGGCTCGATGCATATGAGCACCCGGAATTCTTCGCCTGGCGCTGGGTCGAGCCCGAGATGCTGCCGGACCTGATCGTCCCGTTCAAGAAGAGGGTCTACCGGCAGGTCGTCGAGGAATTCCGCGCGCTGATCTGACGGGTCAGTTATCCTCGACCGCGGGATCGGGCTTCACCGCATCGGCGGAGACGACCCGCGCGGTCGGGCCCTTGGCGATCACACCGGCTAGGGACTGTGCCTCCGGGCATGTGCGGCCGCAAAGGCCTTCAAGCCGCGCGAGGTTGCCCTTGGCCTTCTCGAGCGCGCCCTTCTCGGCCATCGCCCCACCTTCGCCCGAAAGCGCGGCAAGGTTGTTGGGATCGCGCGCAAGCGCCTCGCGGTAGTAATGGATTGCCTTGCCCTGCATGCCCGCCGCGCGCGCGGCATCGCCGAGCGCGAGGAACGTCGCCGGATTGCCCGGATCGGCGGCAAGAGCAGATTCGAAGCTGTCCGTCGCGGCCTCGATATCGCCGCGGCCCAGAAACTCGCGACCGGTCTCGATGAGGACCTTTGCGCGGGGGTCCGTGGGCAGCGAGACACCGGCCGTTCCGGCGCTTCCCGTGACAAGCACGAGAAGGGACAAGGCAACTCCCAAAGGCAAGTAGCGCATCAACAACTCCCAGAGCCGGCCATGCGGCGCGCGTGGTCCCCCGGCGTCCATGATCTTGCTGACTATCATAGCCGGTGGAGTGTTGCGAAGAAAAACCCGTCCGTCGAATCGTCCCAAGGTGTAAGCCTCAGGCCCGCGCCGCGCGGGGTCCCCGCTCCGACCTGCTGTTCGGCCGCGCGCCATCCGGGGTTACTGCCAAGAAACGCAGCCACCACATCGGGCCCCTCGGCATCGAGCAGCGAACAGACGACATAGGTGAGCCGTCCGCCGGAGCGCACCAGACCGGCACCGATCCGCAGCACATCGGCCTGCACCCGCGCGTAGCGGACAAGGCTTTGCGGTGTTAGCCGCCAGCGCGCTTCGGGGCCGCGCCGCCAGGTGCCTGTCCCTGAACACGGCGCATCGATCATGACGGCGTCTGCCCGGCCCTGCCAGTCGGCGAGCGCCTCAACCTCGCGGCCCGGATCGAGCAGCCGCGTCTCCACTTGCGCTCCTGCCCGGTGGGCGCGGGGTGCAAGACGCGAGAGGCGGGTGCGGTCGATATCGCAGGCGAGCAAGTCGCCCTGCCCCTGCATCGCCGCGGCAAGCGCAAGCGTCTTGCCTCCGGCCCCGGCGCAGAGATCGACAACGGCTTCGCCCGGCATAACCTCAAGTGCGCCGCAGGCAAGCTGGCTGCCGGTGTCCTGCACTTCGAACAGCCCTTCCGCGAAAGCGGGCCAGGTCTCGACCGGAGTGCCACCTGGCAGGCGAAGCGCGTCGGGCGCTTGTGTCATGGTCGCAGGCACAGGCAACGCCACCATCAGACGGTCGCGGGTGATCTTCAGCCGGTTGGCACGCAGATCAAGCGGCGCGCGATCCAGCAAAGCGGCACCCTGCTCACGCGGAATGCCCGAGGTGAAAAGGCGCTTTTCCAGCCAAACCGGAGCAAGACCCGCTGCTGCCACCGGTTCGTCGGCAAGGATCGGCGCGGGGCCATAGTTCGACCCATCGAACAGCGCGGTGAGGACCGGATCGCCCTTGGCCAACGCAAGCATCGCGGCGCGGCCAGTTTCGGGCACTTCGCCGCAGAGGCGGATCGCGTTCCACGCCAGATCGCGGATTGCGCGGCGGTCCTTCGAGCCTATGAAACGGCGCGCCTTGAGCCATTCCGACGCGACACGCTCCGCCGACGCGCCTTCGCGCCGCACGGAGGCGATCACCGCGTCGAGCACCTCGATCGCCGATTGCACCCGCGCCGCGGGAGTCATGGCCTGGCCTGCAAAAGCGGATCAACGCGAGGGATAGTTAGGCGCCTCACGCGTGATCGATACATCGTGGACATGGCTTTCGCGCAGGCCAGCATTGGTGATGCGCACGAACTTCGCATTCTCGCGCAAGGCCTCGAGCGTCGGGCTGCCGGTATAGCCCATCGCCGCCTTGATCCCGCCGACGAGCTGGTGGACGACATCCTTGGCAGGGCCCTTGTAGGGTACCTGGCCTTCGATGCCTTCGGGCACCAGCTTCATCGAATCCTTGATATCCTGCTGGAAATAGCGGTCTGCCGAGCCGCGCGCCATTGCGCCGACCGAGCCCATGCCGCGGTACGACTTGTAAGCGCGGCCCTGATAGAGGAACGTCTCGCCGGGCGCCTCTTCGGTTCCTGCGAGCATCGAGCCGACCATGATCGTGCTCGCGCCCGCCGCCAGCGCCTTGGCCGCATCGCCCGAAGTGCGCAGGCCGCCGTCAGCAATCACCGGCACGCCCGACTTGGCGGCTTCGGCAGCGCATTCGAGCACCGCGGTGAGCTGCGGAACGCCAACACCGGCGACGATGCGGGTGGTGCAGATCGAGCCCGGCCCGATGCCGATCTTCACCCCGTCCGCGCCCGCGTCGATCAACGCACGGGTCGCCTCGGCGGTCGCGACATTGCCGGCGATCACCTGCACGGTGTTCGACATGGCCTTCACGGCCTCGACCGCGCGGGCGACATCGCGGTTATGGCCGTGCGCCGTATCGATGATGATCACGTCGCATTCCGCCTCGACCAATGCGCGGGTGCGATCGAGGCCCTTTTCGCCAACCGTGGTGGCGGCAGCGACACGCAGACGCCCGGCGGCGTCCTTCGTTGCGTCGGGATAGGTAACGGCCTTTTCGATGTCCTTGACCGTGATGAGCCCGATACAGCGGAACGCATCGTCGACCACCAGCAGCTTCTCGATCCGGCGCTGGTGAAGCAGGCGGCGCGCTTCATCGCCGGTGGTGCCGAGCTTGACCGTGGCGAGATTCTCGTGGGTCATCAGTTCGTGCACCGGCTGCGCGGGATTGTCGGCAAAGCGCACGTCGCGATTGGTGAGAATGCCGACAAGCTTGCCGCTCGCCTCGACCACGGGAATGCCGCTGATCTTGTTGGCGCGCATGATCGCCTGCGCATCACCGAGCGTCGCTTCGGGGGTGATGGTGATCGGATTGACCACCATGCCGCTCTCGAAGCGCTTGACCGCGCGGACGGCGGCGGCCTGCTGCTCGACGGTGAGATTGCGGTGAAGCACCCCTATGCCGCCGAGCTGCGCCATGACGATAGCCATGTCGGCTTCGGTCACCGTGTCCATCGCGGCGGAAATCACCGGGATGTTGAGCGTGATCGAGCTGGTCAGGCGTGTGCGGGTATCGGCCTGCGTCGGCACAAAGTCCGATGCGCCGGGGCGCAGGAGGACGTCGTCAAAGGTAAGGCCGAGAGGGATATCCATGGTGTGCGCCACTTGCCGTTAGGGGGAGATTCGTGGCGGCCCATGTAATCAAGCCGGGCGGTTTAGGCTAGGGCCCTGCAACCACCTTTGCACCTGCAGGCGGCCCGCTCCCTGGCCACGCTTTGATATCGGCGAAAAAACGCACCAGTTCGGCCTGGATCAGCACATCATCGACCATCCCGCCATAGACCACGCGCGAGGCTTCGTCCGCCGGGCGGTGGTAGATATTGTCCATGAAGGCCTCGAGCCGCGCGGGGTCCGAATAGCTGGTGCTGACCATGACCGAGGGTACATCATGCTGCATGAGCGCCCAGCTGTCCTGCCGCCGGGCAAAGGCATTGGCCGCTTCACCCGGGGCAAACTTGCGCTTCATCGCCTTGAGCACTTTGGCGATCCCGGGATCAAGCGGGGTCATGCCCTGCCCCACCACGCTGACCGGCAGGCCCGCCGGGACCAGCCCGGTGCTGTCCACGTTGAACGCGGCGACCACGCTGCCCAGCGGGAGCGGCGGGTTCTCGGCGAACGCCATGGCGCCGAGCAGGCCGAGTTCCTCGCCAGTCGTCGCAACCAGATAGACGTCGCGCTCCAGCGGCTTTCCGCCCGAAAGCTGCCGCGCGACTTCGGTGATCACCGCCAGCCCCGAGGCATTGTCCACTGCGCCCGGGCAGATCAGCTTTTCGGCGGGCGGCGCGGCGCATTTGCCGAAGTGATCCCAATGCGCCATCAGCACGATCGCGCCACTGCCGGGGCGGCGCCCTTCGAGCTTGCCGATAAGGTTGTGCGTCTTGATCCGCGTCTCGCGGCTGGTCGCCTCGAACGATCCCGTTATGCCCAGCGGCTTGGCGCTGAAACCGGGCGCTGCGCCTGCGGCGTGGAGCCCGGCCAGATCGGGCGCGCCCGAGGTCGCAAGCATCTGCCGCGCGGTATCGGCCGACAGAAACACCTCGATGTCACCGCCCAGCCGCTCTCCGGCGAGTGCATAGCCCGCGCGCCGGCGGCGGGCCATGACGTCTTCCAGAGAGCGTTCGCCATCGAGCACGGTGAGCACTGCCGCAGCACCGCTCTCGAGCAACTTGCCGGCACGGTCGACCGCGCGCGGAACCGCACCGACAGCACCCGGCTTGGCCGGCTCGGGCGGCGGTGCTTCGCTGTCGAGAATCACCGCAACACGCCCCGCCAATTCGGTTCGGGCGCCCTCCCCGCCGAGCGTCTTGCCAACATAGACGAGGGGAGCGTTCTCGATCAGGCTGCGCAGACCTGAGGTAACCACAAAATAGCCGCCTTCGGCCACCGGCACCCGGCGCTTGCCATGGAAAAATTGCGCGCGCGAGCCCTGCGGCGCGCGCTCGACCAGCTCGACCGGCGCGAACCAGGCATTACCCGGATCGTTGGTGCCCGATTCCAGCCCGATATCGAACCACTGCCGCGCGAGGTAGCGCAAGGTGAGCGTCTCGCCCGGCGTGCCGGGTTCCCGGCCGCCATATTCATCGCTGGCGAGCGTGGTAATATGCTGTCGCAGCAGCGTCTCGATCTGCTGCAGCTGGCGCTTGGTGGGGGCAGCGGCGCTCACGCCAAGCGGGCATAGCGCGAGAAGTGCAAGGCATATCCCCGCCAATCGCCTGTGCTTGCGGGGCCGGACAATCGTCGGGGCCGAGGTGATCATGGCAATCGGCTCACCCACATCGACTCATCGCTATCCCCGAACGGCCTAACGTAATGCCCTTGCTGGCAAAAGCGGCGGACCTGCGCAAGGTCCCCCGTGTCCCGAGCGGCGATGTTGGTTCCCTCTTGCGGGCAGGGTGGGCTTGCGGGCAATCGGGTGTGAGCGAGAGGAGAACAGACAATGCGGCTCGACGATTTCGACAACTCGATCAATGTCGAGGACCAGCGCGGCGGGGGTGGTCCGCGTTTTGGCGGGACGGGCGGCAAGATCGGCTGCGGCAGCCTCGTCATCGCGCTGATCGGTGCTGTGGTATTCGGGATCAATCCCTTGCAGACGCTGGGCACCTTGCAGAACATGCAAGGCGCCGCACCCTCGCAGGCGCTGCCAGGGAAACCGGGCAGCCTTGCTGAAAGCTGCACCGTCAATGCCTTCAGCCGCGAGAGCTGCAACGCGCTCGCCTCGCTCAACAAGACATGGGGCCCATTGTTCGAGAAAGCCGGGATCGCCTTCACCGCGCCCAAGCTGGTGTTCTATGCGCGCGAGGGGCAATCCGGCTGCGGCGAGGCGCAGAGCGCGATGGGCCCGTTTTATTGCCCGGCGGACCAGGGCATCTACATCGACACCGATTTCTACACGGAGATGGACAAGCAACTGGGCGCTGGCGGCGATTTTGCGCGGGCCTATGTCATCGCGCACGAATATGGCCACCATGTGCAGAACCTGCTCGGCACCTCGGATCAGGTGAGCGAGGCGCAGCGGCGCAATCCGCCGATGGCCAACCGGCTTTCGGTCAAGCTCGAGCTGCAAGCCGATTGCTATGCGGGCGTCTGGGCCGCGCGCAACAAGGACCGGATCGATCCCGGCGATATCGAGGAAGGCCTGCGCGCCGCGCACCAGATCGGCGACGATACATTGATGGCCTCGGCCGGGCGGACGCCGGTGGAATCCGCCTTCACCCACGGTAGCAGCGCCCAGCGCATGACCTGGCTGCGCAAGGGCCTCGAAACCGGCAACGAAGATGCCTGCGATACGTTCAACGCCGGGCCAGCGCAGGGAACCCACTAGCATGTGAGACGTTGTGCTGGCGAAGTGAGGACCATTCATGAAGCACTGCCAATTCGCCATCGCACTCCTGCTCGGGGCGGCTGCCGCCCCGGTAGCAGCCCAGACCGTTGTCGCGCCGCCCAATGTCAAGGCGGGCGATGTCGCGACGACACCACTGGATACGTTCAACATCAAGAAAGACGATATCCCGCCGATCCTGATCTCGGCGCGCGAGGGGACCTATGATCTGGCCGGCCTGCGCTCATGCCGGGCGATTGGCGCGGAAATCGTGCAGCTCGATACAGTGCTCGGGCCCGATATCGACATCGCCGCCGAGAAGACACGCGGCGAAAAGCGCGGGAATACCGTGGGTCAGATGGCGAAGTCGGTAATCAACAGCTTCATTCCGTTTGGCGGAGTGGTCCGCGAAGTGTCCGGCGCGGCCGGGCGGGAGCGGCAGTGGCAGGTGGCGCTCTATGCCGGCGCGAGCCGACGCGCGTTCCTCAAGGGCTATGGCCAGGCACGCGGGTGTCATTATCCGGCCCGCTCAGCCACCGCTGCGCAGGCCTCGGCGTTTCAGGCGACGGGAACCGCAGCGCCAGAGCCTGACCCCAAGGTCCAGCCTGCCAAGCGCGCGAAAGCCCGCCGCCACCGCAAATGATCAGTCGCGCACGCGCTCACTGGCGCGCGCCACATCGCGTTCAGCCCTGTCGAGAGTAGCCAGCGCCTGCGCGCGGGCACTGGCAGGCATGTCCGGTTCGCGCATGATTTCATCGCGCGCCTCGGCGATCTCCTTGCGCGCTTCGGCGATGCCAGCGCGGGCTTCGGCCATGCCTTCGGCAACTTCGCGGTCGATGGCGGCACGGTCGACGTATGGGGACTCAGGCGGCCTCGGCGCTTCGGGGGGCGCAGGTGGGCTAATGCTCTGATCCACCGGCGAATGCGCGGCAGCCACGCCGCCCAGAACAAGCAGGGCAGCGCCAGCAGTCAGCAAAGTCGATGTGCGGAGAAGCATGGGGCAGATCCTTTCGCAGTCGGTGTGCACTGGCTCCGCTCTGCCCTGCCCTGCCCTTCGTCTCGCGTCCGCCGCGCTTCGTTAAACGGCAGACAGGCGCCTGACGAACGTCAGGCCCGCCCGGTTAGGCCTTGGGCTCGACGATCAGGTAGACCCCGGTGGTCTTGCCGATGTTGAGCCCTTCATGCCAGTCGATCCCGTCGCTCCACCAGCTGTCTCCCGCCTTGAGCTCGCGCACCACCGTGCCGCTGGCGGTGGTGATGCGCATAGTGGAGCCTTGCAGGATATAGCCCCAATGCGGCGCATGATGGTGGCGCTCGTGACCCCAGCCCGGCGGGAACGTGCAGCGCAGCACGCGCATCCGAACATTGTCCTTGAGTAGCTCGCAGACGTGCTTGCCTTTCCAACCGGCCTCAAGCGGATCGGGATAGGGTGACGCTGCGGGAGCCGGAACGGCAATGGCCGGACCTGCCCAAAGGGCAAGCCCGGCCACCAGAAGCCATAACCCGCGAGGCGCGGGCACGATCAGTACACGCGCTTCTTGGGCTTGATGTACTCGACGTCGTCGGTGAGCGTGTATTCGTGGACCGGGCGGTAATCCAGCTTCACGCTGCCGCCCTTGCCACCCCAACCGTCGAACCAGCTGGCGGTGTGCTTCATCCATTCAGCATCGTTGCGCTCGGGGAAGTCCTCATGCGCGTGGGCGCCGCGGCTTTCCTTGCGGTTCGAGGCCGAATGCATCGTCACCGCCGCTTGCGAGATCAGGTTGTCGAGCTCAAGCGTTTCGATGAGGTCGGAGTTCCAGATCAGCGAGCGGTCGGAAACCTTGATGTCCTGCATCCGCTCATAGGTCGCGGCGAGCTTGACCTTGCCCTCGTCCATCAGTTCGTCGGTGCGGAACACCGCCGCGTGGGCGGACATCGTGCGCTGCATCTCGATGCGGACCTGTGCCGTTGGCGAACCGCCGTTGGCGTGGCGGAACGTATCGATGCGGGTGAGCGCGAGGTCGGCGCTGTCCTTGGGCAGGGCCTTGTGCGACGAGCCCGGCTTGATGATTTCCTTGAGGCGCAGGCCCGTGGCGCGGCCGAACACGACAAGGTCGATCAGCGAGTTGGAGCCCAGACGGTTTGCACCGTGGACCGAAACGCAGGCCGCCTCGCCCACCGCAAAGAGGCCGGGAATGATCGTTTCCGGATTGCCATCCGCGCCGATCGTCACGACTTCGCCGTGGTAGTTACAGGGAATGCCCCCCATGTTGTAGTGCACCGTCGGCACGACCGGCAGCGGCTGGCGGGTGAGATCGACGCCCGCGAAAATCTTGCCGCTTTCGGTGATACCCGGCAGGCGCTCGGCCAGCACCTTCGCATCGATGTGATCGAGGTGCAGGTAGATGTGGTCCTTGTGCGGGCCGACGCCGCGGCCTTCGCGGATTTCCAGCGCCATCGAGCGGCTGACGACGTCGCGGCTGGCCAGATCCTTCGCGGACGGCGCATAGCGCTCCATGAAGCGCTCACCTTCGGAGTTCGTCAGATAGCCGCCCTCGCCGCGCGCGCCTTCGGTGATGAGCACACCTGCGCCGTAGATGCCGGTGGGGTGGAACTGGACGAATTCCATATCCTGCAGCGGGAGCCCTGCGCGCAGCACCATGCCGCCGCCATCGCCCGTGCAGGTGTGCGCGGACGTCGCGGTGAAGTAGCTGCGGCCATAGCCGCCCGTCGCGAGCACCACGGCATGGCTGCGGAAGCGGTGGATCGAGCCGTCGTCCATGCACATGGCGATCACGCCGCGGCATTCCGGAACGCCGTTCGCGCCGGCTTCCATGATGAGGTCGATCGCGAAGTATTCGATGAAGAAGTCCGCGTCGTACTTCAGGCTCTGCTGATAGAGCGCGTGGAGCATGGCATGGCCGGTGCGGTCGGCCGCGGCGCAGGTGCGCTGGACCGGCGGGCCTTCGCCCATGTTCTGCATGTGGCCGCCGAACGGGCGCTGGTAGATCGTGCCTTCCGCGTTGCGGCTGAACGGCACGCCCGCATGCTCAAGTTCATAGACCGCCGCCGGGGCCTCGCGCACCATGTACTCGATCGCGTCCTGATCGCCGAGCCAGTCGGAGCCCTTGACCGTGTCGTACATGTGCCAGGTCCAGTGGTCCGGGCTGTTGTTGCCAAGGCTGGCCGCAATGCCGCCCTGCGCCGCGACAGTGTGCGAACGCGTGGGGAAGACCTTGGTGATGCAGGCGGTGCGCAGGCCGGCCTGCGCCGACCCCATCGTGGCGCGCAGGCCCGAACCGCCAGCGCCGACCACCACGGTGTCGTACGTATGGTCGATGATCTTGTAGGCAGGTGCGGACATGGTTCAGGCGCCCCCGAGCGCGATGCGCACGACCGAGACGATGCCGAAGGCAGCGCCGGCCAGCGGCAGGATGTTGATGAGGAGCCAGGCCACAACCTTGCCGCCTTCTTCGTGGATATAGTCTTCCAGCATGACCTGCACGCCAAGGCGCGCGTGCTGGAAGGTGTTGATCATGATCAGGATCAGCGCGGTCGCCGGGATCGGCTTGGCTGCCCAGGCATGGACTGTCGCATAGTCATGCGTCGGCATGAGCGCGAGGCTGATCATCAAAAACGGAATCAGCACCAGATTGCCGACCGCCGTCAACCGCGAAGAGAGAAAGTGGTGCGTGCCGTGGTGGCTGGAGCCAAGTCCGCGCACGCGGCCGATGGAAGTACCGTTACCCATGATGGTTCCTCAATGGATCAGGTGAAGCTCAGTGAAGCACCACGAAAGCCCAGAACAGGCTGGTGGCGGCGACCGAGAACAGGATGGTCAGCGAAGACCAGCGCGCATTGGCCTCGAGCTCATAGCCCACGCCGATGTCGAGAATGAAGTGGCGGATGCCAGTCGCCATATGCTGGAAAAACGCCCATGTCAGGCCGACCAGCACGACTTTGCCGAGCAGCGCCGTCGCCGTCTGCAGGCCGCCCGCAGGGGCCAGCCACACCCAGTCGAGGAAGGTCTGATAGCTGGCGGGGCCGCCCGCGAGCGCGCTGACCCACCACAGCAGCAGGCCAAGGCCGACAAACGCCAGACCATTGCCGGTGATCCGGTGCAGGATCGAAACCAGCATGGCCGGACCCCAACGCCAGATTTCGAGATGCGGTGAAAGTGGCCGCTTGGTGGGCGCCTGCGCCATGTGAACCCCTCAAAAAGTAAGCCAAACCGCCCCGCGCATAACTGCGCAGGGTGTGATCGCGATTCGTATTAGCCCAATCGCCGGGGCGCGCAACCTCCCCTTGAGATGTCGGTACAGGAGGGCAAATCGCTTGCGCCTGTTGCAGGGGGACATTTCACTGGTACAGCGGGCCGCAATGAACAGACCTGCTATTCTCGTAACGGGCTCGACCCGGGGCATCGGCGCGGCACTGGCCGAAGCGCTTGTCGCGCGGGGTGCCATGGTGATCCGCCACGGCCGTTCAGCCGCCCCCGGCGTGATCGGCGCGGACCTCGGCGAGCCAGCGGCGGCAGAAATGCTGTGGGAGCAAGCCTTGGCCGCGGCGGGCGGGACCATCGACGTGCTGGTCAACAATGCCGGGCTGTTTGCGCCGAACCCGCTCGAGGCATCGGACATCGGCTGGCTCGATGGCTGGGAGGAAACGCTGCGCGTCAACCTTACCTCCGCCGCGCAGCTTTCGCGGCTCGCGGTGCGGCATTGGCAAGCGCGCAGCGCGCTCGGCAGGATCGTGCATATCGCAAGCCGCGCGGCCTACCGGGGCGATTCCCCGGCGCATTGGCACTATGCAGCGGCAAAGGGCGGCATGATCGCAATGCACAAGACCATCGCGCGCGCTTATGCCGCTGATGGCATCCTGAGTTTTGCCGTGACCCCAGGCTTCACCGACACCGGCATGGCGGGCGACTATATCGCGAGCCGGGGCGGTGCGGGCCTCCTCGCCGATATTCCGCTGGGCCGCGTCGCCACTCCTGAGGAAATCGCGGCCATCGGCGTGTTCTGCGCGCTCGATGCGCCGCCAAGCATGACCGGCGCGGTGATCGACGCCAATGGAGCAAGCTTTGTCCGCTAGAACCCTGCTCGCGCTTGGTCTGGCGCTGGCACCGGAGCTGGCACTCGCCAAGCCCGCGCCTGCCGGGCCCGACAGCGCCGCCACCGCAGCCCTGATCAAGCAGTGCGGCGACACGGAGGACTTTTCAGCCCCTGCCCCGCCCGCCCGGCGTTATGGCAACACCTTTTATGTCGGCACCAGCACGGTCAGCGTGCTGCTGGTGACCTCACCGCAGGGGCATATTCTGGTCGATACCGCCACCGCAAAGGCCGTGCCCTCGATCCTCGCCAATATCCGCGCGCTGGGCTTCCGGCCCGAGGATGTGCGCTGGATCGTGACCAGCCACGAACACTTCGACCACGTCGGCGGGCTGGCCGGTCTGGTGCGCGCAACGGGGGCGAAAGTCGCGCTGAGCGCGGCGGCGGCGGCCGTGGTGGCAACCGGCAAAGTCGATCCGGCAGACTCGCAGTATGGTGTGCTGAAGGACCACGATTTCGCGCCCGTACTGGCAGACCGGATCGTGCGCGCCGGTTCGGTGGTGCGCGCCGGGCCGCTGCGGCTGACCGCTTCGGCCACGCCGGGGCACACTTTGGGT
>CAILIO010000219.1 GCA_903834285.1 uncultured Sphingomonadales bacterium | reverse complement strand
GGGCGGCCTCGCGGCGAACTGGTGGGATGTGGGGCATCCTGGTGCGGCGCTCAGGGGGTGGCAGTTTGCTTTCCTCGTCGCTGCCGCGCCGGGTTTCGTGCTCGCCGCGTTCCTGTGGACCTTGCGCGAGCCTGAACGCGGAGTGATGGACGGCATCGCCACGCCGCCCGATCCGCGCCCGTTTGCTGCCAGCCTCGAAATGCTCGGCGCGGTGACGCCGGGCTTCCACCTGATCGTGATGCGCACGCGGGCGGCCAGTCCGGCGATGATTGCGCGCAACCTCGTGCTGATCGGCGTGATCGCCGCGGTCATGGTCACGCTGACCTTGGCTAGCACCGCGATCTCGCCCCGCCCTCTGCTGATGTTCGGGACTCTCGGCGTCAATCCGCATGCACTGCAATGGGCGGTGATCGGCCTCGGGCTCGTTGTCATCGTCAATCTGGTGCAGAGCGTGAGCCTCTCCGATCCGCAGGCCAGCCGGGTCCTCCGAGGCTCGCCGACGGTGATCATGTGCATGTCCGTCGGCATGCTGCAGTCGGTGATCAACTACGGGATGATGGCCTTCAATCCCACGTTCCTGATCCGCACCTATCATCTCTCGCTGGGTGAGACGGCGCTGAAGTTCGGCCTGCTTTCGGCGGGCATGGGCATCTTGGGGCCGCTCTTGTGGGGGCCGCTTTCGGACTGGCTGCAGAAGCGCTGGCCGGGTTCGGGCCGCGCCGGCGTGGCGCTCTTTGCGATGACGGCATCGCCGCTGATGTCGCTATGGGTCTATACCGCGCCCGATGCGCCGACGTTCTTCTGGCGCTTCCTGCCTTACAGCTTCATCCTTACAGGCTGGATGCCGCCGCTCTATGCGATCATGTACGAACAGGTGCTGCCCCGGATGCGCGGGCTGACTTCGAGCCTCTACCTCCTCGTCATGACGATCCTCGGCCTCGGCATCGGGCCCTATGTCGTGGGGCTGCTTTCGGACGCGACGGGCAATCTGCGCTTTGCCATGCTGACCATCAACTGGGTGGCGGTGCCGATCGCGGTGCTGATGGTGCTGATCGCCCGCCGCGCCGAGCGCGACGAGCAGGGCCTGCTGGCGCGGGCGGCGGGGTAGCGGCGAGTATTCATCGTTTGCGGCTGAGAACCGGTCTGCTAATTTACCAGATATGCCCATTCCCGACTACCAGTCGCTCATGCTTCCAGTTCTGACGCTAGCCGCGGAAGGAGAGACCCGTGTTCCAGCAGCGGCCAAAGTGATCGCGGACCGAATTGGTCTGACGGAACAGGAACGTGAAGAGATGCTACCAAGCGGTAAGCAACGCCTCCTTCACAATAGGGTGCATTGGGCAAAATTCTACATGACCAAAGCCGGGTTGATCGATAGCCCGAATCGTGGAGTGTTCGTTGTCTCGGCTGCTGGGCGGGAATTGCTTGCCACCAAGCCGGACCGTATCGATGTCGAATTGCTAAAACGGTTTCCCTCGTTCCGCGAATACTACAGCCAGTACGCTAGCGGCGCGGGCAATGCGGAAGAAGTTGAGGCGGTTGTTGCCTCATCGGCATCTGATGCCACCCCAGAAGAGCAAATCGATGCCGCTCATTCCCTTCTGACGACTGCTTTGAAAGCTGATCTGCTAGCCAGAATTCTTGAACAATCTCCATTCTTTTTCGAAAGCCTGATTGTCGACCTACTTGTCGCGATGGGCTACGGGGGCTCCCACGAGGACGCAGCCCGGCAGCTCGGTAAGACGGGTGATGGCGGAGTTGACGGTATCATTGACGAGGATCGACTTGGCCTCGATCGCATCTACGTTCAGGCAAAGCGCTACGGTAACGGTTCAGTGGTTGGTCGGCCGGAAGTCCAAGGCTTCGTTGGAAGTCTTGTCGGCCTTCAGGCGAACAAAGGCGTGTTTGTCACAACTTCTGCCTTTAGTCGCCAAGCACTGGATTACGCCCGGGGGCTGCAACAGCGTATCATATTGATCGATGGAGCTAGGTTGACTGAGCTTATGGTAGAGTTCGGTGTTGGCGTACGAGCCAGTCGGATCCTTGAGGTCCGACGACTTGATGAGGATTACTTCGCCGACGACGCCTAATCGCCCCGCAGCGCCGCATCGAGCGCCGCGGTATCGCTCAGCACCCAGAGCGCAGCGATCCGCTCGCCCGCAAAGCCGAACAGTGCCGCGCCTTGCCATTCGACGCGTCGGCCGCTGGGTTCGTGGCCGCGGAAGGAGCCGGTGTGCGTGCCGGCAAAGCGCATCCGGGCAAAAGCCTGATCGCCTTCGCTGACGCAGTCCACGATGGTGCAGTGATAGTCCGAGAGCACGCCGCGTACGAAACTGACCATGCCCCAGAACGCATCGCGGCCGACGACGGGCGCGCCGAGCGAGCCCTGAAAGCGGAAGTCGTCCGTCACCAGGTCATCCAGCGCGGCGCGCTCGCCTGCGTTCCAGACGCGTCCATAAAAGGCGGTAACCAGCGGATGAGTGGACATATCGGCGTTCCTTCCTCAGCGCCCCTTCTTCGCGGTGCCGGCGGTGAATTCGGGGTCCTTGTTCGCCACCCAATCGACGAACTTGCGCACCGCAGGATGGGCGAGGAGCTGCTCCACATCCATGCCAGCGCGCTGCAACTCGGAATTGGTGAAGTTGGTGATCAGCGTGTTCTGGCAGATCGCGTGCATTGGCACGGTCTCACGCCCACCGCGGCTCTTGGGCACGGGGTGGTGCCAGACCACGGTGGAGCCGCAGGGGCGGCCGCAAAGCCAACATGGCGGCGGTGGCGGGGCCTCGGCCGCCTCATCCTCGTCGTCTCGCCAACCGCCTTTGGAATGCTTGCGGGCCATGCATGTGCCTTTTGTTCAGCAGCAGAATTGCGCGGCGGCTCTACTCCGGTTCGGCCTCTGCCGCCAGTCGTTCGAGCCACGCCCGCGCCTGCTTGGGTTCACCCACCGCCTGCGCGCGCACCGGGCCGCGTGCGGCGAGGAACTGCTGGTGCAGCGTGAAGGGTTCATCCAGCATCAGCTGTTCGCGCAGCTCGGAAATGGTCTCGGCGAGGTCTTCCAGTTCCAGGATAGCTGGTGCAGCGCGGGCGCGGTCGTGCTTGTCTTGCCGGTGATCGAACAGGCCCCATGCACCTGCTGCTGTCACCTTGAGTGCGGCGATCAGCGCTTCGCGGTAATCTTCCTCGAGCCCTGCGCGGCGGCGATCGAGGCGGTCCAGGCGGTCGGCACGAGCCACATTAGGTTCCTTTCGGGATGCGGCAGACGTCTTACAATACCCGCCATACCCACAGCTTTATCCCCAAGGGATAGCGCGCGCCGGAGCAGATGAAAATGGATCGGTTCATCCAGTCATAAGGACCTTCGGGCGCGATGAATTCGGGCACGGTGCGGAAATAGTAGGCGGAAGGATCGACTTCCTCACCCGCCGCGAGCCGCGCCATGACCTCAGGGGGGCCGTGGCGGAGGCCGCGGTTGCGGATCTGAATGACGACGCCGTCATCGGTTTCGAGTGCGTAGATCGCATCGGCTACGGTCACCCCATCGTGCCGGGTGAGTTGCCAATCGGCGGCATTGCCGACGAGTTTGCCCCTGATGCGCGGGCCCTCGACCCGCCCGCCGCCCAGGATCGGGATGATCCGCCGCGTGCCGTCATAGGTCGTGCCGACGGGGATCGGCGGCTCGAGATCGCCGCTCGCTTCGTAGACGAATTCGAGATCGGGCTTGATCATGGCTTGGCCGGCGCGCGCACGATGGCGTGGAAGTAGCTCAGCACTTCCGGGGTCAGCCATTCGGGTTCGACCGGCGGGTTGTAGCTGAGCTTCACGATCACCGTGCGGGTCTGGGGGTGAACGTAGATGAACTGGCCCGCAAGGCCGACCGCGCTGAAGGCGCCCGGTTCGTCGTCGACCTGCCAAGTCTGCAAACCATAACCCTTGAACTCGGCCTTGCGTGCGGAATCGGCGGGGAAGGGGATCATCGTGGTCATCTGCCCGACCCAGCCTGCAGGGACAATCTGCTTGCCGTTTGCCTTGCCGCCATCGAGCATCAGTTGCCCAAGCCGGGCGAAATCGCGCAGCACCGCGTTATAGCCCATGCCGTTGAGCGCGCGGCCGATGCCGGGCGGGCCATCGGCCAGCCAGAACGCACCCGCCTCGGCGCCGAGCGGGCCCCACAGGCGGCTCGCGGTGTAGGTCTCCAGCTTCTCGCCAGTGGCGCGTTCGAGGATCCAGCCGAGCACGGCGGTATCGAGCGTGGCGTAGTTGAACGTGCTGCCGGGCACGGTCTTCTTGCCGATGGTCACGGCGGGATCGGCAAAGCGCATCTGGTTGCGCACGACCGCCTTCATGTGGATCGTCGCGGCAAGACTGGGGTGCTCGCCGAAATCGTAGCGCTCCTCGTAGTCCACGCCCGAGCGCATCTGCATGATCTGGCGGATCGTGGCATCGCCGTAGCCGCCGGCCTTGAGCTCGGGCACGTAATCACCCGCCTTGTCGCCGAGCGAGTGGATCTTGTGCTCATCGAGCGCGATGCCGACGAGCAGCGCGGTGATCGTCTTGGCCATCGAGAACGAGATGAAATGCGTCGCCGCGTCCGACTTGTTGCGATAGTCTTCAAAGACGAGCTTGCCGTCCTTCATCACCAAAAGCGCGTTGGTGAAGGTGCGGTCCGCCCAGCCATCATAGCCCATGACCATGCTACCGGTGCTGTGCACGGGCATGGTGAGCGTGGGGCCCGTGGCGAGCGGCGCAACCGGGCCCGAACGCGGCACGGCGCGGCTTTCGAAGACTTTGTCTGTATTGCGGAAGGTGAAGCTGTTGATTGCCGGGTTGAGCCACTGCTCGCGCATGGCGATCACGGCAGGGGATGGGCCGACAGGGGCCGATTGCGCGGAAGCGGCCACAGGGGCAAGCGCAACGCTCGCTGCCAGAACGGCATGCCACAGGCGAACGGACATCATCTTCTCCCCCTCCGGTTATTGTTATGGTGAATAGCAATAACCGGAGGGGGCGGGAAGAGCTTTCAGGCGGCGAGCCCTATTTCGTCCGCATTGGCCCAGTTGCCGTGGAGGCCGAAGCGTAGGCGGATGGGGATCTGCACCGTGGCGACCGGACCCATGGCGATATCGAGCGCGTTGAAAATCAGGAGGTCGCTGCGGTGTTCCTCCAGCCGGTTGCACACTTGCAGGATCCAGCCGTCGCCTTCGGGTACGGTCTTGCTGCGAGGGACAAAGCACGGCTCCTGCAGCGAGGAGACAGGCCCGCACCACCAATGCTGCTCGGCGCCGGTCTCGAAGTCCTTGTGGAACAGGCAGTTCATCAAGAGGCCGCCGGCACTGCCGCCGCGCAGCTCGACTGGGCGCTTTACGTCCATTTCGAGGAACCAGCCGTGGCGGGTCTTCTGTCCGGTGAAGCGGTCGTCGATGCGCGGGAACTCGCCCATCGTGTCGGAGAGCTTGGTGATGGCAGCGAAGTCCTCGCCGTTCGAAGCCATGTCGACCACCCAGTCGGTCGGATAGCTCATCGCCTCCATCCCGTTGAACGGCGCGCCCTGGACGTCGGGGAAGAAGGGGAACATGTTGTTCTTGGCCTCGCAGGTGACAAAGTGGACCTTGCTCCCCTCCTGCCATGCATTCAGCACATGGCTGGCAAAGCAGTTGCCGCGCTTGAACCAGCGGATATCGGCCTGCGTCACCCCTTCGCGGCGGGGAATGATCCCGAGATAGACCGGCATCGTGGTGTCGAAGCCGAAGTGCGGCTTGCCCTGCTCGAGCCGCTCCCAGCTGCCGATCGAGGGCACGATGTGGAGCACGAGGTAATCCTCGGTGATGCCGAAATCGTGCATCATGCAATAGTAGGGTGCCTTGAACCACACCTCGCGGATCAGCTCGCCTTCGGGGCTCACTTCCATATAAGTCACGTCATCGGTGCAGAGCCCGCTTGCGGCATAACCGATCGCGACCATGTTGCCGGTCCTCGGATCGACCTTGGGGTGGGCGGTGAAAGTCTGGCCGGTCATCTTGCCGGCGAACTTCTCGTAGCCCGCGGTTTCGAGGCTCGCCGGGTCCATCACGAGTCCGGGGCTGTCTTCCTTCAGCGCCCAGAGCTTGCCTCCGAAGACGAAGGCGTTGGTATTGGCGGTGCCGCGGATTTCGCCCTTCACGCTCTCGTCGTCGGTCAGCGGATTGCGATAGGCGCCGAACAAGCCCTTGCCTGCCGCCTTCTCCAGCTTCCACTTGTCGGTCTTCGCCCAGCGCTGGGCGAAATCCACCTGCCCATCGTGGATATGGAAGCGGGTAATCATGCCGTCGCCGTTGAAGGCGATATCATCACCCAGACGCGGGGGAAATTGCGGGTCGGGCTGGACGCGGAAGAACGCGCCGTTTAGCTCTGGCGGGATCACGCCCTCGTGCGCGAGGTCGGCAATGTCCGCCTCGATCCGCGAAGGCGTGTTGAACCCGGTGAAGCTGGGGCTGGAGGGGAACTGGGCCATGGCACATCCTCTTGGGCTTTTTCGCTTGGTTGATGATTGTAAGTGTTGCTAACGAATAGGCAAGGCGCAACTAGAGGCGCAAACGGGGATGCGGCATTGATCAGGGACAAGTTTGCCGATGCGGTGACAGCACCGCCGCCACCCGAGGGCGAAGCCGATATCGGCGCGATCAAGGACATTCTGGGCTTCCATATCCGCCTCGCGCATGGGGCCTGCCTCCGGCACTTTACCGAGACTTTCACGGATCTCGATCTGACACAGAAGCAGGTTTCGGTGCTGTGGCTGGTCGATGATCACCCGGGCATCGCGCAGACCGATCTGGCGCATCGCCTGCGCATGGACCGCGCGACGACGATGGCGATCATCAATCGCTTGCAGGCCAAGCATTTCCTGCGGCGCGACCGTTCGGACAAGGACGGCCGCAAGCAGGCGCTGTTCCTGGAAGAGCCGGGCAAGGCCATGCTCGCCCGCGCCAAGCAGGCCATCGGCGAGCACGAGGCCTGGGTGAAAAGCCGCTTCAGCCACAAGGAAGTCCGCCAGCTGATCGAGCTGCTTTCGCGCATTCACGAATAACGATGGCGGCGCCTGAACGCCGCACTCCGGGGAGAATTACGGACATGAATACCGATCCGCGCGAGATCATTCGCGAGACGCCGATGAGCGCGGCGCAATGGATCGCCGTCGTGCTGATGATCGCCTTGAACGCGCTCGACGGATTCGATGTGCTGTCGAGCGCCTTTGCGGCACCCGGCATTGCCAAGGAATGGGGCATCGCGCGCGATGCGCTCGGCGTCGTGCTGGCGATGGAGCTCGTCGGCATGGGGGTGGGCTCGATCCTGCTCGGCGGCGTTGCGGACAAGCTTGGCCGGCGCCCGACGATGCTGGGCTGCCTTGTCGTGATGGCCAGCGGCATGGCGCTCGCAACCACCGCGCAGAACCCGCAGATGCTGGGGCTTTGGCGCTTCATCACCGGGTTGGGCATCGGCGGCATGCTCGCGGCGATCAACGCGGTGACGGCCGAGCTTTCAAGCAGCAAGGGTCGCAGTCTGGCGATGTCGCTGATGGTGATCGGCTATCCGCTGGGGGCGACCATCGGCGGGACGATTGCAGCGCTGCTGCTGAAGAGCGGCGACTGGCGCGTGGTGTTCGAATTCGGCGCGATTGCGACCGTGGTGTTCATTCCGCTGATCTGGTTCTTCGTGCCCGAAACCCCGGCCTATCTGCTGGCGCGGCGGCCTGAAGGCGCACTTGAGCGGATCAATCGCTCTATGGCCAAGCTGCGCCTGCCCGGAATCGAGGCACTGCCGCCGGTGGACCACCGCGACGCCACAGCCAGCGTGCTCGATATCCTGAAGCCCGGCCTGATCGGCACGACCCTTGTGCTGACCATCGGCTATTCGCTTCACGCGATCACCTTTTATTATATCCTCAAGTGGTCTCCCAAGATCGTCGCGGACTTCGGCTTTGCCGCGCCCGAGGCGGCGAGCGTGCTGGTCTGGGCGAATATCGGCGGGGCCAGCGGCGGTGCCTTGTTCGGCTTCCTGATGCACCGCTTCGGGATAAAGTGGCCGACCATCGTCATGTTGCTGCTGGGTGCCGCCGCGGTTGTTGTGTTTGGCCTCGGTGGAAGCGACACCACGCTGGTCGGCTGGCGCTTTGCGGTGTTCTGTACCGGCTTTGCCACCAATGCCGCGATTGTCGGCTTCTACAGCGCCTTTGCTCACGGCTTCCCGGCGCATGTGCGCGCCACCGGCACCGGCTTTGCCATTGGCGCGGGGCGGATCGGTTCGGCAGGATCGCCAATTCTGGCGGGTACGCTGTTTACCGCCGGAGGGCTCAGCCTGTTCTCCGTATCGGCGATCATGGCATGCGGTTCGGTCATGGCCGCAGCGCTAATGCTCATGCTTGCCCTTAGAGAGGCTGATTGAAGCCGAACTCGATTGAACCAAACCCGCGCTTTGCCTATCGGCAGGGCAGACACTTTCCCGGGAGGATTACCCCATGAAGACCCGCGCCGCCGTTGCGTTTGAAGCCAAGAAGCCGCTCGAGATTGTCGAGCTCGATCTCGAAGGCCCCAAGGCGGGCGAAGTGCTGGTCGAGATCATGGCGACCGGCATCTGCCACACCGATGCCTACACGCTCGACGGGTTTGACAGCGAGGGCATCTTCCCGAGCGTGCTCGGCCATGAAGGCGCCGGGATCGTGCGCGAAGTCGGCGCAGGCGTCACGTCGGTGAAGCCCGGCGACCACGTTATTCCGCTCTACACGCCCGAATGCCGCCAGTGCAAAAGCTGCCTCTCGGGCAAGACCAACCTGTGCACCGCGATCCGCGCCACGCAGGGCAAGGGCCTGATGCCGGACGGCACTTCGCGCTTCAGCTACAAGGGCCAGACCGTGTTCCACTACATGGGCTGCAGCACCTTTTCGAACTTCACCGTCCTGCCCGAAATCGCGCTCGCCAAGATCCGCGAAGACGCGCCGTTCCAGTCCTCGTGCTACATTGGCTGCGGCGTGACCACGGGCGTCGGTGCGGTGATCAACACCGCCAAGGTCCAGGTGGGCGACAATGTCGTGATCTTCGGCCTCGGCGGCATCGGCCTGAACGTGATCCAGGGCGCGCGCCTCGCCGGTGCCAACAAGATCATCGGCGTAGACATCAACCCCGACCGCGAGGAATGGGGCCGCAAGTTCGGCATGACCGACTTCCTCAACACCCGGGGCATGAGCCGCGAGGAGACCGTGGCCGCGATCGTGGCGCTCACCGACGGCGGCGCGGACTACACCTTCGACGCCACCGGCAACACCGAAGTGATGCGCACCGCGCTCGAAGCCTGTCACCGCGGCTGGGGCACCTCGATCATCATCGGCGTGGCCGAAGCGGGCAAGGAAATCGCCACCCGTCCGTTCCAGCTGGTGACGGGCCGCAACTGGCGCGGCACCGCGTTCGGCGGCGCAAAGGGCCGCACCGATGTGCCCAAGATCGTCGACATGTACATGCAGGGCAAGATCGAGATTGATCCCATGATCACCCACGTCATGGGCCTTGAGGAGATCAACACCGCGTTCGATCTGATGCACGCGGGCAAGTCGATCCGCTCGGTCGTGGTGTTCTGAAAACCGGGAAACAGCAACCGTTGGAGGGCTCCTTGCGCATTCCGCGCTGTGGCGGCGATGTAGCCTGGACCCTCTCACGCCGCGATGCCTTATCTGGCCTGGCGTCTGGCCTGACCGTTACGGCGTTCGCTCTTGCGGCCGGGTCCGGCGCCTTGGCGGCGGACGCCAGCCAGCTCGGGGCCAAGCAGTTGGCGTTTCGGCAAGTCGATGTGTTTTCGCCGGAGCCGTTTCGCGGCAATCCGCTCGCCGTCGTCATCGCGGCCGATGGGCTGACGGATGAGCAGATGAAGCTCTTCTCGAAGTGGACCAATCTCAGCGAGACCACGTTCCTGCTGCGGCCGACCAATCCGATGGCCGACTACCGCGTGCGCATTTTCTCGCTGGGCGAGGAACTGCCCTTTGCCGGCCATCCAACGCTCGGCAGCTGCCATGTCTGGCTGGCCTCGGGCGGCAGGCCCCAAGGGGCTGAAATCGTTCAGGAGTGCGGCGTCGGGTTGGTGCGCTTGCGGGGGAAGGCCGGGCGGCTTGCGTTCGATGCGCCGCCGCTGCGCCGATCGACGCCGCTCGATCCCGAAACGCTCTCCCGGATACGCCTAGGGCTTGGCCTGACGGACGATGAGATTGTCGCCTCGCGCTTGCTCGATGCCGGGCTGCAGCAATCGGCTGTGCTCATCAAGAGCCGCGAACGCCTGCTCGGATTAAAGCCGGATTGGGCAAAGCTCTCCTCGGACGGAGTCGGCTTGGTCGCTCCGTGGAGCAGCACCCCCGGTACGGGGCACCCGAATTTCGAGGTGCGCGTATTTGATCCGACGCTGAACGGGGGTGAAGATCCGGTGACCGGCAGCTTCAACGCCAGCGTTGCGCGGTGGCTGATCGGCGCTGGATTGGCGCCTGAGCATTATGTGGTCAGCCAAGGGACCGTGCTTGGACGAGCGGGACGGGTCTACGTGGACCGCGACCACGATCGCTTCTGGATCGGCGGCGACATTTCCGACAGGATCGCCGGTCAGCTGACCTTTTGAGCAGCTCTTCCCCCCGGACTTTCGCTGCCGTCGATGCTTTCCACGCAGCAGCTTTCGCAAGCGCTCTCGTGTTCAGGAAAGGCGCAGCAGCATCGCCCCGCTGGCAATGATTGCCGCCGACGCGATCCGTGCCGGGCCGACCCGCTCGCGCAGGATGAACGCCGAGATCGCGGTCGCGAACAGGATCGAGGTCTCGCGCAGCGCGGCGACCATCGCGATCGGCGCCATGGTCATCGCCCATAGCGCGATGGTGTAGGATACGATCGTGCCCAGCCCGCAGATCAGTCCGATGTGCCAGCCGCGCCGCGCATAGCTGACGAGCGCTCCGCCGCGCGCAATGACTGCCCAGGCCGTCATGGCGAGGCCGGTCAGCAGCGAGAGCCACAGTGTGTAGGCGGCCGGGGTTCCCGAAGCCCGCGCGCCTACGCCGTCGATCAGCGTGTACGTGGCGATGAGGGCGGCATTGGTGAGCGTTGCCGCGAGCCCCTCGCGCTCAGCACCCCGCGCGCACCGACAGCCATGGCCAGGATGCCGAGGCAGATCGTGGCGATGCCGATCCATGCGAGGCCGGGCAGTGCCTCATGCAGCCACAATGTGCTGATCAGCGCCACGGTCAGCGGCGCGCTGCCGCGCATCAGGGGGTAGGCGAGGCTCATGTCGACGACGCGGTAGATTCGCACCAAGAGCGCGAGATAAGCCACCTGCAGCAGCGCCGAGGTCGCGAGGTAAGGCCAGCTCGCCCGAGCCGGCGTCGGCAGGAACGGCAGGGCGACGAGCGCGATCAGCGCGGCGCCGCCCATTACCAGCGTGGTGGAGAGCAGCGTATCGCCGCTGCCCTTGAGGAACGCGTTCCAGCTCGCGTGGAGCGAGGCGGCAAACAGGATGAGCGTGAAGACCGGCAGGTCTATCATGTGTCAATGGCCCGCGCGGGCCCGCTCACATCGCCGAGATGCCGCCGTCCAGCTTCAGTTCCGCGCCCGTCATGAAGCGGCTCTCGTCACTCGCCAGATAGAGCACGCCTTGCGCGATATCCTCGGGCACGCCCACGCGGCCCAGCGGGATCTGGCGGGCCAGCTTGCCCATGACCACGTCCTTCTCGATCCCCGCGTTCTTGCTGATGCCGTCGAGGATGGGCGTATCGACAAAGGTCGGGTGCACCGAGTTGCAGCGGATGTCCCACCCGCGCTTGGCGCAGTAGAGCGCGACCGACTTGGTCAGCATCCACACCGCCGCCTTGCTGGCATTGTAGCCGGGCATGGTGTGCGAGGCGATGAGGCCTGCAATCGAGCTGATGTTGACGATCGATCCGGGCTGGTTGTCCTTGAGGAGCGGCAGCGCCTTCTGGCAGCCGAGGAACACCGAATCGACGTTGATCGCAAAGCCGCGGTGCCAGTCTTCCAGCGTGCAGGTCTCGATATCGCCGCGCACGCCGACGCCGGCGTTGTTCACCAGCACCGAGAGCCCGCCGAGCTTGTCCGCCGCCATGGCGATGGCCGCGTCCCAGTCGCTTTCCGAGGTGACGTCATGGTGCATCGCAAAGGCAGTGCCGGCGCCGAGTTCGGCATTGATCGCCTCGGCCTGTGTCGCTGCACCTTCGCCGTTGATATCGGTCAGCAGCACGCGCGCGCCTTCGCGCGCCAGCAGCGCCGCATGCGCCGCGCCCAGCCCTTGTGCCGCGCCGGTCACCAATGCCAGCTTGCCCGAAACCCTGCCCATCACCCGCAATCCTCTCGCTTATGTTTTCAGCCATAAGGGGCTTAGCAACATCATCATCCGGGTGTCGATGCCATAACCTTCGGCGCGGCGGGCGGCGATGAAATCGGCGATCTGGCTGCGCGGCACATGGTGGACGGTGATCCCTTCGCCCGCGACCCCGCCGCCCGGGCCAACACGCTCCAGATCGTAGGCGCGGAACAGGTTGAAGCACTCGCTGACCATGCCGGGGCTCGAGTAGAATTCGCCAAGGTCTTCCATGCGGCCGGCGCGATAGCCGGTCTCTTCCTCCAGCTCGCGGATCGCCGCGGTGCCGGCGTCCTCGCCTTCGCCGCCGTCATCGTCGCCGATCAGGCCTGCGGGCAGCTCGATGCACGCTTTGCCGAGTGGAATGCGGAATTGCTCGACCAGTACGAACTCGTCCGTGGGCGTGATCGCAAGGATCACCGCCGCCTTGATGCCCCGAGCGCGGCTGACATATTCCCAGCGCCCCCGCGTCTTGGCGGTGATGAAGCGGCCTTGCCATTGCGTGATTTCGGGATCGTCGCGGTACTCGTCTTCAAGGCTCATACTTCGATCACCCGGTCCGGCAGTTCGTTTTGGTCATCCGCCGCTCTGGGCAAATGTTCGGCCAGCACTGCGCCGACTTTCTGGATCGCGGCAACCATGCCATCGCCCACGCGCCCGGCGCGGATCTCGGTCAGCAGTGCATGCATGGCATCGCCCCAGACTTCGGGGGTGACTTTACTGGCGATGGCCTCGTCAGCAATGATCTCGGCGCGGCGTTCGGCCATCGAAAGGTAGATCAGGATGCCGGTATGCCCGGTTGTGCGGCCCTGCGCCCCGACGCGGAAGCACGTCAGCGCGCGGGCGTGGACGCGGGCAGACTTGATCGGGCTGGGGGTGAGCAGGAGCCGCAGCGGCCGCCATTCCATCAAGAGCAGCATCGCGAGGAACTTGATGACGGCGGCAGAAAGCGCGATGCCCAGCACCGCCTGTGGCTTCCAGATATGGCCCCACAGGCCGAACGCCCGGTCGACAAGGCCAAGATAGAAGTTGGGCGCGAGCTCCAGCGCGGCAAGCGCAAGGAATGCGATCGTGATCGACCACGCGAGGCCCACATCGCGGTAGGTATCCGATTGCGGCGTGATGATCGTGACGATCTCGCCAGCGCTGGCCAGTTCGGCTGCCGCGACGGCATCGGCGATCTTCTGGCGGTCGGTATCGGTCAGCATGTCACCAGCTCTCCTACCAACTGCCCGACGAGCCGCCGCCGCCGAAGCTGCCGCCGCCGCCCGAGAAACCACCGCCGCCGCCGCCCCAATCGGAGCCGCCACCGCCGCCGCCGCCCCAGCCGCCCGAGGGGAAGATCATCACGCCGGGACTGCTCCCATAGCGCCGCCCGCCGCCGCCCATTGCGCGCAAGAAGGGGAGGACGAAGAAAAAGAAGAAGATCAGCAGGAAGATCACCGTACCGGCATCGAAGCGGGGGCCTTTGGCCTTCTTGGCCTGTACCGTGGCATCCGCCGCGATCTTGCGCGCCTCGTCCTCGGGCAATTGCAGTTGCGCGATGAGCTGGTCGGTCGCCGCCGCGATGCCGCCGGGGTAGTCGTTTGCCTTGAACCGGGGCACGACTTCGCGCTGGATGATCACGGAGGAGAGCGCGTCGGTGATAATCCCTTCGAGGCCGTAGCCGACCTCGACCCGCACTTTGTGCTCCTTGGGCGCGACGATCAGCAGAATGCCATCGTTGCGCTGCTTGTCGCCGATCCCCCAGGCGCGGCCGAGCCGGTAGCCGTAGTCCTCGATTTCGTAGCCTTCGAGATCGGGGATCGTCGCGATTACCATCTGCCGCTGCGACTGGGTTTCGAGCCCCGCCAGCTTGGCATCGAGCGCGGCGGCCTGCTCGGGCGAAAGCAGATGCGCTTCATCGACCACGCGGCCGGTGAGCTTGGGGAAGGTCTGCGCAGCGGCGGGCCCCGCAAGGAGGGCCAGCAGCGCCAGCAGGACCGGCAGGATCAGGCGGTGGAGTCGCATAGAAGCGTTCATGTCCGTGTTGGATGCGCGGTCAGCACATCGATGATCCGCGCCGTGCCGGCTTCGATCCCGGCCGCGAATTGGCCCGACTTGAAATGTGGTATCATGTCTTCACTGACAATGCTCGCGCAGAGCGGATCGGTCAGTGTGGCTTCAAGGCCTTTGCCGACTTCGATGCGGGTCTTGCGCTCGTTCGGGGCGATGACAAGCAGGACACCGTCGTTCCGCGCCTTGTCGCCAATCCCCCAGCCATTGCCAACTGCGAGGCCGAACTGTTCGATCGTCATTCCCTTGAGATCAGGGACGGTGACGATCACCATTTGCGGGCCGGAAATCCTCTCCAGTGTGGCAAGGCGCTGGTCGAGGCTCTTGCGCGTGGCCTCTGGCAGGATTCCGGCGTTGTCGACCACGCGCCCGGTGAGCACAATAGGCGCCTGCGGGCGCGAGGTTTGCTCCGTCTGGGCCGAAATCGCCGCTCCGCACCCCGCCAAGATCGGGCCAATGGCGAGGGCAAGCGCGAACCCGAGGCGGCGCATGGTGGCTGGCCCGTCTGGCCTGAAGCCTTACTGGCCCGCCGCCTTGCTGGCGGGAGTCGCCGCGTTGTCATTGGCCGCGGGGGTCGGAGCCGGAGCCGCAGGTCCATCAAAGCTCACCGCAGGGGCCGTATCCGCGCCCGGGGTGGTTGCGGCAAACGGCACCATCGGCTTGGCGCCGTAGACGACCTTGGCGGCGATGATCGCGGGGAAAGTGCGGATCGTGGTGTTATAGGCCTGCACCGCCTCGTTGTAGTCGCGCCGGGCAACTGCGATGCGGTTTTCGGTGCCTTCAAGCTGGCTCTGCAGCGCGAGGAAGTTCTGGTTGGACTTGAGGTCCGGATAGGCCTCGACCGAGGCGAGCAGGCGGCCGAGGCCCTGCGAGAGCTGGCCCTGCGCGGCCTGATAGGCTGCGATCTTGGCCGGGTCGGTCACGTCCGCCGCCGAAATCTGGATCGAGGTCGCCTTGGCGCGCGCCTCGGTCACCTTGGTCAAGGTGTCCTGCTCCTGCTTGGCATAGCCCTTCACCGTCGCGACCAGATTGGGGATCAGGTCGGCGCGGCGCTGGTACTGGTTCTGCACATCAGCCCACTTGGCCTTGGCGGCTTCCTCGGCAGTCGGGATCGAATTCACCCCGCAACCCGCGAGGCCTGCGGCAGCCAGAGCGACGAATGCGAAACGCGAAAAGCGGGCAAGCAGCGAAGCAGCCATCGAGATGTGTTCCCTCAAGAGGCCCGGCGCGGAGGCGGCGGGTGTTCCCGCCTACGAATGTAGCGGGTCCGCGAGGGCGTTCAAGGGCTGGCCCGCTTCGGTGAAGCCTCCCGCTTGTTACAAAGGATTGCAGTCGGGGATCGCGGCTGGCAGGAAGCGTCTGGGTGTATATGCCTAACAGGAGAGTAATGGCATGGGCATGATGGGAGAATTCCGGGACTTCGTGGCACGCGGCAATGTGCTCGATCTGGCGGTCGGTGTGATCATCGGCGCGGCCTTCGGCAAGATCGTCACCTCACTGACCGAGGACATGATCATGCCGGTGATCGGCGTGGCGACGGGCGGAGTCGATTTCACCAACAAGTTCGTGGTGCTCGGCAAAGTGCCGGATACGTACAAGGGCTCGCTGGCGGATTATGCCGCATTGAAGGCCGCCGGCGTGCCGATGCTGGGCTACGGCGCGTTCATCACTGCGATCATCAGCTTCCTGCTGATGGCCTTCGTGATCTTCCAGATCGTGCGCGCGGCCAACAAGATGATGCCGGCAAAGCCCGAGGCCCCGACCGCTCCGGCTGGTCCGAGCGAGGTCGATCTGCTCACCGAGATCCGCGACGCGCTGAAGAGGGGCTGAGGATCGGACGGAAGGGGCGAGTGCCCCTTCCATTCCCGGCGCGGCGTGCCTATATCGGTCTTGCCGGTTTCGACCGGCTATGACGATAAATTGTACCGTACAATAGGCGCAGCGGACCCGGGGGCGGTACCCGGCGGCTCCACCATCACCACCGGCTGGAACAGGCCGGGCTCTGTTGTCGCAGGGGTGTTGATGGGGCCGAACTAGGATCGACGTGTGTTGAAAAGCGGTGTTTTCGTCCGGGCTGAGTAACCCGTTAAAGGCTCAAAACCCACAAGTGCCAACGACAACGAAGCACTCGCTCTCGCGGCGTAATCCGACGGCTTAACGGCCT
>CAILIO010000218.1 GCA_903834285.1 uncultured Sphingomonadales bacterium | reverse complement strand
GTGCGCATCGAGCTGCTTCTTGTTGAGCCAGCCGGTGCCGTACACTCGGCTGAGCATGGCGTTGGCCTGATCACCGCGCCAGTACGCGCCCGAGACGCGCGTGAGCTTGAACGCCTGAGGGTCGAGCTTGCCGGTGGAGGCGAGGTGAGGCCCGCGGCACATGTCTAGCCAGTCCGAACCGGACCAGTAGACCGTCAGCTCTTCGTTACCGGGGAGTTCGGCGGCCCATTCGGCCTTGAACGTTTCGCCCTCGGCCTGCCAGCGCGCGATGAGATCGGCACGGCTCCAGACTTCGCGCTTGAGCGGCTTGTCGGCCGCGATGATCTTGCGCATCGCCTCTTCGATGGCGGGCAGATCGTCTTCGGTGAAGGCGCGGTCCTTGGGCGCGAAATCATAATAGAAACCGTCGTCCGTGCTCGGGCCGAAGGTGATCTGCGTGCCGGGGAACAGCGCCTGCACCGCTTCTGCCAGCACATGCGCATAATCGTGACGAACGAGTTCGAGGGCGTCGGCCTCATCGCGCGCGGTGACGAGCGCGAGCGCGGCATCGCCTTCGAAGGGGCGGGTGATGTCGAACAGCTCGCCGTCCACACGCGCGCCGATCGCGGCCTTCGCAAGGCCCGGGCCGATCGCGGCGGCAATGTCTGCCGGAGTGGTGCCGGGCGCAACTTCGCGCACGGAACCATCGGGCAGGGTGATCTTGAACATTTCGGACATGGACGCTCTCGCTGGTTTCGCTTGGTATAGCGATCACCGGCGCTTTGGCAGAAACCGGCGCGCGCCGGAAGGGGGCAGAAACTGGCGCACTTTGAGCAAAAGCGATTGTGACCGTTTGACCCGCGCGCCAGCGGTGGCACAAGGGCGGCATGATCCAGCACTTCACGCTGCCTTCGGGCGAACGCATGGCCTATCGCTTCTTGCCGGGCGTAGGCCCCGTCATCGTGTTCCTGCCCGGCTACATGTCCGACATGAGCGGGGGCAAGGCGCAGGCGGTGATGGCGCATGCCGAGGCGCAGGGACGAGCCTGCCTGCTGCTCGACTACACCGGCCTCGGCCAGAGCGATGGCGCATTTGCGGAGAAGACGCTGCCGCTGTGGCGCGACGAGGTGATTTCGCTGCTGGATCATCTCGGGATTGAACGCGTGATCCTGTGTGGTTCGAGCATGGGCGGCTGGCTGATGCTGGTACTGGCAGAAGCGCTGGGGGAGCGCGTGGCGGCGCTTATCGGCCTCGCGCCCGCACCGGATTTCTCCGAATGGGGCTTTGACGCGGCCCAGAAGGCCGTGTTTGCGCGCGGCGAGACAGTCTACGAGGCCAATCCCTATGGGCCCGAGCCGACGCCGACTTACGCGAAGTTCTGGGAGGCAGGGCAGGCATGCCTGCTGCTGGCGCGCGAGGTCGCCTTCGATGGGCCGGTGCGACTCATCCACGGGCAGGCAGATCGCGATGTGCCGTGGGACATTTCGCTGAAACTGGCGGCGGCGCTGCGTTCAGCCGATGTGCAGGTCCATCTGATCAAGGACGGGGACCACCGGCTTTCGCGCCGTTCGGATATCGCCGTGCTGCTTGGCGGGCTGGACGCGCTGGGCGAGGCCTGAAGGATCCTTGATGCTTTTCCTGCTTCCCGCACTGATTTCTGCGCAAGCGCCACTCCCGGCAGACGTCTGGCACCAAATCGGTCCCAACCCCCGGCCCTTCGAAGCCTCGCCGCTGCCGATCCCGCGCCGCAAAAAGATGACCGAAGTGCCGCCGCCCGTGCCCGGTGCGACCCCGCCCGCGACGCAGACCGGCGTTCCCGCAGCGCCCGCCCCCGCCCCCGCGTCCGGACCAAGGCCGACGCGGTATACCCTCTGCCTCGCGGCGGGTGAGAAGGATCTCGCCTCGGGCATTGCCGCTGCACGCGCGTGGCTCGCCGAAACGGGCAAAGTGGCAACGCCCAACACGGCGCATGGCGCCGCCGCGCAGTGCCTCGGTCAGTTGCTCTTGCAGCAGGGCGATTCCGCCGGTGCCGAAGCGGCCTTTGTCGAAAGCGCGGGGCAAGTGCCTGCCACTGATCCTACCGCCGCCGCCGCGCTCCAGACCATGGCCGGCAATGCAGCCCTCGCGGGAGGGCGCGCCGAGACCGCTCTGACATGGTATGACAAGGCACTCTCGCCCCCATCTGCCAGTGCCCCTAGCGCCGAGGACAATGCGGTGCGCGGTGCTGTGCAGATCGGCCGGGCGCGTGCACTCGTCGCCCTCAGCCGCCTGCCCGAGGCGAGCGGCGCGCTGGAGGAAGCGCACCGGCTCGCGCCCAATGATCCTGAAGGCTGGCTGCTTTCCGCCACTCTGGCGCGGCGCGGCAAGGATCTCGAACGAGCGCAGCGCGATATCGAGGTTGCCGCGAGCCTTGCCGCACACGGCGATCCGCTCAGCGCCCCGATCGGGCTCGAGGCCGGGGTCATCGCCATGCTTTCGGGCCGCGAGGAGGCCGCGCGCAAATCGTGGGACTCGGTCGTCGCGCTGGCGCCGGGCAGCGCAGAGGCAGCGACCGCCAAGGGTTATCTTGACCAGCTCGGGCCAGCACCTACATCGAGTCCGGCAGCAACTCCTGCCGCTCCACCGGAGACCTCGCGATGAGCCCCACTCTCGGCAATCTGGCGAACCTCAAGCTGTCCGTCCTCGATCTCGTCCCCGTGCGCGAAGGCGGCACCGTGGGCGAAGCGCTTGCCGAGGCTGCCTCGCTCGCTCGCACCGCCGAGGGACTGGGCTACAACCGCTTCTGGGTGGCCGAGCATCACGGGATGGAAGGGATCGCCGGTGCGGCGGTCTCGGTCGTGCTTGCGCATATCGGCAACGCCACCAGCCGTATCCGGCTCGGCTCTGGCGGAATCATGCTGCCCAACCACAACCCGCTGGTGATCGCCGAGCAGTTCGGCGCGCTCGATGCACTGTTTCCGGGGCGGATCGATCTGGGGCTAGGCCGCGCGCCGGGCGCCGACCAGCGCATCCTGCGCGCGCTGCACAAGGACATCCATCAGGCGGCGGAGAGTTTCCCGAACGATGTGGTCGAGCTGCAACTGCACTTTGCCGGTGATCCGCGTCTGCCTTTGCAAGCGACGCCGGGGCTCGGCGCCAATCCCGAAATGTGGATCCTCGGCTCCAGCCTGTTCGGCGCGCAGCTGGCCGCGATGCTGGGGCTGCCTTATGCCTTCGCCTCGCACTTCGCGCCCGATCATCTCGATGCGGCACTCAAGCTCTACCGCGAACGGTTCGAGCCTTCAGAGCGGCTGGCTGAACCCTACGTCATGGCCGCTATCAACGTGATCGCCGCCGATACCGACGAGGAAGCTGTGCTGCTTGCCTCGTCGATGGACCAGTCCTTCGTGCGGCTGCGCACCGGATCGCCGGGCAAGCTGCCGCCGCCGGTGCCGGGCTACCGCGAAAGGCTGCATCCGTCCTCGCTCGCGATGCTCGATCATATGCGGCAAGTCAGTGCCATCGGCAGCGTCAAGACGGTGCGCGAGCGGCTTGCGGCTTTTCAGGCCCGGACCGGAGCGGACGAGCTCATCGTCTCGGGTTCCACTTTCGATCCGGCCTTGCGCCACCGCAGTCTGGCCTTGACGATGGAAGCCTTGAACGCCGAAGTCGCCGTAACGGCGTAATAGCCAAAGATGCCTAATTCTTATGCGTCCTCCCGCTTGCCACTGCGTTGATGCCGGAGTAGGTTACGCATGATTAGTTCATGAGTGTGACATAAAATTACGCACTCATAACGACAAGAAGGTGCGCCTCCGCCGGGCTTCATCTGCGCGGGGTGACAGCGCCGGGATGCAGGAGCGACCATGGCTACGAAGACCGCCGATTCTGGCGCCGATGCGATTCTGTCTCAGGCGCTTGCTACACGCTTTGCGACCTCGCTGCTGCCTGCGGAGGCGGCTGAGTTCGAGGCAGAGCGGCTTGCCGGGGCGGCGCGCTTCACGCTGATCGCCGCAGCCAAGCGTACCGGCGCGGAACCCGCCATCGCCATCGAAAGCATCGGTGGGCAAGCGGGAGCTGCCGGCGGCTCACGCTATCTGCGCATCGCCGTGATCAACGACGACATGCCCTTCCTCGTCGATTCGATTGCGGCAGCGATCTCGGCGCAGGGCCTTGCGATCGACCGGCTGGTGCACCCGGTGGTCGCGGTGCGGCGCGATCCCGAAGGCAATCTGCTCGGCCTCCCCGAAGGCGATGCGGTGGGCGAACGGCGCGAATCAATGGTCTATCTCGAGACCGAGCGCGTCGATGCGCGTGAGCGGCGCGAATTGCTCGCCGCGCTGCAAGCCACGCTGGCAGACGTCCACGCCGCCGTCGCCGATTGGCCGCGCATGCAGGCCGCGATGCAGGAAGATGCGCGCACGCTGCCCGATCAGGAAGGCGCCGCGCTGCTGCGCTGGCTGGCCGATGGCATGCTCACCCAGCTCGGCCACGTGGTGCATCACCGCGACGGTACGCAGGGCGAGGCGCAGGGCATCTGCCGCGCCAGTGATGCGCCGCTGCTGGCAAAGGCGAGTTACGACCGCGCTTTCGCGTGGTTCGACCGGCTGGGCGATCGCGGTACCGAAGTCCCGCGCGCGCCGCTGATCGTCAAGGCCAACCGCATCGCGCGGGTCCACCGCCGGGTGCCGCTTGATCTGTTCATCGTGCCGGTGCTCGAAGGCGGCAAGGTCGTTGCGCTCTCCGTCCATGCGGGCGTCTGGACCAGCGCCGCGCTCGCCGCCACGCCGGACCGTATCCCGCGCATGCGCAGCCAGCTCGATGCGTTGATGGTGAAGTTCGGTTTCGCGCCCAATGGCCATGCCGGCAAGGCGCTGGCGCACGCGCTGACGGCGCTGCCGCACGATCTCCTCATCAGCTTCGATGAAGCCGATCTCGAACGCGTGGCGACGACGATGATGAGCCTGATCGACCGGCCGCGGCCGCGCCTCGCGCTCGTCGCGGCGCCGCTCGGGCGTCACTTATTCGCGTTTGTCTGGTTGCCGCGCGACGTGCAGTCGACCGAGCTCAGGCTGCGCGTCAAGGCCATGCTGGAAGCTTCGACCGACGCGCCGATCCTCGATTGGAGCCTTTCGGTCGAGGGTAGCACGCTCGCGCTCATGCGCTTCGTGATCGATATCCGCGATGGTGCCGCCCTGCCTGACGAGGCCGCGCTCGATGCTGCGCTGCAGACCATGGTGCGCGGCTGGGGCGCTGCCGTGGAAGCCGAGCTTGCGAAGGGCGAAGACCCGGCGCGCGCTGCCGCGATTGCCGCGCGCTATGCCGACGCTTTCCCTGTGGGTTACCGCAGCGCCTATGGCCCTGCCGAGGCGGCGGGCGATATCCGCGTGCTGCGCGCGCTGACTCTCGCCGGAGCCCCGCGCCGCGCGGTGCGGCTCCACCGCCTGCCGGGCGAGGAAGGCCTGCGCCTCAAGCTTTACCAGCGCGAAGGCGCAATCGTGCTGTCGGACGCGGTGCCGGTGCTGGAAAACTTCGGCTTCCGCGTGCTTGAGGAAGTGCCGACCGCGCTCGACAAGGGGCGCCTGGGCTTCATCCACGATTTCCTCGTCGCGCTGCCCGAGGGGATCGAGGGTGAGGCGCTGCTCGCGCGCAAGGATGCGATCGAGGAATCGCTTGCCGCCGTGCTCAACGGCGCTGCGGAGGACGATCTTTTCAACCGCCTGATCGTCACCGCCGGGCTCACCGCGCGCGGCGCGAACTGGATGCGAGCCTGGTATCGCTATCTGCGCCAGGCCGGGATGACCTTCTCGGTTCCCACCGCGGTCGAGGCGCTGCGCTCCGCGCCCGCTGTCACGCGCGGGCTGATCGGCCTGTTCCTTGCGCGCCACGATCCGGCGTTCGCGGACGACCGCACCGAGGCCGAAGCCGGCTTTGCCGAGCAGATCCGCACCGGGCTCGCCGGGGTCGCCG
Organism: uncultured Sphingomonadales bacterium; assembly: GCA_903834285.1. Lineage (GTDB taxonomy): Bacteria > Pseudomonadota > Alphaproteobacteria > Sphingomonadales > Sphingomonadaceae > Novosphingobium. The sequence continues at coordinate 12,537 of CAILIO010000218.1, read as the reverse complement.
CGATCAACGATGACCGCCTGCTGCGCCAGTCCCGCGCGCTGGCAGAGGCGATCCTGCGCACCAACGCGTTCAGTCCGGCGGCGGCCGAAGCGCTCGCGTTCAAGATCGATTCGGCGCTGGTGCCGGGCCTCCCGCGGCCCGTGCCGTGGCGCGAGATCTTCGTCTATTCCCCCCGCGTCGAGGGCATTCACTTGCGCGCCGGGCCGGTGGCGCGCGGCGGCCTGCGCTGGTCCGACCGGCGCGACGACTTCCGCACCGAAGTGCTCGGCCTGATGAAGGCGCAGCGCGTGAAGAACGCGGTGATCGTGCCGACCGGAGCCAAGGGTGGGTTCTACCCCAAGCAGCTGCCCGATCCGGTCCGCGCGCGCGAGGCGTGGCTGGCCGAGGGGCGGGCGAGCTATGAAGTGTTCATCCGTACGCTGCTTTCTGTGACCGACAATATCGTCGACGGCAAAGTCGTCCATCCGGCTGGCGTGATCATCCGCGACGGCGAGGACCCCTATTTCGTCGTTGCGGCAGACAAGGGCACCGCGACGTTCTCCGATATCGCCAACGCGATTGCCGAGGCCAAGGGCTTCTGGCTCGACGACGCTTTCGCGAGCGGCGGTTCCAAGGGCTATGACCACAAGGCCATGGGCATCACCGCGAAGGGCGCTTGGCTTTCGGTGCAGCGCCACTTCAAGGAACTGGGCGTCGACGTGCAGACCCAGCCGATCACCGTGGCGGGTTGCGGCGACATGTCGGGCGACGTGTTCGGCAACGGCATGTTGCTGTCCAAAGCGCTCAAGGTGGTGGCGGCTTTCGATCACCGGCACATCTTTATCGATCCCGCGCCCGATCCGGCGACGAGTTGGACCGAGCGGTCGCGCCTCTTCGCGCTGCCGCGTTCGAGCTGGGACGACTATGACAAGGCGCTGATTTCCAAGGGCGGCGGGGTCTTCCCGCGCACGATGAAGCAGATTCCGCTGACAGATGAAATCCGTGCGCTGCTGGGCATCGATGCGGCGGAACTCGATCCCGAATCGCTGATCACCGCGATCCTCAAGGCGCCGGTGGACCTCATGTGGTTCGGCGGAATCGGGACTTATGTGAAGGCTTCCGCCGAGAACAACGTCGCGGTGGGCGATCCGGCCAACGACGGCCTGCGCATCAACGGCGCGGAGGTGCGCGCGCGGGTCATCGGCGAGGGCGCCAATCTCGGCACTACGCAGGCCGGGCGCATCGAATATGCGCTCATCGGCGCACGGGGGCGCGGCGGGCGGATCAACACCGACTTCATCGACAATTCGGCGGGCGTCGATTGCTCGGACAACGAGGTCAACATCAAGATCGCGCTCGCCTCGGCCAAGCGCGCCGGGCGGCTCGACGAGCCGGGCCGCGTAGCGCTCCTGATCGCGATGACCGACGACGTCGCGCACCTCGTGCTGGAGGACAACCGCCTCCAGGCCCTTGCGCTGTCCATCGCCGAGCGCGGCGGACCCGGCGCGGCCCCGGCCTTTGCACGGCTGGTGGATGTGCTGGAGGAAAGCGGCGATCTCGATCGCAAGACCGAAGGGCTCGCCAGCAGCGAAGACATGCTCCGCCGCGCGGCGGGCGGACACGGATTCACTCGGCCCGAACTTGCGGTGCTGCTCTCCAGCGCCAAGCTCGTGCTCCAGCGCTCGCTCGAGGACAGCGCGGTGGTCGATGATCCGGTGCTCGAAGCCGATCTCTTCGCCGCCTTCCCGCCGCAGATGCGAGAGACTTACGCCGAGGATATTCGCCATCACCGCCTGCGCCGCGAACTGATCGCGACCAAGCTTGCCAACCGGATCGTCAACGACCTTGGCCCCGTCCATCCCTTCGAGCTGGTCGAGGAAGAGGGCTGCAGTCTTGCGCAAGTCGCGGCCGCGTTCGTCGCGGCGGCGAAGCTTCTCGATCTCAAGGGCATCTGGGCCTTGCTCGATGGGCCGGAAGGCGATGGCATCCCCGAACAAGTGCGCCTCTCGCTCTACGCCCGCGTGGCCGAAGTGCTGCGCGGCCATATCGCCGATGTCCTGCGCGCCGGACGCGGTTCGCTCGAAGCTGGCAAGCTGATTGCCGAACTCACCTCGGGCGTCACGCAGCTCTCTGCTTCGACCGGCGAACTGCTGCAGGGCGAGGCGAAAGTGCAGGCCCGGCGTCTGCTTGCCGAACTGACCGATCTGGGCGTTCCGCCCCACGTCGCGCAGCGCATCGCGCATCTCGTCGATATGGACGGGGCCATCGGCCTTGCCCATCTGGCTGCGGCGCGCGGGATCGATCCGGCGGCGCTGACCGCGGCGTTCTCGGCGCTCGGTTCGGCGCTCGGGCTCGATTGGGCGCAGCAGGCCGCCAGCCGTATGAACCCTTCTGATCCATGGGAGCGCTTGCTTGTCGCCGGCCTTGCACGCGATTTCCAGCAGATGCGCCTCGATTTCCTCGCCCGCGCCGCCGGGCAGGACGCGGGCGCGGCGGTGGCGCAATGGCTGGAGGCGCACGCCGCCCCGGTCCACAATTTCCGCGCACTGACCGGCCGGGCGCAAGCGACTACCGGGGTTGCGCCCGCGATGCTGGCGCAGCTGGCGAGCCAGGCGCGGACTTTGCTGGCGCGGTAGCCAAATGCGCTGATCCGCTGGGCCGGGGCGGACAATATCGCTCCGGCCAGTTGACGCGCCGCGACTTTTGGCCAAATCCGCGCGCACGAACAGGAGTGCGGGCATGAGCGAGACGGATCTGGCGGCTGATGTGGTGATTGTCGGCGCGGGCCACGGCGGTGCGCAGGCGGCCATGGCGCTGCGGCAGAACGGCTTTGCCGGCACGATCCTCGTCGTCGGGCGCGAGCCGGAGCTGCCCTATGAGCGCCCGCCGCTCTCCAAGGAATACCTCGCGCGCGACAAGACGTTCGACCGCATCATGATCCGGCCCGAGGCGTTCTGGGCGGACAAGGCGATCACCATGCTGCTCGGCACCGAAGTCACCGCGCTCGATGCCGCCCCGCATGTTGCGACGCTGAGCGATGGGCGCACGCTTGCTTACGGCCACATGATCTGGGCAGCGGGCGGCGATCCGCGCAAGCTGACGTGCGAGGGCCACGACCTCGCCGGCGTCCACGCCGTGCGCACGCGCGCAGATGTCGACCGGCTGATGGGCGAACTCGATGCCGGCGCGCGTCGCGCCGTGGTGATCGGCGGCGGCTATATCGGGCTGGAAGCGGCGGCGGTGCTGACCAAGCTCGAATGCCATGTCACGCTGCTCGAAGCCCTCCCGCGCGTGCTGGCGCGCGTCGCGGGCGAGGTGCTCTCCGCGTTCTACGAGGCCGACCACCGCGCGCATGGCGTGGACCTGCGCACCGGCGTCTCGGTTGATTGTCTGGTGGGTGAGGGCGGCAAGGTCACCGGCGTGAAGCTCGCCGATGGCACCGTGCTGCCCGCCGATCTGGTGATCGTCGGCATCGGCATCATCCCTTGCGTCGAGCCGCTGCGCGCGGCGGGTGCGGAGGGCGCCAATGGCGTCACCGTCGATGGCCAGTGCCGCACTTCGCTGCCCGACATCTATGCGATCGGCGACTGCGCCGCGCACGCCAATGCCTTTGCCGATGGCGCGGGAATCCGCCTCGAATCGGTGCAGAACGCCAATGACATGGCGACCGTCGCGGCCAAGACGATATGCGGGGTGGAAACGGCCTACCACGCGGTGCCGTGGTTCTGGTCGAACCAGTATGACCTCAAGCTCCAGACCGTCGGCCTTTCGACCGGGCACGACGCGGTCGTCACGCGTGGCGATCCAGCGACGCGCAGCTTCTCGGTGATCTACCTCAAGGCGGGCAAAGTCGTCGCGCTCGACTGCGTCAACATGGTCAAGGATTATGTGCAGGGCCGCAAGCTGGTCGAGAGCGGCGCAGTGATCGCGTCCGAACGGCTGGCAGACGCAGGTACACCGCTCAAGGAACTGGTATAGCCTCAGCCAGGCGGTCCAGGGCCCAGCTTGCGGCTTCGGCCACGGCGGGATCGGAATCTGCCAGCAGACGCTGTACTGCAGCCATTAGCCCGGCATCGCCGCTATTGCCGGCGGCGTAGAGACAGTTGCGCACAAAGCGGTCGCGCCCGATCCGCTTGATCGGGGAGCCGGCGAAGAGCGCGCGGAAGGCGGGGTCATCCAGCGCGAGGAGTTCAGCCAGTCGCGGCGCGGCCAGCTCGGCGCGGGGGAGGAAGGCCTTGTTGGTCGCCGCCGTGCTGGCAAAGCTGTTCCACGGGCAGACCGCGAGGCAATCGTCGCAGCCATAGATGCGGTTGCCCATCGCGGCGCGGAATTCCTCCGGGATCGGGCCCTTGTGCTCGATCGTGAGGTAGGAAATGCACCGCCGCGCATCGAGCCGGTAGGGCGCGGGGAAGGCATCTGTGGGGCAGGCGCGCTGGCAGGCGGTGCAGGAGCCGCAGCGGTCGGCATGCGGCGTGTCGGGCTCCAGCGCCAGCGTCGTGTAGATCGCGCCGAGGAATAGCCATGAGCCGTGGCTCCGGCTGACGAGATTGGTGTGCTTGCCCTGCCAGCCGATCCCCGCCGCCTCGCTCAGCGGCTTTTCCATGACCGGCGCAGTGTCGACGAAGACCTTGACCTCGGCCCCCGGCACTTCAGCCACGATCCAGCGTGCCAGCGCCTTCAATGCGCGCTTCACCACATCGTGATAATCGGCGCCTTGCGCATAGACCGATATGCGCGCGCGGTCCTTCGCTTCGGCGAGCGCCATGGGATCGGCGGCGGGCGCATAGCTCATGCCGAGCGCGATCACGCTCTGCGCGGCGGGCCAGAGTGACTGCGGGCCGCGGCGGTGCTCGAGGCGGGTTTCCATCCATTGCATCGAGCCTTGGTTGCCTTCTGCCAACCACTCCTCCAGCCGCGCAGCGCGAACGGGATCATCGCTGGCAGCCGCGATCCCGCAGGCCGCGAAGCCGAGCCTTGCGGCCTCTTGCTTGATGTGCCCCGTCACGCTGTTCGCAAGCGTGGTTTCCGCGCCATTAACCAAACTTGCTGCCCCCCTCGTTCATGCCTTACGGTTAACGGCATACGCCATGAAGATCGAACCCTATGCCTCCTTTACTGGGACGCCCGTGCCGGACAACGTTCCATCTGCTGAACTGGCCCCAGAGCTTGCCATCGAGGCGCGCGGCCTCGTCAAGCGCTTCGACGGCTTCATCGCGGTCGACGGCGTGGACATTTCCGTGCCGCGCGGCGCGATCTACGGCATTCTCGGCCCCAATGGCGCGGGCAAGACGACGACCTTGCGCATGCTGCTTGGCATCATTGATCCCGATGCTGGCTATCGCCGCGTGCTGGGCACCGAGCGCCCGACCGAAGTCGCCCGCCGCATCGGCTATCTTCCCGAGGAGCGCGGGCTTTACCCGGCGATGAAGGCGACCGAGGCAATTGCATTCCTTGCCGCTTTGCGCGGGGTTCCGCTCAAAGAAGGCCGCCGCCGGGGGCGCGAACTGCTGGAAGAGCACGGCCTCGGTTATGCGGCCGACCGCCAGATTCGCCAGCTTTCCAAGGGCATGGCGCAGCAGGTTCAGCTGCTCGGCACCCTGGTGCACGAACCCGATCTCGTGGTGTTCGACGAGCCGTTCTCCGGCCTCGACGCGCTCAACCAGGGCAAGCTCGAGCGGATGATCCGCAGCCTTGCCGAACGCGGCACGACGGTGATCTTCTCCACCCACGTTATCGCCCATGCAGAGCGGCTGTGCGACCAGATCGCGATCATCGCCGGGGGCAAGGTGCCCTTCGCGGGTCCGGTGGACGCCGCGCGCGATCGCCTGCGGCCGCAAGTCCGCCTTGAAACCCGCGCGCAGTACGGCGTCTGGCGCGCCGCGCTCCCCGCCGATGCGCGCCAGGAAGGCCGCTTCTGGTTCTTTACGCTCCCTGAAAGCGGGGTCGAGCCGCTGCTGCGCGCACTGATCGAAGGCGATGCCGGCATCCTCTCGCTCTCGATCGAGCGACCGGGCCTGCACGACGCCTTCGTGTCAATTGCCGGCGAGGCGGCTGCCCGCGCGCTCGAGGAATCGGCACAGGAATCGGCCGAAAAAGTCAGTGAAAAGAAGGGTCGCCGCTGATGCTCCGCAATCATTTCGCCGCCGCATGGGTGATCGCGCGCCGCGATTTCTGCGCGGTGATCTTCTCCAAGACGTTCATCTTCTTCCTGATCGGCCCGCTGTTTCCGGTGTTCATCGGGGCGATGGCCGGTGCGATTGGTGCGCAAGTCTCCCGCGATATCGACAATCCCGTGATCGGCGTCGCCATGCCCGCGCAACAGGGCGATTCGCTGGTCGCCGCGCGCAATGGCCTGGCGCCGAAGATGTCGGGTTTCGTGCCCGAATATACCGTGCTGGCGCGGCTGGCGCCGGGCGAAAAGTTCGACGCACGCACCGTGCTTGCCAGCAAGGGCGTGAAGGGCGCGCCGCAACTTGCCGCAGTCATCACCGGCAGCCTCGAGAAGCCGGTGCTCACTGCCACCTCCGAACGCGTCGACCAGTGGCGCGGGCAGGTGGCGCTGATCGCGGCGGAAGCCGGATTTGCGGCCCCGCGGACCTATCCGGCGGTGGCGGAAGACAAGATCGCCACCACCGCGGCCAAGCAGCACGTCGATCTCGCGGTGACGGCGCAGGCGGGCCAGGTGCTGCTGTTCCTCCTCACGATGCTGCTGGCGGGCATGGTGCTCTCCAACCTCGTTGAGGAAAAGGCCAACAAGATCATCGAAGTGCTTGCCGCCTCGATCCCGATGGACGCGCTGTTCCTCGGCAAGCTCTTCGCGATGCTCGCGGTCAGCCTTGTCGGCATCGCGGTCTGGGGTTCGGTCTATGGCGTGCTCATCGTCATGGGCATGAAGTCAGTGCCGTTCCTGGCGGCCCCGGCGGTCGGCTGGCCGCTGTTCTGCGTCCTTGGCTTCCTTTATTTCGCAATGGCCTATCTGCTGCTCGGCTCGCTGTTCCTCTCGATCGGCGGTATGGCAACCACGGTACGCGAAGTGCAGACGCTGTCGATGCCGGTCACGATGATGCAGCTCATGGTGTTCTTCTTCGCGAGCTATGCGCTGGCCCGCCCGGGCACGTGGATCGAGACGGTGAGCCAGGTCTTCCCTGTGAGTTCGCCCTTCGCGATGCTCGCGCAGGCGGCGCAATCGCCGGTGCTCTGGCCGCATCTGGTCGCGTTGGTCTATCAGGCGGTGTGGGTCGGCGTGATCATCCGCGTGGGGACGCAGCTGTTCCGCCGGACGGTGATGAAATCGGGCCCGGCGCGGGGGCGTCGGGGCTGGTTCCGCCGGCCGGCGGGAGCAACGGCGCGCTAAGCGCAATTCCCGCGCGATAGCTTATTGACAGTCATGTAGGTTGCAAGGATAGTATCCACCGTATGAAGGGCGCCCCGCGTGCACGGGCCGTCCACATCGGAAGGATAGCCATGGCAACCCAGCTCGCGCCCGAAGCCCCGTTCACCTACCGGACCTCCCCCACCGCGAACGAAGCGTTTGAGGCCTGGCTCGCCACCAATCCGCAGGCCGCGCCCGTCCACACCCAGCCTTGGGACGTGAGCGCCTCGGCGCTCTACGTCGAGGACCGCTGGGGCCCGGTCTTCGCCGAAATGCGAAAGCAGGCACCGGTTAACAAGGTAACCGGGACACCCTATGGTGATTTCTGGAACGTCACGACGCACAAGGCGATCCAGCACGTCGAGTCGCTGCCCGAGCTTTATTCCTCCTCGTGGCAGCATGGCGGCATCACCATCGGCGATCCGCCCGAGGATACCGATCCCGCCAAGCTTGCCGAACGCCAGATGCCGATGTTCATCGCGATGGACCGGCCCGAGCACACCGGCCAGCGCCGCACGGTCGCACCCGCCTTCACCCCCGCCGAAATGGTGCGGATGGAAACCGAGATCCGTGCGCGAACCGGCGAAGTGCTCGACAGCCTGCCCTGGGGCGAAAAGTTCGACTGGGTCGACAAGGTCTCGATCGAGCTCACCACCGGCATGCTCGCGATCCTGTTCGGCTTCCCCTGGGCCGACCGCCGCCTCCTGACCTTCTGGTCGGACTGGGCCGGTGACGTCGAGCTGACCCTTGCGCCGGATCTCGCCGACCAGCGCTTCGAGGTGCTCAGCGAAATGGCGCGCTATTTCCAGGGCCTGTGGATGGCGCGCATGGGCAAGGCGCCGACTCCCGATCTCATCTCGATGATGATCCACTCGCCCGCCATGGCGACGATGAGCCCGCTCGAATTCATGGGCAATCTCGTGCTGCTGATCGTTGGTGGCAACGATACCACCCGAAACACGATGTCGGGCATTGTCCATGCGCTGGACCAATTCCCCGATCAACGCGCACTGATCGAAGGCAATCCCTCGCTGATCCCCAACGCGGTGCAGGAATGCCTGCGCTTCGTGACGCCGCTGGCGCACATGCGCCGCACCTGCACGGCGGACAACGAGCTGTTCGGCCAGCAGATCAAGGCCGGCGACAAAGTCGTGATGTGGTACCTTTCGGCCAACCGCGACGAGACCGTGTTCGAGAACCCGGACAAGCTGATCGTCGACCGTCCGAATGCGCGACGCCATCTGGCGTTCGGCCACGGCATCCACCGCTGCGTGGGCGCGCGCCTGGCCGAACTGCAGCTGCGCGTGCTGCTCGAGGAGATGCACGAGCGCAAGATGCGCGTGCGCGTTGCGGGCGATGTGACGCGCGTGCGCGCCAACTTCGTCCATGGCTTCCGAAAGATGGAAGTCGTGCTCGAAAAGCGCTGAACGGAGCCAATCCGATTCGGTCAGATTGGGTTCAGGTAGCCGGGGCTAGGAGGGTGGGGTTCCGCCGGTGGGCTTACCCGCCCCCCTCCCCAGCCCACTCGGCGGAACGATCTCCCACCCGAATGGTCCGCTGGATCCACTTTGCAAGGCAGGGATTGTAACGGCATGGCCCATTCCGCCGAACCGGATCTCATGAAACCTTCGCGCCGCAGCTTCCTCGCCTTCCTGACCGCCACCGCCGCAATGACGGCCGCCGCCTGCGGCGCGCCTGCCGCCGCGACGCGCAAGGGAACCTTCCCGCTCCGCCATGCCGAAGCCGAGTGGCGCAAGCTCCTCACCCCCGCGCAGTATTATATCCTGCGCGAGGAAGGGACCGAGCGGCCGTTCACGTCCGCGCTGCTCAAGGAACACCGCAAGGGCACCTTCACGTGCGCGGCAGACGGCAACGCTGTCTTCGCTTCCTCGACCAAGTTCGACAGCGGCACCGGCTGGCCCAGCTTCTGGGCACCGATCAAGGGCGGCGTGGCCAGTTCAACCGATACCTCCTTCGGGATGACCCGCACCGAAGTGCATTGCACGCGCTGCGGCGGCCACCTCGGCCACGTGTTTGACGATGGCCCACCGCCAACCGGCAAGCGCTTTTGCATCAACGGTGATGCGCTGAAGTTCATCCCCGCCTGAAGGCTACCCATAGGCGGCGCGCTGTGGCACGTGCCACTGCGATGCGCGCGTTCAAGCTAGCCCTGCTGATCCTCGCGCTTGTGCCGACGCTGTGGCTGCGGGGGGCAAAACCGCCTGAGCCGCGCGATGCGGCCATCGTCCTCGCCGATCTCATGCCGGCGCTGCGCGACAGCCTGCCCGATACCGGCGCGCTGCGGCTCGAGGGCGCATGGCACATCGCCGGGCGCGCCCACACCCTGGGCACGCTCTCCGCGCTTGCGCAGTCGCAGGGCGGGCTGGTCGCCGTGGGCGATCGCGGCGGGATCCTGTGGTTTGATCGGCCTGACCGGCCCGGCTCCTGGCACGCCCGGTTCGCTCCTCTCGTCGACCTCGATTGGCGCCAATACCATCATCCCACCGATGCCGAATCGCTCTTTGTCGAGCCGGGCAGCGGCGATCTCGTCGTCGGTTATGAGGACGCGCCTACGCTTGTGCAGTTCAGCCCGGATCTCGCGCGGCGGAGCCGCATCCCGCTACCGGTGCTGGCGGAATGGCCGGAGAATCAGGGCCCCGAGGCGATGACCCGGCTCGCCGACGGACGCACGGTGATCGTGGGTGAGGCTTATGCGCACTGGCTGGACCGGACGCGCCATCCGGGCCTGGTATTCCCCGCCACACCTCGGCCGTTCGAGACCCCGGCGCGGTTCGAACTCGTCATGCCTGCAGGCTACCGGCCGAGCGAACTGGCGCAGATGCCCGATGGCCGCCTGCTCGTGCTGGGGCGCCATTTCGGCCTGATGGGCTTCCGTTCGGTGATCGCGATCTTCGCGCCGCAGGACATCCGGCCCGGCGCCGCGATCACGCCGCACGTGCTCGCCCGAATCGACGATCCACGCATCCGTGACAACTATGAGGGGATGACCGTGACGCGCGAGGCCGATGGCGGCCAAATCGTCTGGCTGATCTCGGACAGCAACGAAATGGTCTGGGCGCAGCGAACGCTGGTGCTCAAGCTGCGAATCGGGCCGGAAGCACTGTTGGCTCCGGCCCGTTAGGTCCGGGCGGGATGAACCCGCCCGACCGGATCATCAGGCAGCGGTTGCCTTGGCCAGCTCGCGCTTGACCTTGAGTGCGCGCGGGCTGAGCTTGGTGTCCGACTGCTTGAGCAGCCAGTTGTCGAGCCCGCCGTTGTGCTCCACCGAGCGCAGGCCATGCGTCGAGACGCGGAACTTGAAGCTGCGGTCGAGCTTTTCCGACATCAGCGTGACGTTCTGCAGGTTGGGCAGGAACAGACGCTTGGTCTTGTTGTTGGCGTGGCTCACGTTGTGGCCGACCTGGCGGCCCTTACCGGTCAGTTCGCAGATGCGCGACATGGCTGAAAACTCGCTTGAATTTGAACGATCATGGATCGGGAAGGGCGCGCTTTTGCCGATCCGGCACGCAAAGTCAAGGATTCGCACGTTGCGCAGATGACCCGATGCGCGCTAGCCCCGCCGGCATGACCCGCTGGCCCCTTCCCGAACCCATGCGCAAGGCGTTGGAAGCCGCTGCGCAGGCGGCCAGCGCGGGCGAAGTGCCCATTGGGGCGGTGGTCGTCAAGCAGGGCGTGGTCATCGCCGCCGCGCACAACACGCCGCGGCTGGATCACGATCCCACCGCCCATGCCGAAGTCATGGCGATTCGCGCGGCGGCCGCGGCGCTGGGGCAGGACCGGCTCACGGACTGCGACTTGTGGGTGACGCTGGAGCCCTGCGCAATGTGCGCGGGTGCGATCGTCCATGCCCGGCTGGCGCGGGTCTATTACGCCGCCAGCGATCCGAAAGGCGGTGCGGTGGAGCATGGCGCGAAAGTGTTCGATGCGCCGGGCTGCCTGCATCGTCCGGAGGTCTATCCGGGGATTGGCGAGAGCGAGGCGGCAGAGCTGCTCAGGGCGTTTTTCCGCGAGCGACGCTAGGGCCCGCGCCAGATCTTGAGCGGTTCTCCGTCCTCCGCGCCGCGATCCGCGCAAGGCTCGGGCAGGAAGTCCTTGCCGTAACAGACGTGGACTTCCTCGAGCCATCCGCGCGTGTTTGCCTTCACCCGGATGGCGGCGACGGGCAGAAATGGCGTGGCACTGCGAAACGCAGCACGAAGGTCCCCGGCAGTCAGGCCCGGGCGGCGCGAGAGGCGCATCATGTCCGGATATTGCAGCGCGCGCACCAACGCCGCAGCGGCCTTGAAATAGCCCTGCGGCGTGCCCGCCATGCACGCGCCGTGCTTGGCCCATTCATGCGCGAGGAGTTCCGGCGAGGGCGTCATGCACAAGTTGCTGCGCAAAGTCTCGGGCATCAGCGGCGCGGCCTTGCACCACTGCGGCCAATTGCCGGGAGTGGCTTCGGGCCACAGGCCGTGGAGGATGAAACCGAAGCGCCCCAGTTCTCCGCCGCACTGGAACACGGCGCGCGGATCGCGCAGTCGCGTGCGGCAATACTCGGGTGACCAGCTCAGCGCGAGGGTATAGCCCGCCACCGGCAGCACCCGGCGTGGGCCGTCTGGCGCGGGCAAAGCCGGGGCCGAGACTTGCGGGGGCAGGCGGCACTGCGGCACTTCTGCGTGCGCTGCGAGGGGCAGCAGGGCGGCCGAGGCAAGAAACAGCCGCCGCAGCATTACAGCGGGGTGAAATCGAGCCCGATATCGGCGGCGGGCGCGCTCTGCGTCAGCCGGCCGACCGAAACATAGTCGACCCCTGAGGCCGCAATCGCGCCGATGGTATCGAGGCGTACGCCGCCCGAAGCCTCGCAGGGCACGCGCGCGGCGACGAGCGCCACTGCCTCGCGCAGCAGGTCAGGCCCCATGTTGTCGAGCAGCAAACGGGTGGCGCCAGCTTCGAGCGCGGGTTCGATCTGGTCGATGCGGTCCACTTCGCAGATCACATCGGCCACGCCCGCCTGCAGCGCGCGGCGCACAGCTTCGGCCACGCCGCCTGCGACGAGCACGTGGTTGTCCTTGATCATCGCCGCGTCCCACAGCCCCATGCGGTGGTTGTGCCCCCCGCCGGTGCGCACGGCGTACTTTTCAAGGTGCCTGAGGCCGGGAATGGTCTTGCGCGTATCGAGCAGC
>CAILIO010000217.1 GCA_903834285.1 uncultured Sphingomonadales bacterium | reverse complement strand
GCTTCCTGCGCGGCCATCGCCGATTGCGGGTCGCGCTCGTTCGTGCCTTGGAAAACTTCCTCTGTGACGCCAGCTCCGGCAACGTTCGCGGCGTCCGCTTCGGCAATCGTAGGTCCGAATTCCTTCTCTCCAGCCTTGCCGAAAATCCGATGGACCGGGGCCGCGCCAAAGTCTTCGATCCGGAGGCCGAGCGCGTTAGGCCTTGAAAATACCATGCCGAAACCGGTAGAGACCGCCAGCTTGCGCCAATCGTATTCTCCTGTGATTGCCTCCTGGCCCAACTCGATACCGCCCTGCACTGCGCCGGAGAACAACCGCGACGTTGCCGGGTTCGCCCTGATCCGTTGCAGCGCTGTCGCATTGGCCGGTAGCGCCGACGATACGACGCGCGGGCTCATGGTAGCCGCGAACGGGACAAGCCCGCCCAGGAACGATGCAATCGGATGCTGCTCTACGTCCGCTTGCTCCTGGGCCTCGATAGGATCTTTCCAGGAATCCGGCAACTTCGAGATGGCGTAATCCTGGGCTTTTCCCGCACCCCAGCCGCCGCCAAAGCCTCCAATCAATCCGCCGATGATCGCGCCGCCAGTCTCGCCGATGCCTGTCTCACCTAGGCCGGGAATGAGAGCGCCTGCAATCGCTCCGGTCTTCGCACCCGCCGCCGCCGCCGCCAAGCCGCCTACCGCAGGCAATGTGCCCCGCGCCGCGCCGCGCGCTAGCGCCCCCCCGGCTGATGACGTTGGTGCTTCTGGATCTGCGTCGTTGACTTGGTCAAATGGATTGACGCTATCGGCCTCTACCGGGACTTCATCGAAGGGATTTCTCTCGGTCATTGCGGCCCTATCGTTTTTGCGTCGGCGAACGGATTATCAACCGCGCCGCCCTGCGGCGCTTCCTTGCGGAACTCGCTAAGAATCTGCTTTGCGGTAATCCCTGATTTTGCGAATTTCGATCCGTCGAACAGCGCGATCTTTTCCGGAGATGGATCGGCAAGCAGCATGGAAACCGCATGGCCCCAGGCCGCGTGCGGGAACGGCTTCCCACTCTCCATCGGCGGCGGCATGCTGATGACCTTCGCCCACATGTTCGTATCAACCCCGGCCGGCGCTGGAGGAAGCTTCACGTTCTGCTGTTCGGCAGGCGCGCCCTCGCCAGTTGCTACCACACGATCCATTGCCATTTGCGACTTCGGACGCATACCCTCCATCAGGGAATCGACGTTCTTTTGGTTCAGAAAATCGTATGGGGCTTTGCCGGCCTTCATCCACTGATCGAACGCGGACTCAAACTTCGGGATGAACTGCGCCTCGAATATCTGCTTTCCCTTTGGGTCTTTCAGTTGGAATCCGGGGCAAGTGTCTCTTGGTCGAACGACAGTTTGTCGCGGGCATAGTTCAGCAAGCCGACTTTCGACCTCTCCACCGATGCCGTGTCCACGCTCTTCTGCATTTGTTGCATCGTTTGCCAAAGCTTCTGCACTCCCGCTAACGTCAGATCTCCGCCTTCGCCGGCGCGGACGAGCAATTGCGCCACATCGGCGATGCGCGCCGGATCGCCAGGGGCCGCCGTAACCGATTTGTACGCGCTCCAAAAGCCGGGACCATAGGCAGTCGTGGCCTCTTCGACATCGTTCCCAGAATGCTTCTTCACCGCGTCGACGAGATGTTCCTTCACCTGCCATTCGAGCGATGGATCATTGGCAATCTGGCGCACGATGCCGGCGGAGTCACCGTTG
>CAILIO010000216.1 GCA_903834285.1 uncultured Sphingomonadales bacterium | reverse complement strand
TTGGTTTCGGCGATATCCGCGCCCGCCGCGAAATAGGCGCGGTGGATCGATTCGGGCACGTGGGGGGCCGAAAGCGCGAGGATGTCGTTATTGCCCTTCTGATCGCGCGACAGGCCGAGCGTGCCAGCATAGTCGGCCTCGGTCAGCTTCCAGTTCTGGATCTCGGTGCCGAAGGCACCGTCGGTGATGAGGATGCGGCTCCTGGCCTGATCGAGCAAGGCTGCGCGGGCGGCGGAGGGGGTCAGGGTCATGCCGCTTTTTCCAGGGATGCAGGGGCGGGGCGCAGGCCGAGCAGATGGCAGATCGCGTAGGAGAGCTCGGCACGGTTGAGCGTGTAGAAGTGGAAATCGCGCACGCCGCCCGCGTAGAGGCGGCGGCAGAATTCGGCTGAGATCGTGGCGGCGACCAGCTGGCGCGAGGCGGGGTGCGTGTCGAGCCCTTCGAACAGACCGTCCATCCACGCCGGGATCTGCGCCCCGCAAGCGGCGGCAAACTTGCGCGTCTGCGCGACGTTGGAGACAGGGAGGATGCCCGGCAATACTGGTGCGGTGATTCCGGCGGCGGACAGCTTGTCGCGGAAGCGGAAGAAGGTTTCGGGCTCGAAGAAGAACTGGCTGATTGCACGGCTCGCCCCGGCATCAAGCTTGCGCTTCAGATTGTCGATATCCGCCTCCACGCTGGGCGAATCCGGGTGGCATTCCGGATAAGCGGCGACCGAGATTTCGAACGGCGCGATGGCCTTGAGTCCCGCGACGAGATCGGCGGCATTGGCATAGCCATCGGGGTGCGGAGTGAAGGGCACGCCAGGAGCGCCCATATCGCCGCGCAGCGCGACGATGTGCCGCACGCCGGCTTCCCAGTAGCTTTCGGCGACTTCGCGAATCTCGGCCTTGCTCGCCTCGACACAAGTGAGGTGCGCAGCGGCAGGGAGGCGCGCTTCCTTGATGATGCGCGAGACGGTGCCGTGGGTGCGATCACGCGTCGAGCCGCCCGCGCCGTAGGTCACCGAAACGAAACTGGGGCGCAGCGGGGCGAGCGTGGTAACGACGTCCCATAGCTGTTCCATCAGCGGATCGGTGCGCGGCGGGAAGAATTCGAAGGAGACGCGGATATCACCGGGCAGGCCCGCGAAGAGCGGGGTATCGAGCGCGGTACGTGCCTCGCGCAGCTGGTCGAACGTCGTGGTCATTGGCCCGTTGGTCATTGGCTTGCCAGTCTTGGAAATTCGGTCACTGTGGCGCGGTCCGCCCGCCGCACGCCGGTCCAGATCTTGACGATCAGCTCGTGCCCGGGGAGCGCCCGGTCACCTGCGGGATCGAACCCGGCGGCCGCGAGCAGCCCCGCCATCTGCGCGTCGGAGAAGCCAAGGCGCGCGTGAGCATGGGCGGTGCGCAGTTCCTCGCGGTCATGCGGGGCGAAATCGACGACCACCACGCGCCCGCCCGGCGCAGTGACCCGCGCGGCCTCAGCCAGCACGGCCTGCGGCGCGAACGCGTAATGGAGGACCTGGTGGAACAGCACGGTGTCAAACCCGGCATCGGGGAACGGCAGCTGCGCGAAATCGCCCTGGACCAGCGAGACCTGACCGGCGGGCAGGTGCTGCAGCCGGGTCCGCGCGAGGCGCAGCATTTCCGGGCTCTTGTCGAGCCCCGTCAGATGGCTGGCGCGCGTGGCAAACAATTCGGCGATCCGGCCCGTGCCGGTACCGACATCGAGCAGGCGGCCTATCTGCCCGGCCAGCATTTCACCCAATGCCGCTTCGACCGGGCCATCGGCGATGTGGAGGCTGCGCAATTCGTCCCACTCGACGGCGTGCCGGGCAAAATAGTCCGCCGCGCTGGCTTCGCGCGCGGAGCGGATCGCACCGAGGTGCTGGCGGTCTTCGGCGCATTGGGCTCCGAAAGCGGCATCAGCAGCTTCGGCGCTGACCAGCACCCGGGCAATCGCGGTGCCGAGGGCATCGGGAGCGCCGCCGTCGCTGACCGCAGCGCGCAGGAAGACCCAGCCGCCCTCACGGCGACGCTCGGCAAGGCCGGCATCGCAGAGGATCTTGATATGGCGCGAGACGCGCGGCTGGCTCTGGCCCAGCACTTGTGCGAGTTCGCCCACGGCAAGTTCCATGCTGGCGAGCAGCCGCATGATCCTCAGTCGGGTGGGGTCGGCCAGTGCGCGCAGGGCTTCAAGAATGGACATGGCATATCATATAAAGCATTCTTTATATGATGCAAGCTGTATAAAGATTTCCTTATATAGTATAACAGTCTTGGCATAACCTGCCACATTGGCGGTTTGACGTTTGCCATGACGGGGAGCGCGCTTTAAACCCGCCCGCGCAGCGGTGCCGAGCCGCCCCGATCCATCATCTTGACCTTTTCGAGGGACTATCATGACCAAGACCACCCAGATCAAGCGTCTCGCCACTGTGCTGGCCTGCACGGCTGCCCTTGCGCTGAGCGCTTGCGGCAAGACCGACGATGCTTCGGCCGGCGCAACCGCTGATAACGTCGAAATGCCGGCAGACGAGCTGCCCTCGGCCGAACCTTCGGCCGCTGCGCCCGCGCCCGCCGCCGATGCCTCGCAAGCCGCGATGAGCGCCGAGGATGCCGCCAAGAGCGCGGCTGACAGTGCGGTCTCTGCCGCCGAAGCCGCCAAGGCCGCCGCTGCCGA
>CAILIO010000215.1 GCA_903834285.1 uncultured Sphingomonadales bacterium | reverse complement strand
CGCAAACCCGGCCCCCCTTCTTCGCTCATCTAAGGATCCCGGGCAGATCGAGGCCCTTTTCGCGCGCGCAGTCGAGCGCAATGTCATAGCCCGCGTCTGCATGGCGCATCACGCCCGTAGCCGGATCGTTCCACAAGACCCGTTCGAGGCGCTTGGCAGCCTCAGGCGTGCCATCGGCGACGATGACCATGCCGGAATGCTGCGAATACCCCATGCCGACGCCGCCACCGTGATGGAGCGAAACCCAGGTCGCGCCGCTCGCGGTGTTGAGCAGCGCATTGAGCAGCGGCCAATCGGACACCGCATCGGATCCATCGGCCATGGCTTCAGTCTCGCGGTTGGGGCTGGCGACCGAGCCGCTGTCGAGATGGTCGCGGCCGATCACGATCGGCGCTTTCAATTCGCCCGATGCGACCATTTCGTTGAAGGCGAGGCCGAGCCGCTGTCTGTCGCCCAGACCGACCCAGCAGATCCGCGCGGGCAGGCCCTGAAACTGGATTTTCTCGCGCGCCATATCCAGCCAGCGGTGCAGGTGGGGATTGTCGGGGATCAGTTCCTTAACCTTGGCGTCGGTCTTGTAGATGTCCTCCGGATCGCCGGACAGCGCCACCCAGCGGAACGGCCCGATCCCCCGGCAAAACAGCGGGCGGATATAGGCCGGCACAAAGCCGGGAAAGCCGAACGCGCCGATGACGCCTTCATCCTCGGCCACCTGGCGAATGTTGTTGCCATAATCAGTGGTGGGCACGCCGCGCTTCTGGAATTCGAGCATCGCTTCGACATGGCGCGCCATGCTGGCCTTGGCCGCTTTGGCGACCACTTCGGGTTCACGCTCGCGCTTTTCCACCCATTCAGCCACGCTCCAGCCAGTGGGCAGATAACCGTTCACGGGATCGTGCGCCGAGGTTTGATCGGTCAGCAAATCTGGCAGGATACCTTTGGAGAGCATTTCCGGCAGGATTTCTGCGGCATTGCCAAGCAGGCCCACCGATACCGGGGTTCCGGCGGCCTTGGCTTCGTGGATGATCGCCATCGCCTCATCCAGCGTGGCGGCGCTGCGGTCGAGATAGCCGGTGCGCAGGCGCATCTCGATGCGGCTGGCCTGGCATTCAATCGCGAGGCAACTCGCGCCTGCCATGACTGCGGCCAGCGGCTGCGCACCGCCCATGCCCCCCAGACCTGCCGTCAGCAGCCAGCGACCGGACAGATCCCCATTGTAATGCTGGCGGCCCATTTCAACGAAGGTTTCATACGTCCCCTGCACGATGCCTTGCGTGCCGATGTAGATCCATGATCCCGCCGTCATCTGGCCATACATGGCCAGCCCCTTGCGATCGAGCTCGTTGAAGTGCTCCCAGGTCGCCCACTTGGGCACGAGATTGCTGTTGGCGATCAGCACGCGCGGCGCATCGGGGTGGGTGCGGAACACCCCCACCGGCTTGCCTGATTGCACCAGCAGCGTTTCATCGGCGTTCAGGCGGCGCAGCGTCTCGACAATCTTGTCAAAGCTTTGCCAATCCCGCGCGGCGCGGCCAATCCCGCCATAGACCACGAGTTCCTCGGGGCGTTCGGCCACGTCCGGATGCAGATTGTTCATCAGCATTCGCAGCGGGGCTTCGGTCAACCAGCTTTTGGCGGTCAGCTCGGTGCCGGTGGCCGGTCGGATGACGCGGCTGTTGTCGATGCGGGGATTGGAGGTCATGGCTGTCCTTTCGCAAAGGCGAGGCAGTGGGCAAGAATGGCACGCAGCGTGGGGCGCAGCCCATCGGCGCGCGCGGGGTCGATGGGGGCGGGCCAGTTGGCCTCGCTCGGCTCGTCGGGCTCGATCAGATAGCTGCGCATCG
>CAILIO010000214.1 GCA_903834285.1 uncultured Sphingomonadales bacterium | reverse complement strand
CAGGCCAATCGCGTTGCTGGGCGCGCAAGGTGAACCAGCCGAGCCACAGCCCCTGATGGCGCGGCTGTGCCTTGACCGCCTCGGCAAAGCCCGCGTCATAGCCTTCCGCATTGCCATGGCTGTAGCGGAGACTGGCGAGCACGCGCTGGCCATCGAGCCAGTCGGGCTTTGCCGCGAGCGCGCGGGCGAGGAGGCCGATCGCCTCCTCCGGCTGGCCTTCCGAAGCCAGCGCGAGCGCGTGGTTCCTCAGGACATCAGGGTTTTCAGGCCAGAGCTGCACCGCCCTTGCAAAGAGCCCAGCGGCAGGGTGCCCGAATTCATAGGCAGACTGGGCGCGCAGAAAGGCGGTCAGCGGATCGTCAGGCGCAAGGCGCGCAGCTTCGGCAATGGCCTTGTCGGCCGCCGCCATGTCCTGAACCGCGCGGGCGGCGCGCGCCCGCTCGCGCCAGACTTCGGCTTCGATGGGCGAGCCCATGCGCCTCAAGCCGCTGCGGCAGCGCCGGTAAGGCCGGCGATATAGGCCTCGTGGCTCGGCAGCTTGGCCGCCTCTGCCGCCATCGCCGCGCGCAGCTTGGCGAGATAATCGCGCGCGTCGATCCCGCGGTGCTCGATCAGCGGATCGAGGCCTTCGGGATAGTTGTGCTGGCCGATATGGACCGCAAGCCACGAGGCGGGGGCGAACAGGTCCATCTCGCGCGCGATCAGGCGGCCGTGGCGGCGGAAATGCTCCAGCTTGACCGCAAGGGTGTCAGGGATATCCATCGCGGACACGTAGCGCCAGAGTTCGTGATCCTGCCGCTGCGTGAGCTTGTAGTGCAGAATGATGAAGTCGCGAATGCGATCGGTTTCGGCGTGGGCGATGCGGTTGAATTCGTCGATCGTGGCCTGATCGAAGTTGCGATCCGGGAACAGCCCGATCAGCTTGGAAATATTAGCCTGAATCAGATGGATAGAGGTTGACTCCAGTGGCTCGAGGAAGCCGCTGGAGAGGCCGACCGCGATGACGTTGCGGTTCCAGTGCTGCTTGCGGCGGCCGGTGCGGAAGCGCACGAAGCGCGGATCACCGAGTGCTTCGCCATCGAGGCGGGAGGCGAGCAAAGTGGCGGCCTTGTCGTCGTCCAGAAACGCGCTGGAATAGACATAGCCGTTGCCGATCCGGTGCTGGAGCGGGATGCGCCACTGCCAGCCCGCTTCGCGCGCGGTGGAGCGGGTGTAAGGCGTGGGCGGGCCGGCGCAGGGCATGGCGACGGCGCGGTCGCAAGGGAGCCAGTGGCTCCAATCCTCGAACCCCGTCTGCAGCGCGCCCTCGATGAGCAGTGCGCGCAGGCCCGAACAATCGATAAAGAGATCGGCCTCAAGCTTCCGGCCGCCTTCCAGCGTCACGCTTTCAACGAAGCCGGTCTCGCCGTTCAGCGTGACGTCGCCAATCTTGCCTTCGACGCGCGTGACGCCGCGCGCTTCGGCATGGCGGCGCAAGAAGGCGGCATAGAGCGAGGCGTCGAAATGGTAGGCATAATCGAAGGTCGAAAGCAGCGAGCGCTGATCGGGCAGCGGACGGACCATGCGGCCAGCGCGCGCGATCTGCCAGGCCATCGAGAGCTCTTCGAGCGGGAAGGCGCCCGGCTCCTCGCGCGTGCGCAGCCAGTACTGGTGCAGCGGCACCATATCGAAATTGCGCCCGTGCGGGCCGAAAGGGTGAAAATAGCGGCTGCCGTTGCGGCCCCAGTCGACGAATTCGATGCCGAGCTTGAAGGTGCCGCGCGTCTCTCGGATGAAATCGGCCTCGCTGATGCCGAGCGTCTCGTTGAACAGGCGGATCGGCGGGATGGTCGCCTCACCCACGCCGACGATGCCGATCTCATCGGATTCAACGAGCGTGATCTGGCAATCACGCTTGAGCATCGTGGCCAGCATGGCCGCGGACATCCAGCCCGCCGAGCCGCCGCCGACGACAAGCACCGAACGGATCCGCCGATCGCTCTGATCCACTTTGCAAACCCCTTCCACAGTGCCCCGCCGTTGCCCGGGAGGGGCTTTGCTTACGCAAAAAAGGGTGGGTGCGGAACCATCTGGCCGCGCCCACCCCTTTTTCAGTGTGCCAGCCCTTTCGGGGGCCCTTCAGCCGATCAGAAGCTGAAGCGGACCGAGGCGTTCACGTTGCGGCCGATCGCCGGCGAGATGCCGCCGATGAAGCGGCCACCGCCCGCGCTGTAGTCCGTGCCAGCCGGCCCGAGCGCGGTCAGCTTGTTGAACAGGTTGCCAGCGTTGATCCCGAGTTCGAGGTTCTTGATCGGACGAACCTTGATGTTCGCGCCGACCACGCTGCCGCCGGGCCACTGGTTGCCCGCACCATCGAGCGTGCTGGTCACGCCGGTGATGTTGGCGCCGACCGAGATCATGTCGTTGGCGTCGTAGTTTGCGGCAAGGGTGTACGACAGGTCGGGAATGTTGTTCGACCGCGAGAACACCGCACCCGGGTTCGAGGGCTGCTTCTTCGCCTTGTTGTAGGTCATGTTGGCGAGGAGGCTGAAGCCACCCATGCTGAGCGTGCCGTAGAACTCGGCACCCGTCGTCTTGTACTTGTCGGAGACGATGCAGGTGAAGGTGGTCGGGCTACCGGTGACGATCGGGCAGATCGTCTGGCTGAGCTCGTAGGTCGTGATGTTGAAGTGGCTGTGGTACGCAGTCAGTTCGACCGTGTAGCGCGCCGCGCCGATGTCGCCGCGGTTCTTCAGGCCGATTTCGTACTGGTAGACGTTGTCCGAAACAGCTGCTTCACCCTTGGCGTTGAGCGTGCCATCGTTGTTGAAGTAGCCGTTGAAGGTCAGACGGTCTGCGTTGAAGCGCGTGCCCTTCGAGGCGCGGACGAAGAGGTTGAGGTTGTCCGCCGGCTTGAAGCTGGCACCAACCGACCAGGACGTCAGGTTCTTGGTGTAGTTGATGTTCTCACGCGCACCGTCGGGCAGATAGTAGGGCAGGTTGACCTGCTGCGAAGCGCCGGACACCGGGTTCACGGCGTTCTGGGCGATGAAGTGCGTCACCGCGTCGCCCGTCAGCGGGTTGGCGTTGATGCCCGAGCCCGAACCATGGTTGATGTCGTGGCGCACCGAGGCGTCGAGCTCGAACTTGCCCACGTCGAAGATAAAGTCGGCGTAAGGCGCGTTGTCGGTGAAGGTGTAGTCGTAAGTGCGTGCGCAGCAACCGCCCCAATTGTTGTTGTAACCGGTGAAGCCGTTTGCGCTCAGGAGGTTACCAGCCGAATCGAGCAGATCGATCGGCGAGGCCGAGCTGTTGAGCGACGAGTTGAACTGGTTCGGATGCCAATCCATCGCGATCTTCTGGTTCATGTAGAACCAGCCTGCGGTCAGGTTGGCCTTGACCGAGCCGCCGAGATCACCCTGCCAGTTGAGCTTCATGTCGTTGACGAAGCTGCCGGCGTCGCGGATCCGCGTGTAGACCGAAACGTTGTTGTCGTAATAGGCCTCGGCGACATCCTTGCCGCGATCCGGGCCGGCCGAGTAGACCGCGCGGGCGACAACGCCGCCGTTCTTGGTCGCACCGATCAGGCCGCTGAGCGGAGCAACGCTGAGGAAATTCGACGAGAAGCCACCGTGCATGCTGGTGTAGCGCGCGTTGTTGTCAACGGTGATGCCGTTGTCGAACTTGTAGTGCAGCTGCGCCTGAAGCGACTTGGCGTTGGTGGTGATGCCGTTGAGCGGGGTGCTGGCAAGGCCACCGCTGTTGAAATCGACATAGTTGATGTTGGTGTTGAAGACCGAGAAGTTCGACGCGCGGCGCGAATCGAAGCCCGGGCAGGCCGAGAGGCCGGAGACCTTGCCGCCGCTCAGGTTGCCGCACACGATACCGCCCTGGGTGTTGGGCTCCTGCGTGTCCTGCGCCTTGAAGTAGAGGCGGAAGAAGCCGCGATTGTCGTCGAACTCGCGGGTGATGTTGCCCTTGATCAGGTACGAGTTCGAAAGGTTGTAGCCCGAGTGCCAGGGGCCATTTCCGACGTCGTAAAAGCCGCCGATGTTGAAATGGGTCTTGTCGTCGAGACCGCCCGAGAAGCGGAAGCTGGCCTTGGTGTAATCATAGGTGAGGTTGCGCTCGACCTGGATGTAGCCGCCTTCGCTGCGGTCGGTCTTGCTGATGTAGTTGATCACCGCGCCCGGGGCCTGGCTGGCGAGCGTGGCGGCGGTACCGCCGCGGATCGCATCGACGCGGGCGTCCAGCGGGCTCGACTTGGTCCAGTAGTCGTTGTTGCCGAACTGCATGTCACCATAGAGCACGGTGGGCAGGCCATCTTCCTGCAGCTGCACGAACGTAGCGCCGCCGGTGGCGACAGGCAGACCGCGAACGGCAAAATTGCCGTTACCGCCCGGGCCCGAGATGTTGGGCTGGAGACCCGGCAGCAGGCGGAGCAGATCGCCTTCCGACGCCGGGCGGAAGTTGTTGATGATCGTCGAATCGACCGAGGAGATCGAGACCGAGCTGTCGAGCTTGCTCTTGGTGCCGGTCGAGGCGGTGACGACGATTTCGCTGAGCGTGTCGGCGGGGGCGTCGGTTGCAGCAGCATCCGCGGGTGCGGCGGCCTCAGCGAAAACCGGCGTCGAAAGGCCGGCCATTGCCAGCGCGATGACCGATACACACGATTGAATTACGGTGAGCTTCACAGATATCCCTCCCGATTGCGAGCACTTTTGTGCGTACGACAGCAGCGAATCGAAGCCTCGAGACGCCTGCATTGCGTGTTTCTGGCAAAAGGCCGGGCCGAGTGCAAGCACGAATTCAAGCGATTGAATCGAGGAATGCACGCGAGGCGGACAACTGTGTCTTCTCTGCACCGCACTAGGGATCATCGCTGCAACCGGGCATGCAAGCGCTTGGGTGCGTGACTGATCCATCGCCCCTCTTGACGTTTACGTAAAGTGGAAGGATGGAGGGTCCAAGAGAACGCCGCCGCGCGCGGGTGGCGAGTCTCGCAGCGTCAGGGCCGCAAAAAGGCCATGAACTCAAAACGGAGAGCCCCATGCATCTTGATTTCAGCCCCGAGGATCTGGCCTTCCAGCAGGAAGTCCGCGCCTTCATCGACGAGAACTATCCCGCCGAACTGCGCGGCAAGCAGGACGAGGGTGACGAGCTTTCGAAGGAAGACTTCCTCTCCTGGCACAAGGTGCTGGCGAAGAAGGGCTGGGTCGCCCCGGCATGGCCGGTCGAATATGGCGGCACCGGCTGGAGCGCGACGCAGCGCTACATCTGGTCCGAAGAAACCGCGCGCGCGGACTGCATCCGCCTGATGCCCTTCGGGCTCTCGATGGTCGGCCCGGTGATCTACACTTTCGGCACGCCCGAACAGAAGGCGAAGTACCTCCCCCGCATCCTTTCGGGCGAGGACTGGTGGTGCCAGGGCTATTCGGAGCCGGGTT
>CAILIO010000213.1 GCA_903834285.1 uncultured Sphingomonadales bacterium | reverse complement strand
TGCTTCGCTACGCTCGCAATGACGAAGTTTGGGGTGGGACGAAGTTTGGGGTGGGACGAGGTTATGGGACGAATGCGGAGGCTGGGGGTGAGCCCTAGCTCCCTGTCGCAGCCTTCAGGGCCTTGGCGACGTCGTCCTTCGTCGCGGCGACGATCTTGTTCACGCCCTCGGCGGTGGGGTGGATGTGATCGTCGAGGAGGAGCTTGTCGTTGCCGATCACGGCTTGCAGGAAGAACGGCACGAGCGGGGCTTTGTGCTGGGCGGCGAGCGCGGGGTAGATGGGGTTGAAGGCGCTGACGTAGTCCTTGCCCATGTTGGGCGCGGCGAGCATGCCGGTGAGCATTGCGGGGATTTGGCGCTTGTCGAGCTCGGTGAGGATCGCATCGAGATTGGCGCGGGTCTCGGCGGGCGGAAGGCCGCGCAGCATGTCGTTGCCGCCGAGGCCGACGAGAACGAGCGTGGGCTTCACCTTCTGGTTATCGAGCGTGAAGGAGAGCCGATCGCGCGCGGCGGCGGTGGTATCGCCCGAGACGCCGGCGTTGATGACGCGCGCCTTGATCCCGCCCGCATTGAGCGCGGCTTCGAGGCGGGGCGGATAGCCTTCGCCTGGCGCGAGGCGGTAGCCGGCATAAAGGCTGTCTCCAAAGGCGAGGATGACGGGGGCATCGGCGGGGATGGCGGGGGTGGCGCTGACCTCAGCCTTCGGGGCTTCGCGCGGGGGCGCTGGCTGAGAGCAGGCGGCAATCGCGAGGGCAAGCAGCGGGATAAGGCGGCGCATCGGGAGTCCTCAAGGGCTAGGTTGCGAGGTGCAACCCATTCGTGGCAATAGCGGGAAGTGACAAGTACCGCCACCGGCTCGCCCTCGCCTTCCCCTCTGATCGACGCGCGTGATCTCATGCTGAGCCTGGGTTCGGGCGAGGCGCGGGTCAATGTGCTGCGCGGGGTGAGCCTTGCGGTCATGCCGGGCGAGACGGTCGCGCTTTTGGGGCCTTCGGGTTCGGGCAAGAGCTCGCTGCTGGCGGTCCTGGCCGGACTGGAACGCGCGGATGGCGGCAGCCTGACCGTGGCGGGCCAGGATTTCATGGGGCAATCCGAGGATGCGCTGGCGGCGGCGCGGCGCGGGCGGATCGGTGTGGTGCTGCAGGCGTTTCACTTGTTGCCGACGATGACCGCGCTCGAAAACGTGGCGACGCCGATGGAGCTGGCGGGCGCGCGCCATGCCGCCCCGCAGGCGCGCGCGGCGCTGGAGGCGGTCGGCCTCGCGCACCGCATGGGGCACTATCCGGCGCAGCTTTCGGGCGGCGAGCAGCAGCGCGTGGCGATTGCCCGCGCACTGGCGCCGCGCCCGGCGCTGGTCTTTGCCGACGAGCCGACGGGGAACCTCGACCATGCCAATGGCGATGCGGTGGCGGAGCTGCTGTTTGCGCAAGTGGCGGAAGTGGGCGCGACCTTGCTGATGGTGACGCATGACGAGGCCCTGGCCGGGCGCTGCGGGCGGATCGTGCGGCTGGAGGACGGACGGATCGTTTCGGACAGCGCATTGTGAACCGCTGGGCGTGGATACCCCTCCCCAACCCCTCCCCATCGGGGAGGGGCTTTTCATGACCCGGTGGGCTTTGGCTTGGCGGCTCGCAAGGCGCGGGCTCGACTGGCGGTTTCGCGGCCTCAGGCTGCTGATCGTGTGCCTCGTGCTGGGGACTGCGGCGCTTTCGGCGATCGGGACGCTGACGGGCGGGATCGGGCGCGAGCTGGCCTCGCGCGGGCAATCCATGCTGGGCGGCGATCTGGAACTGACCTTGGCGGGGCGCCAAGCCGCGCCGGATGAGCTGGCGGCGATACGCGGGCTGGGCACGGTATCGCAGGGCGTGC
>CAILIO010000212.1 GCA_903834285.1 uncultured Sphingomonadales bacterium | reverse complement strand
GCCTGGACATAGGCGTGCGGGCTCATCGACTGGCTGCCGACATGGAAGCAGACGCCGAGCGAATCGGCGACCTGACGCGTTGCCTGCAAAAGTTCACCCGCGCCCGTGAGATCGCAGCCGAACTTCGAGGCGAGGCTGAGCTCGGAACCCTCCGACGAGACGCGCAGGCGCACGCAAAGCGTCAGATCCTCGGGGAGGACGCCTCCGTTGGCCGCTGTGGTCGCTTCACGGATCTTTTCCAGTTCCTCGACCGAATCGAGGCTGAACACGCGCACGCCGTGATCGCGGTAGGCTTCCACGATGGCGCTCGGCGTCTTGACCGGGTGCATGAAGCACAGCGTGGCATCAGGGAGAGCCGCGCGCGCCATGCGCACTTCGGCAATCGAGGCCACGTCGTAATGCGTGATCCCGGCATCCCACAGCACGCGGAGCAACTCCGGCGAAGGGTTGGCCTTTACCGCATAAAGCGAGCGCCCCGGAAACTTCTCGACGAAGAAACGGGCAGCGCGCGCCGCAGCGTGCGGACGGTTCAGAATGGCGGGTTGGTCAGGCGCGAAGGCGCCCGCTACAGCCAATGCGTCAGGATGGATGTGCAACTCAAGGGACCCCCAAACGGAAAATTGAGACAAAGCTGCCTTGCGGTTTGGAAGTCCCCATGGGGCAGCGAGGGGGTAAATAGCCCCCCCGCCCTGAACATCAAGTGAAAAAATGGGCACCTCACGTTGATGTCACAAACGTGAAACATTTTTAGCCCGAGGCGCGGAATTCCTTAGGCCATCAGGGTTTGCGCGAGCGCGCGCCATGCCGGAAGCGAGTGCGGGTCGTTCGCACCGTTCGCGGCGGTGGGGTGCGAAGCGAATCGCGCCACGACCATTTCAGCCACGGGGTCGATCCACAGCGTCTGTCCGTGGATGCCACGCGCGCTGAAACAACCATGGTTATCGTGCGCGTGCCACCACTGGCTGCCATAGCTCCACCCGCTCAGCAGCGGGTAAGCCGCCTTGTGGAAGCGCTCCGGATCGCCGCCCTTGCGAATGCGCTCGATGTCCGCCGCCGGGATCACGCCTTGCCCGCCGAGGCGCAGTGCCTCGCCAAAGCGGGCAAGATCCTCAAGCCGCAAGTTGAGGCCGCCGCCCGCGAAAGGTGTGCCCGCTTCGTCAACGATGAGGTCCGCATCGCCCAGCATGCCGAGCGGCTGCCACAGGCGCTCAGACAGCACCTGGGTGAAGGGCGTGCCGGTGACGCGGGTGACGATCCAGGCGAGCACATCGGTGTTGGGCGTGCGATAGACAAAGCTTGCTCCGTGCGTGCCTTCGCCGGGTACCGTGGTCAGATAGTCCCACAAGTTGTGCGGGCCGGTATAGCTCGCAGGGCGCGGAGTAAGGCCGAGCGCGGAACTGTATGCGCCGATCCCGGAGTTGGGGTTGCCGTACTCCTCGGAGAAATCGAGCGCGGTCGTCATGTCGAGGACCTGACCGATCGTGGCGCTGCCGAAGCCCCTGGAGGCAAGCTCGGGGATCACGCTGTCCACCCGGGCGGAAAGATCGATCCGCCCATCCCCGACCAGCATCTGCACCAACGTTCCGACAAAGCTCTTGGTCACCGAGAAAGCGATATGGCGCGTTTCGGGGCCGGTAACGCCGAACCAGCGCTCAACGACCACCTCGCCTTTGTGGAGCACGAGGATGCCGTCGGTGAAGGCCGCTAGCAGGGACTCGTCGATCGTGGTTTCGGTTTCCCCTCCGAGCGGCGTGAAGCGGACCGAGCCAAGATCGTCGCGGAGTGCGCGCGGGAACGGGGTACCCTCCCCGCTCGCAGCAACGCGCGCGGTGGGGCAGAAGCCGCGCATGTTGGAATAGGCCCAGCGGATCATCGGGAAGCGCATATGGTCGGCGCGCGCGGCGAGGATGCGCTTTTCGGGCGGCGGCGGGGCGCCGACCATCCAGCCCATGGTAACTGGGTCGCTGGTCACGCCATCGAGCTGCACGTCCGCCATTTCATCTCTCCGCCTTGTTTTATCGTGGCGGCGACGATGCCTCAGGAAACGCGGTCGCGGAAGGCCTCCCACGAAAAACGCTTCACGCATTCGAGCGCATCGGTCTCGCTGTCCCACAGCCAGATCGAAGGGAGCGAAACGCCGTTGAAGGTCGTGGTCTTGACCATCGAGTAGTGCGCCTGATCGAGGAAGGCGAAGCGTGTGCCAGGTTCGCCAAGCCCGGGCTTGCGGTAATCGCCGATGACGTCACCCGCGAGGCAGGAAGGGCCGCCGAGCCGGACGGGGGCGTCACGCCTCCCGGTTTCTTGGCCGCCGTCTTCGTATTCGTCGATGGGCAGCTCGCCGAGCATGGCGGGGCGATAGGGTGCCTCGATGACGTCGGGCATGTGGCAGGTGGCGGAAATGTCCGTCACGCCCAGCTGCATGCCGTTCACATGCGTATCGAGCACGGTGCCGACGAGAATGCCGGCATCGAGCGCGACGGCTTCGCCGGGTTCAAGGTAGATCTCGCAGCCGGTTTCCAGCTTAACTTGCTGAAGGAAGGCGACAAGTTCGTCGCGCTGGTAGTCGGCACGGGTGATGTGGTGGCCGCCGCCAAAGTTCAGCCATTTGAGCTGGCCGAAGTAGGGCGCGAGATAGGGTCTGAGCGCCGCCCAGGTGTGTGCGAGCGGTTCGAAATCCTGCTCGCACAAAGTGTGGAAGTGGATGCCGCTGACACCTTCGAGATGCTCGGGGCGTAGCTGGTCGATCGGGAATCCGAGGCGCGAATGGGGCGCGCATGGATCATAACGCGGTACTTCACTTGTCGCGTGCAAGGGATTGATTCTGAGGCCGATATCGAACGGTTCACCCGCTGCGCGCGCGGCTGCAATCTCACCGGCAAAGCGGGCATGCTGGCCGGGCGTGTTGAAGATCACATGATCCGAATGCTGGAGGATTTCAGGCAGGTCCTCCGCCTTGTAGGCCGCGCAATACGTCGCGATCTCGCCGGCGTAGTAGTCGGCCGCGAGGCGCGCTTCCCACAGGCCCGAGGTGCACACGCCATCGAGGTATTCGCCGATCAGCGGCGCAACCCGCCACATCGAGAAGGCCTTCATCGCGGCAAGGACCTTGATCCCGGCGCGGTCACGCACATCCGCGAGAATGCTCAGATTCTGCCTGAGGCGCGCGGCATCGACGACGAAGGCCGGGCTGTCGACGCGATTGAGATCGAAGTGGGCGAAGGCGCCCGGATCGCCGGCTCTGGTTTCCATTTTCGCACCTCGAAATTCGCATGGCCAATACAACAATCCCCTTTGTTGACCGAACCAAGCAATGATAAAATCCAATATTCGTAGCGCAGGACGCCACAATGACCAGAACTCAAATCCACACGGTTAGCGGCGTCGCACCGCTGGTTTTCTCCGGCATCGCGCTGGCATTAGTGTTCGTCGTTCTTGGCACCGGCTGGGAGCGCAACGCCACAGACGAAGGTGCGGCGGCCCACGTGTTCCAGCTCTGTGTGGCGCTGCAAATTCCGCTGATCGCAGCATTTGCGCTGACCTCCCCATCGGGCGACAAGGCAGCAACCATGCGCATGCTTGGCTTCCAATGCGGGGCCTTGGCATTGTGCATTGCGACGGTCGCCATCAGCGGATTGTAAGGATGTCCTCGACGCCCCCTCACCGGCTTCTCAGAACGCCAGCGGCCCCTCAAGCTCCTTCACCTGCCACGGCAGGCCGTGCTTGTTGAGCATGTCCATATAGGGATCGGGATCGAACTGTTCGATGTTGAACACGCCCGCCCCGCCCCAGGTACCGGTGACCAGCATCGCCGCGCCGATCATGGCGGGGACGCCGGTGGTGTAGCTGATCGCCTGGTTGCCGGTCTCGGCATAGGCCTCTTCGTGATCGCAGATGTTGTAGATGTAGAAGGTCTTCTCGACCCCGTCTTTCAGGCCGGTCGCGATATCGCCGATGTTGGTCTTGCCCTTGGTCAGCGCGCCGAGGCTGGCGGGTTCGGGGAGGACGGCCTTGAGGAACTGGAGCGGCACGATCTCCTTGCCCTCGTACATCACCGGATCAATGCGGGTCATGCCCACGTTCTGCAGCACGGTGAGGTGCGTGATATAGGCATCGCCGAAGGTCATCCAGAAGCGAATGCGCTCGATCTCGGGCAAGTGATGCGCGAGGCTTTCGAGTTCCTCATGGTACATCAGGTACATATTCTTGGGGCCGACGGCTTCGAAATCGAAGGTCTGGCGGATGGTGAGCGCAGGCGTTTCGACCCATCCGTCCTTTTCCCAGCGGCGCGCCGGGGCGGTAATCTCGCGGATGTTGATTTCCGGGTTGAAGTTGGTCGCGAAAGGCTGACCGTGATCGCCGCCGTTGCAATCGAGAATGTCGAGGGTGCGGATCGTGTCGAGCTTGTGCTTCTTGAGCCAGGTCGCGAAGACCGAGGTCACGCCCGGATCGAAGCCCGAGCCAAGCAGCGCAGTGAGGCCGGCTTCCTTGAAGCGCTCCTGGTAGGCCCACTGCCACTTGTATTCGAACTTGGCCTCGTCGATCGGCTCGTAATTCGCGGTGTCCATGTAGTTGACCCCGGCGGCCAGGCAGGCCTCCATGATGTTGAGGTCCTGATAAGGCAGCGCGAGATTGACGACGAGCGCGGGCTTGAGCTCGTTCAGCAGCGCGGTGGTGGCGGTGACGTCATCGGCGTCGAGCTGGTAGGTCGCCACATCGCGGCCGGTGCGCTCCTTGACCGAGGCGGCAATCGCCTCGCACTTGGGCAGCGTGCGGCTTGCGAGCGCGACTTCGCTGAAGATATCGGGGTTCATCGCCATCTTGTGAACGGCAACCGAGCCGACGCCGCCTGCGCCGATAACGAGAACTTTGGCCATCAGGATACTCCAAAACCAGTCAGCGCACGCTCCGGCGCTGGCGCTTCGAAACCAGCGCCTTTAGGGTATGGGTATGACAAACCCAAGTGAGATTCTGGGCCCAAGTCCCGAAATCAGCCCTGCCCCTTCGGCCCGCGCACCGACGCGCGATGGCGTGTTGCGCGCTGCGGGCAAGATGGCAGCCTTGCTGCCCACGACGCCGCTTCTGGCGCTGGAGCTGCCGGGCGGCGGAACCGTCTGGTGCAAGGCCGAATGCCTGCAGCCGGTCGGCGCGTTCAAGATCCGCGGGGCGTGGCACCGGCTCACCGACATGTCTGACGACGAGCGCGCGCGCGGTGTCGTCGCGGTTTCGAGCGGCAACCATGCGCAAGGCGTCGCCTGGGCAGCGCAGCGGCTGGGAATCGCCGCGACGATCGTGATGCCCTCGGACGCGCCGGCAGTGAAGCTTTCGGAAACACGGCGGTTGGGTGCCGAAGTCGTGCTCTACGAGCGGCTGACCCAATCGCGCGAGGCCATTGCGGCTGAAATCTGCACTGCGCGGGGCTGCGTGCTGGTCCATGCCTATGGGGATCCCTGGGTGATCGAGGGCCAGGGCAGCACCGGGATCGAGCTCGCCAGCCAGATGGAGTGCTATGCGGGCGGCGGACCGACGCGGATCGTCACACCCTGCGGCGGCGGCGGACTGGCAGCCGGCCTCGCGCTCGCCTGCCCGGATGCCGAGGTGGTGCCGGTGGAGCCCGAAGGATGGGATGACGTCACGCGCAGCCTGGCGGGCGGTGCGATTGTCGGCGTGGGCGTCAATCCGCCGCGCACGGCCTGCGACGCACTGCAGACCATGGCGACGTATCCGATCAACTTTGCCGTCATGACCGCGCGCGGGATGCAAGGCGTGGCGGTGAGCGAAGCCGAGGTGCGCGCGGCGCAGGCCAATGCTTTTGCCCGGCTACGGCTTGTGGTCGAACCGGGCGGCGCGGCGGCGCTGGCGGCGGTCATGGCAGGCAAAGTGCCGGCGGACGGACGGACAGCGGTCATCCTCTCAGGCGGGAATGTCGATCCGGCCGCCTTTGCCAGAGTGATCTCAGACAGCTGATCGGTTGCAATTGACAATCGAACGGCTGCTGGCCACCCATTGACCTTGGACAACAAGAACGAGGGGGACCGCAATGACGGGAATGGAAATCCTGAAGCCGGTGGTGGCGCTGGCGGCTTGGACGATGGTGATGTGGGTATGGATGTATGCCACCCGCATCCCGGCGATCACTGCGCTGCCCAAATCCGATGATCCGCAGGCCGATGTCGGCTGGACCGGCGCCAAGCTCGAAGGGCTGCTCAAGCCCAGCATCCAGTGGAAGGCGCACAACTACAACCACCTGCACGAGGCGCCGACGGTATTCTATGCGGTAGCACTGGTGCTGGCACTGATCGGCCAGGGCGACGGGGTGAACATGATGATCGCCTGGGCCTATGTCGCCTTGCGGGTTGTCCACTCGATCTTCCAGTCAACCGTGAACAAGGTCGCGCCGCGCTTCCTGCTGTTTGCTCTGTCGAGCGTAGCGCTGATGGCGCTGGTGCTCCACGCCGCTATCGCGGTGTTCAGGCTCTGACGAAAAGGCTCGCCAGCTCGACGTGGGTGGACCAGCGGAACTGGCCCACCGGCACGAGTCCGGCGAGCCGATAGCCGCCCTCAATCAGAGTCGCGGCATCCTTGGCCCAGCTGGCGGGATTGCAGCTCACATAGACAACGCGCGGCACTACCGAGGTGGCGAGAGCCACCACCTGTTCGCGCGCCCCGGCGCGGGGCGGGTCGAGCAGGACGGCGGCGAACCGGTCAAGCTCTTCCTTCTGCAGCGGATTGCGGAACAAGTCGCGGTGGAGTGCGTGCACCGGCTTGCCCTGCAGGCGCGCGGCAGCCTGGCAGGCCATATGCGCATCGCGCGCGGCCTCGACTGCAAGGACCTTTGTGCCGGGCCCGGCCAGGGCAAAGGCGAAGGTGCCAAGGCCGGAGAAGAGATCGGCGACCGTGGCTGCGCCTTGCAGCCAGCCCTGCGCCGCCGCAATAAGCGCCGCTTCGCCGTCGCTGGTCGCCTGAAGAAACGCCCCCGGCGGCAGGCCGACCGGCACACCGCCAAGCGTTACGGTAACGGGATCCGGCTCCCACACGGTTTCCGGTCCGTCGCCCTGATCGAGCGTGAGCCGCGCAATGCCGTTGTCGCGCGCGAAATCGAGCAAGCCTTCGGTCTGGGCGAGGCCTTCCATCTTGATGCCGGCCATGTCGACGGTCGGCCCCTGATCGGCGAGCGTCAGCGCAAAGTCGGCCGCAAGACTGCGTTCGCCGCGCGCTTCAAGCAGGCGGCGCAGCGGCACGACCAGCGCGGCGAGCTCGGGCGCGAGAACCGGGCATTCCTTGAGATCGACGATCTTGTGCGAGCCCTGCTCGCGAAAGCCGAGCACCAGGCGCTTGCCGATGCCCTGGGCATGGAGCGTGGCGCGGCGGCGAGTGGCAGGAGGTGACACGTGCGCCGGGGCTACAACCCCCGGATCGAGCCCCTGCCCTCGCGCGGCGCCCTCGACACGGCCGCCGACATAAGCGACCAGCGCGGCTTCGGAGAGGTGCTGGAGCTGGCAGCCCCCGCAGGCCGGAAAATGGCGGCACGACGGAGCGGCGTGGTCCGGGCCGGGCGACAGCGTGCCATCCGTTTCGAGCACGTCACCCGGCGCGGCGAGCGCAACGTAACGACCGTCGACTGTCTGTCCTTCGCCTTTGGCGGCGACGCGAATGATGAGGCCGGGGTTGTTCATGAGAGCGCGGCGCTTAGGGCATAACCCGTAGCGGCGGCAAGCTCTCCGGCAGTAAAGGCAGATCCGCAGCGCCGCGCGGCCTCGCCGTGGAGCCACAAGCCCTCCTGCGCGGCCAGAAACGCATCGCCATGGACAGCAAGGCGGCTGGCAATGATCCCGGCCAGCACGTCACCGCTGCCGGCGACCGAAAGCCATGCCGAAGCTCGGGGTGCAACCGTTACGTTACCACCGGGCACGGCAATCAGGCTGTCGGGACCTTTGAGGAGGACGACGGCTGCGGATGCTTCGGCCAGCGCCAAAGCACGTACGCGCCGCGAGTCATTGGCGGAGAGGCCGAAACTGGCTTCAAGCGCCGCCATCTCGCCTTCGTGCGGGGTGAGCACGCGCGCGGCGGTGCCGGGGCTATCGGGGCGCAGCAGCATGAGCGCATCGGCGTCGATCACGACCGGGCGGTCGGCAGAAAGCGCGGCGTCAAGCCGGGCCTTGGCATCGGTGCTTCTCCCCAGCCCCGGCCCGACGAGAATGGCGGCAATGCGCGGATCAGCGAGCGCGGCGAGGTCGCTGACGTCACAGACCAACGCGGGCGGGACACCGTCGGGCCGCTTGGGTGCAAGCAGCTTCACATAGCCCGCGCCGGAGCGCTGGGCAGCTTCGGCCGAGAGCAGCGCAGCCCCCGGCATGGCGCCTGCCACGACTGCCAGCAGGCCGCGTTTGTACTTGTGGGCATCAGCAGCAGGCGGTGCGATGCGGGGCCGCGTGAGCACCCTGGCCGCCCCCGGCACGGCCTCGACGCCGATATCGACAAGCCGCAGCGCGCCCATCAGCGGGGCAGCGGGCATGGCATAGTGCGCGTGCTTCCAGGCGCCGAGCGCGACCGTGACGTCAAAGACAGGGAGGCCGGAATTGAGCACCGCACCGCTATCCGACTCTACCCCGCTGGGCAGATCGGCAGCTATGCGCAAGGTGTGGCTCTCAGCAAGGCCGGTGAGGAGCAAAAACAGGTCATCCGACAGGGGCCGCGAGAGGCCGCTGCCGAACAGGCAATCGAGCAGCACGCCGCCTTGCGACAGTGCGCGCGCGGCCTGCACTGCGCCCATGTAGAGCGAACGTGCCGTCATGGCCTCTGGCGTCGCAGGTTCGCGTGCGGCGATCACCGTGACGGAAACGCCGTGCTCCATCAGGTGGCGCGCCGCAACGTAACCATCGCCGCCGTTGTTGCCGGGGCCGCAGAGCACGGTTACCGGGCGGCCCGCGCCGAGCCGACGCGCCCATTCGCCAAGCGCGCGGCCGGCCATTTCCATCAACGCCTGCGCTGGGGTGCCGCCGCCGATCAGCGCCGCTTCGGCGGCGCGCATCGCGGCGACGTCGAGGACTTGCCCGAGGACCTGATGCCGGTCAGCCTTCATCCTGCATGCCGTTGCCGCGAACAATGCCCGAAAGATCGCGCACCGCACCGCGTGCGGCGCTGGTCGTCATCAGGGCATAGGCCTGTAGCGCGAGGCTGACCTTGCGCGGACGCGGCTTTACCGGCTGCCATCCGCGCGCTTCGACGACCTTGCGGCGTTCGGCGAGCGTGGCGTCATCCACGGCGAGGTGGATCGAGCGGGCCGGAATGTC
>CAILIO010000211.1 GCA_903834285.1 uncultured Sphingomonadales bacterium | reverse complement strand
GTCTTCCCTGGTCGGCAGCACCGCGCGCAGGGCGCGCCATGCCAGCTTGCCGTGGCCGGTATCGCGACGGCTCGGAGCGCCGAAGCGACCCACTTCGCCGACCGAATAGGGCGGGAAGTTATAGTGCAGCATGAAGCTCTGATACGACAGACCGTCGAGGCCGTCGATCATCTGCTCGGCGTCCTTGGTGCCCAGCGTGGTGGTGCAGATCGCCTGCGTTTCCCCGCGCGTGAACAGCGAGGAACCATGCGTGCGCGGCAGGAAGCCGACGATCGATTCGATCGGACGTACCTGCGTGGTGGTGCGCCCGTCGATACGCGTGCCGTCCTTGAGGATGGCGCCGCGCACGATGTCAGCCTCGACCTTCTTCATGGTCTTCATCGCGACCATCTGGGTCTGCGGGCCTTCCGCAGCGAAGGCTTCCTTGGCCTTGGCCCGCGCTTCGTTCAGCGCGTTCGAACGGGCCGACTTGTCGGTGAGCTTGTAGGCAGCAGCCACATCGGCGCCGACGAGCGTCTTGAGCTTGGCCTTGATCTCCGCCGTGTTGTCGGTGAGGTCGATTTCCCAGGGATCCTTGGCGGCCTTCTCGGCCAGATCGATGATCGCGCCGACAACCTTGCGGATTTCGTCATGCGCAAACATGACCGCGCCGAGCATTTCGTCTTCGGTCAGTTCCTTGGCTTCGGATTCGACCATCATCACGGCCGCATCGGTGGCAGCGACGACGAGATCGAGGCGGCCGGTGGCGACTTCGCTCAGCGACGGGTTGAGCTGGTACTCGCCGTCCTTGAAGCCGACGCGGGCAGCCGCGATCGGACCCATGAAGGGCACGCCCGAGATAGTGAGCGCAGCCGAGGCGGCGATCATCGCGACCACATCAGGCTCGGTCTCGCCATCATAGCTCAGAACCTGGGCGATGACGTTGATTTCGTTATAGAAACCTTCGGGGAACAGCGGACGCACCGGGCGGTCAATCAGGCGGGAAACCAGCGTTTCCTTTTCCGTCGCGCCGCGCTCGCGCTTGAAGAAGCCGCCCGGGATGCGCCCGGCGGACGAGAACTTTTCCTGATAGTGCACAGTCAGCGGGAAGAAGTCCTGGCCTTCCTTGACCTTCTTGGCGGCGGTGACCGCGCACAGCACAACGGTTTCGCCATACGTGGCGAGGACCGCGCCGTCAGCCTGACGGGCAATGCGGCCGGTTTCCAGAGTGAGGGTCTTGCCGCCCCACTCCAGCGATACTGTCTTGACGTCGAACATGAGATTTCCTTCGAACCCGCGCGCCCTATTGCGTCACGGGGTTTGCTGCCGGGAAAGCCGTCCCGGTCCGGTGCGGGGCGCAATCGTCGCCCCCAGTGTGGTCCCGCACGCCGAATTGCGACACGGGTGCCAGATGCAAAAAGCGGCCCGCGTGGGGCCGCTTCTGCTTGGTTACTTGCGCAGACCGAGCTTCTGGATGAGGGCATTATAACGGCCCACGTCCTTCTTCTTCAGATAGTCCAGCAGCGAACGCCGCTTGTTGACCATCATCAGCAGCCCGCGGCGCGAATGGTTGTCCTTGTGGTGAGCCTTGAAGTGCTCGGTCAGAGTC
>CAILIO010000210.1 GCA_903834285.1 uncultured Sphingomonadales bacterium | reverse complement strand
GGGTTAGTTGCATATGAAAATGGCCTTTCAGGCATCCTCTCCCAAAACTTTCAGGCCCGGTTGGCAACGACCGGGCCTTTTTTCTGCCAACGGTATCAGCCGGAGGGGTTATCAGTTGGCGGGGCGGGAACCGAAGCCGCCAAAGCCGCCGCAGTGCTTGACTGCTCGGGCGTCCCGGCGTATCGGCGCGCTCCTAATTCCGCCACTTGCCCCGCAAGGACGGTCGGACAACCGATTCGCCATTTGAAAAGAGCAAACCGATGAAGCGCACTTTCCAGCCCAGCAACCTCGTGCGTGCCCGCCGCCACGGCTTCCGCGCTCGCATGTCCACTGTCGGTGGCCGCAACGTGCTCCGCGCCCGCCGCGCCCGCGGCCGCAAGAAGCTTTCGGCCTGATCACCGAAGCGCCAGTCGTCCCAGATTGTCCGTCCGCCGTTCCTGCGGCGGGGCTGCGGCTGGAAATCATTGCGAAGCGCGCCGATTTCCTCGCCGCGAACAACGGAATCCGGGTCGCAAGGCCCGGTTTCGTGCTTTTGGTGAACCCATTGTCGCGCCCGGACGGGTTGCGGCGCTTCGGGGTCACTGTCACCAAGCGCATTGGCAATGCGGTTGCGCGCAACCGGATGAAGCGCCGCCTGCGCGCACTCGCCCGCGAGATCCTGCCCGCGCAAGGTATCGTCGGGGCAGACCATGTCCTGATCGGCCGTGAAAACGGGATCGAGCGCGATTTCGCCCTGCTCCGCCAGGAGCTCGAAGCCGCGCTTGGCCGCGTGGCAGCGGGCAAGGGTGATCCGCCCCGGCGGCCCAGCACCAAAGGCAAGCCGAAAGGCCGCGGCAAATGATCCGCCGCCTGCTGATCGCGCTGGTCCGGCTCTGGCAGCTCGGCCCATCGGTGGTCCTGCCGCCCTCGTGTCGCTACAGTCCTTCGTGCTCGCAGTATGCGATCGAGGCGCTCGGCAAACACGGCGCGATTAAGGGTGGCTGGCTGACAGTGAAGCGGCTATTGCGCTGCCATCCTTGGGGTGGCCACGGCTACGATCCGGTTCCCTAGGGCCGGCGCCAAGACGGCCAAGGCTCCGTCAAGGGGCGCTCCGGCAAACATGACTTTACGACGCGAGGCAGAGTGGAAAATCAGCGCAACGTGATCCTGGCGATGGTGCTCATGGCCCTCATGCTGGTCGGCTGGGACCTTGGCATGCGGTACTACTACCCCGCGCCTGCCAAGACTGTTGTCGGTGCCGCAGCGGCGCCCGGCGCTCCGGCCGGCAACGCGCCGGCGCCTGCCCCCGCGCCCACTATCAAGCCGACGCGTGAAGGCGGCCTGCAGGCCGCGGCGGATGTCGCGCTCGAAAAGCAGGATCTTGCCCAGGCCCTCGCCGCCGGTCACCGCATTCCGGTCGATGCGCCGGGCCTCAAGGGTTCGATCAACCTCCTCGGCGGCTTCGTCGATGATCTCACGCTCGCCCGCCACCGCGAGACGCTCGAGAAGAACAGCCCGCCCGTGCGCCTGTTCTCGCCCGCCGGCACGCCAGCGCAGCACTATGCGCAGATCGGTTGGATCGGCCAATCCGGCATCGCCGCCCCGGGGCCGGACACGCTGTGGCAGGCGGAAGGCACGAAGCTGACGCCTGCGACGCCCATCACCCTGCGCTGGACCAACCCCACCGGCCAGACTTTCGCGATCCGCTATGCGATCGACGCGAACTATATGCTCACGCTGACCCAGTCGGTCAGCAATGCGGGTGGTGCGCCCGTCGCGGTCAAGCCCTTTGCGCTCGTCAACCGCACCGACCGCACCGCAAGCATCGATACCTGGAACGTCCATTCGGGCCCGATCGCCGCGTTTGACGGCGCGGTCACCTTCGACAACAACTATTCCGACGTGAAGACCGCCGGCACGGTCAGCCCGGCAGGCTCCGCCAACTGGATCGGCTTCACCGATATCTACTGGCTCTCGGCGCTGATCCCCGACACGGCCAACGGTGCGGTGCAGCCCAGGGGCGATTTCCGCAGCGTCGCGCCCGATATCTTCCGGGCGGACCTGATCTACCCGGTCGCGACGATCGCGCCCGGGCAGACCGCTACGCAGACGGTGCGCCTCTTCGCCGGGGCCAAGGAAAACAACGTACTCGAGTCCTATGAGAAGCAGGGGGCCACCAATCTCTCGCTCTCGATCGACTGGGGCTGGTTCCGCTGGTTCGAGAAGCCAATCTTCTGGCTGCTCGATTCGCTGTTCCGCGGCGTGCACAACTTCGGCCTCGCGATCATCCTGCTCACGCTCATCGTGCGCGGAATGATGTTCCCGGTCGCCCAGCGCCAGTTCGCCTCGATGGCGGCGATGCGCGCGATCCAGCCCAAGCTCAAGATCATCCAGGAACGCTTCAAGGACGATAAGCAGAAGCAGCAGCAGGAAATCATGGCGCTCTACAAGGCCGAGGGCGTGAACCCGCTCGCCGGCTGCCTGCCGATCTTCCTGCAGATCCCGGTGTTCTTCGCGCTCTACAAGGTGCTCGTGCTCACTATCGAGATGCGCCACCAGCCCTTCATCGGCTGGATCAAGGACCTCTCGGCGCCTGATCCGCTGCACGTGCTCAACTTGTTCGGGCTGCTGCCGTTCACACCGCCCGCGTTCCTTGCGATTGGCGTGCTGGCGATTCTGCTCGGCATCACGATGTGGGCGCAGTTCAAGCTGCAGCCGGCCGCGATGGACCCGTCGCAGCAGCAGGTCATGGCGCTGATGCCGTGGATGATGATGTTCGTGATGGCGCCGTTTGCGGCGGGCCTGCTGATCTACTGGATCACTTCGAACCTGCTCACCATCGCGCAGCAGAAGTACCTTTACAGCAAGCATCCGCAATTGAAGGCGCAGGCCAGCAAGGACCAGCTCGATATCGACCGCGTGGCCCTGCGCGAGCAGAATGCCCAGGAACCCAAAGGCGGGCCGCGCAAGCCCAAGACGCGATGAGTGACGCCGCGATGACCGACGACGAAGCCGAAGCCGCGGCCCACGCCGCGCTGGAGGAGCGCGCGCGCCGCCTGTTCGCCGGGCCCGTCACCTTTCTCAAGTCCGCGCCGGCGCTCAAGTTCCTGCCCGATCCCACGGTGCCCGAGATCGCGTTTTCAGGCCGCTCGAATGTCGGCAAGTCCTCGCTGCTCAACGCGCTCACCGGGCGCAATTCGATGGCGCGCACTTCGGTCACCCCGGGCCGTACGCAGGAGCTCAACTTCTTCGACATGGGCGAGCCCATCCAGATGCGGCTGGTCGACATGCCCGGCTACGGCTTTGCCAAGGCGCCGCCCAGCGTCACCGAGCAGTGGCGGCGGCTGGTGCGCGATTTCCTGCGCGGGCGGGTGGTGCTGAAGCGCACCTTGCTCCTCATCGATGCGCGCCACGGCATCAAGCCGGTCGACGAGGACATGATGCGGATGCTTGACGAGGCAGCGGTCGGCTACCGTGTCGTGCTCACCAAGGCCGACAAGATCAAGGCCAGCGAACTTGCCGCGACCGTCGCCGCGA
Organism: uncultured Sphingomonadales bacterium; assembly: GCA_903834285.1. Taxonomy (GTDB): domain Bacteria; phylum Pseudomonadota; class Alphaproteobacteria; order Sphingomonadales; family Sphingomonadaceae; genus Novosphingobium. The sequence continues at coordinate 6,928 of CAILIO010000210.1, read as the reverse complement.
CCGAGACTGCCGCGCGCAAGCGGATCGCGGCATACCCGCAAGTCCACGTCACCTCGTCAGAGCTCAAGATGGGCATTCCGGAACTGCGGGCCGCGATCCTCGAGGATGCGGCGATCTGAGCGTTACCCTCGACAGCGGTCGCGCGCCTGATTAGGTCCGCCGCAAGTCACAGCACAAGGCATGCCGCCCATGAAGCTCATCATCGGCAACCGCACTTACTCCAGCTGGTCCCTGCGTGGCTGGCTTGCCGCGCGCCAGTCCGGCCTTGGATTCGAGACGCAGGTGATCCCGCTCTATGGTGATACCTGGGACGAAACGAAGCACGCCATTCCCGAACTCGCCCCCGCAGCGGGCAAGGTTCCTGTCCTGTGGGACGGAGATGTGGTGGTGTGGGACAGCCTCGCGATCCTCGAATACCTTGCTGACAAGGTGGGGCGGGACCGGTTCTGGCCCAAGGCCGACGATGCCCGCGCCATGGCGCGCGCCATGGTTGCCGAAATGCATTCGGGCTTCGTCGCGCTGCGCAGCGAACTGCCGATGAACTTGCGCATGGCGCCGATGGTCAAGTCTGTGAATGAGGCGGTGCGGACCGATCTCGAGCGAATCCTCACGCTCTGGGCGCAAGCCCGCGCGCGCTTCGGGCAGGGTGGCCCATTCCTCTTCGGCACGTTCGGCGCGGCAGACATTTTCTACGCGCCGGTCGTGGTGCGGCTGCACCAGTATGGCGTGCCGGTGCCGGGCTTCGCCGCCGCCTACATGGATGCGATCTGGGAGCACGAATGGCTGGAAACCTGGCGCGCGGCTGCGGCCGAGGAGCCTTGGGCCATCCCGAAGTTCGATGCGGTGGCGCTGGCCTGAGCACCCTGGAGCAGCCGACCCTATTGCATTGGATCGGCAGCTCGAGGTTTTTGTTGTTCCGCGTTTTCCGAACCAGCATGTGATTCCACCTGCTTCGAAAACGCTCCAGGTCAGGGGATCCGGTCGGCAGCGTAGGGTGTTCCATCCTTGTGGAAATAGGCGTCGCCGCTGAACATTATGTCGATATCGGAATAGCCGCCGCCGCCATCGCGATTGCCGGCGCCGACTGCGATGAGGATGCAAGGCTCATCCGAGACGTTCCGCAAGTGGTGGCCGTTGGGCTGGCCGGCTGGAAAGCTGGCGCAATCGCCAGCGCGCAAAAGGTGAACGCCGGTGTCATCGACGAGTTCGGCCTCGCCGGAAAGGATCACGACGAATTCGTCCTCATCATCGTGCCAATGACGGTGGGAGGACCACGCGCCGGGTTTCAGGACGACATGGCTTACCCCCATTTGTGTCAATCCGCTTGCGGGGCCGAGTCGGCGATACCAGCGTCCCGCGACTTCTGCGTTGAACGGCGCAGGGTAGCCGGTCTGGTTGGTTTGCAGGATGGCTTCCAGATCGAGTTTGGGCATCGCGAGCGCTTTCTTCCTGAACGCGGCTGGTTTAACGCCAGAGCATGCACCTTTCCAATGATGTTGTAGCGCGCGCATCGCAGTTGATCGAGGCGCCCAGCGAGACACCCGCCACTGGCGCGGTGTTCGATGTTCTCGAAGCGATGCTCGCCCCCTTGGGCTTTTCCGTCCACCGGTTCATGGCCGGCGAGCCGCCCGAAGGTCCGGTCGAGAACCTTTTCGCGATCCGGCAGGGCCCGGCTGGCTCGCGCCACTTCGCCTTTGCCGGGCATCTCGATGTCGTTCCCCCGGGCGAGGGCTGGTCGAGCGCGCCGTTCACGGCGGACTTGCGCGAGGGTCCCGGCGGCGCGGTGCTCTATGGCCGCGGCGCGGTCGACATGAAGGGCGCGATTGCCGCGATGGTCTGCGCGGTGGAGCAGATCCCCGCCGAGGCCGGCACGGTGAGCTTCATCATCACCGGCGACGAGGAAGGCCCCGCCAAATACGGCACCGTCCCGCTCATCGCGCATATGCGCGAAGTGGGCGCGATCCCCGATTTCTGCCTGGTGGGTGAGCCGACTTCGGTCCAGCGTCTCGGCGATATGGTCAAGATTGGTCGGCGCGGTTCGGTCAATATCTGGCTCACGGCCAAGGGCGCGCAGGGGCATGTCGCCTATCCGCATCTTGCCGACAATCCGATCCCGCGCCTTGTCGCGCTGCTGGCGGAGCTTGGCTCGATCGTGCTCGACGAAGGCAGCGACTGGTTCCAGCCCTCCAACCTTGAGGTCACCGATCTTGAGGTTGGTAACCGCGCCACCAACGTGATCCCGGCCGAAGCCCGCGCGCGCCTCTCGATCCGCTACAACGATCACCACACCGGCCAGGCCTTGGTCGACCGCGTGACCGAGATCGCGGCCCGGCACCGCACCGAAGTGCGCGCGACCTTGCACGGTGAGGCCTTCATCACGCTGCCCGGCGCGCAATCCGCGCTTGTTTCGGCAGCGGTCGAAGCGGAGACGGGGCTGGTGCCTGAGCTTTCCACCACCGGCGGAACGTCAGACGCCCGGTTCCTGCGCGCGCTGTGCCCCGTGATCGAATTCGGCCTCACCAACGCGACGATGCACAAGACCGACGAGGCGGTGGCGGTGGAGGACCTCCACGTGCTGGCGCGGATTTACCGGCGGATCGCCGAGGCGGTGCTGGGGGAATAGCTGGCATGAAACCAGCCCGACACCTGATCTTCATCGCGCTTGGGCTGCTGGCCGCCTGCGATGGCAAGGTCGATGCGGTGCGCTACCGGATGACCGTCGCGGTGCAGACGCCCGAAGGCGTGCGGACTGGCTCCGGCGTGATCGAGTCCGGCGTTCAGAAACTGGCCGTGGGGACAGTGTTCGAAGGTATCGACTACACGTTGAAGGGTGAGGCTGTTGCCGTCGACCTGCCCCGCGGCAAAGTGCTGGTGGCGCTCCTGACCGGGGCGCAGAACCCTTATGCCGGAGGCGAAGACTACTTCCGGTCCGTATTCGGCAATGCCATCGGGCATGGCGCAATCGCAACACCACGTCTGCCGCAGCGGTTTGGCGGGGCGGAGTGGGCCGAAGAACACGCGGCCTTGCGCACCATCAAGCCCGGGTTGACCTTGCCGGCAGAGGACTATCCGCTGCTTGTCACCTTTGGCGATCCAGCCGATCCGAACACGGTTCGCCGGGTCGCACCCGATGACCTCGCCTCGGCTTTCGGCCCGGGCTACGCGCTTCGCTCGGTCACCCTCAAGCTTACTGACGAACCTGTGTCACGCGTGCTCGTGAAGCGGCTGCCATGGGTGCCCGACGCCAACAAACGTGTCACCGCGGACGGGGGTCTCGCGGCGGGCGAGTTCCAGCCGCTGTTCACGGCTGACTGACGAATCGCCGCGCATCTGCGCGTAAGAACCGCGATGCCCTAGGGGTGGTTCCGTTTCCTCAGGGAAGCTCGTCGAACTGCGGCAGGCCATCGCCTATGATGTCCCACGTCGCCTTTGATCCGACATGGATGTGCGCGCTCGGATGGCGACTTGGCGGATCGCGCAAAGTCCCCAGCGTTACATGGACATAAGCGCCGCCGCGCACCGACGAATAGAGGAGCGACCCGCAGCGCTGGCAATGTGCGTCGAATGCAACACCTTCGCCGTAGAGCAAAATATGGTCGGTGTTTTCGACGGTAAGCATCGCGGCCGGGATGCCGCCGAAAGGCTTTGCAGCAGCCCCGGTCGCGCGTCGGCACTGCGAGCAGTGGCAGATCAAGGCGTACTCAAACGCATCACGGACGGTGTATGTCGCAAAGCCGCAAAGGCAGGAACCTTGCAGCTGGCGCTCGCTCATCGCGCTTTCCTGAGTATGATATAGACCGCGCCGTCGCCGCCATGGCGCGGCTGCGCGGGGCGGACAGAGGCGATCCGCCCTGCGTGAGGGCTCGCCGCCAGCCAGTCGAGCAGCTTGGCGCGGATCGCCCCGCGCCGCTCGCCGCGCAAGTCGTTCTCCGGCACCGGGCGGTGTTTGCCCGCGATCAGCAGGATCACGCGCGCGCCCATCGCCAGCGCCTGCGCGATGCCGCCGTTGAGCCTGTCATGCGCCATGCTGAGCGTCAGGCCGTGGAGGTCGATCGTCACATCGGGCTGGACCGGCCCGCGTCCCAGCTTGCGGTCCCAGCTCGAATCAAGTCCGCCCGTTGTCAGCGGACGCACCGGCGCTGCGACCGGGGTCGGCTCCGGCCGTGGCGGCGGGATGCGGCCTTTTACGCGCTTGGGAGGTGGGGGCGGGGCGGTTTCAACATGCCCTCCCGCGGCCCCTTCCACAGGCGGGAGCGGAGAAGCGGGTTTGGGATGCATCGGCGTCACCGTCGCGGCGACCCGCCGCCACAGCGCGGCCTCGTCCGGGCTGAGCCCGCGCGGTGCGCCCCTCATTGCGTTTGTCGCCGGGCCAGCGTACCCTTGGGCAGCAGGATCAGCGCCTGCCCTTGCGCGCGCATGCCGCCGGCGATGGTGCGCGCCTCGGCGCCTACGCCCCAGAAGCTGTCAAACCGGTTGGGGCCCTTGATCGCTCCCCCTGTATCCTGCGCCACCCAAAGCCCACTGATCCCACCATCGCCCTGCAGCCAGACCGGCGCGCCGAGCGGCACGAAGGCGGGATCCGCCGCCAAAGTCGTACGCGGCGCGATTGGCACGCCGAGGGCGCCCACTGTGTCTGGCCCCGTCCGTTCGCGGAAGAACACATAGCTCTGGTTCTGCTGCATCAGCGCGCTGCCCTCGGCGGGGTGCTCGTGGATATAGCGCAGGATGCCCTGCATCGAGCCGGGGTACTGGCCGGGCTCGCTGCCGATCAGCCCCTCCGCGCGCATCACGCTGCCGATGCCGGTATAGGAATAGCCGTTCTGCCCCGCGAAGCCGAGCCGGATGACCGTGCCATCGGGCGCGCGCAGCCGGCCCGAGCCTTGCACCTGCAGGAAGAACAGCTCGGCGCGGTCTGCCACCCAGGCGATCTCCAGGCCTTTGCCGGCCAGGGCGCCGTTCTCGATCGCGGTGCGGTCGAAGTAAGGGGCGAAGCGCCCGGTCTCGTCATAGCGGCCCAAAGGCTGACTGCCATCGCTCTGCGGCGGCGCATCGCCGGGCCGCGCGCGGACCAGATCGGGGGGCAGGGCATATACGGGCACGTCGAAGCCCGGCTGGTGCAGGCGCACACCGGCGATCTCCGGCTCGTAGTATCCTGTCACCAGCGCATCGCCGCGCGCCACGGTCGCGGTTTCGAAATAGCGGGCGAAGAAGCCCCGGGCATCTTCCGGCGGCCAGCCTGCCGCTGCGGCGCAGGCCGGGGCCCAGTCTTCGGGACGGGTAAGGCCGCTTGCGTCTGTGCGCCGCGTCAGGCGCGGGCAACTCGTGGCAAAGGCGGCGAGGGCCGCGCGCGCATTGCTGTCGCTGAAGCCGAGCCCCGCCGGCTGGGGCCCCGCATGCGTGCCGATCAGTGCGGCGTTGGGCGCGGTGGGCGGTACCGGGGGAACCGGCGCGCCGGGAGGGATCAGCGGAATGCAGCCGGAAAGGAATGCGGGCGCTACTATGGCAAGCCAGGCCAGTTTCCCGGCCCGCCCTGCCAGCCTTGCACCCACTGGATCAGCCCTCGTCGGTCTCGTCGACAACCCAGTCCGGATCGCGCGAGGTCAGATCGCGCGAGAAGGTCCAGACATCGCGGGTCTCGATCGCGTCATCGAGCGAACCGGCCACGACCGCGCCGTTCGCATCGCGCGTGACCGAGGCCACATCGGCGACGAAGCTGACGGAGATGCGTGCCCGCGGCGCGGCATAGCTTGCATCGACGATGCGCGCTTCCTCGATGCGGATGAGCTTGGCGGAAATCGCTTCGCCAGCAGCGCTGCGTGCATCAATCGCCTCGGCAAAACCGGCGAAGACGTCGCTGTCGCACAGATGCGAAAGCTCGTCCTTGTCGCCGCGCCAGAAGGCTTCGAGCACCATGCCATAGGCGCCGCGAGCCCCGGCGACGAACTGGCCGACATCGAAGCGGCGGTCCGCGCCGACAATGGCGCGAATGCCCGCTTCGGCGCGGGAATCGAGCTGGCTGTCCTGCGGCAGGGGAAGAGCGCGGGGAGCGGCGCTCGCCTTTTCCGGGAGGCGCGGCGCCAAGGCGCGCGGCGCGCTTGCCGGATCGGGCTGCTCCACCCGGCGGCGCAGCGGCTCTTCGTTCTGCTCGGGGCGGCGCCCCAGCACGGCGTAGAGTCGCAGGCCCAGGAATGCGGCGATCATCGCAAGAATCACAATTTCAACAATCACAAGGCCATATCCTGCTCAGTCAGGGCGGGAGCCGGGCCTGCGGGGTCCCGATCACCGCCAACACTTCATCGTGCCCTATGTGGTTACGAAATACAAATGAACAACGCGTGGACGGCACTCGGTTTGGCTCCCTGAGGCGGTTTTTCGCCTGCCTCTAGGTGCACACCGGCAGCGGGGGTCCTCCGGCTGGCGCGGCGCAAGCGCGATTGCCCCGTCTTGCGGCAGGTGCTAGTCGCCCGCCCAACCGCACCGTTCCATCCCATTCGCACGAAAGCACGATCATGGCCGAAGAAGGCGATATCATCTCCCCGCTCGATCTCGACACACCCGCAGCGGGCGGTCCCGCCGTCAATGGCGAGGATACTAGCCCCGCGATCGGCCTGATCTCCCAGTACATCAAGGATCTCTCGGTCGAGAACCCCAATGCGCCCGAAAGCTACGGCTGGACCGATGCGCCGGAAGTCTCGATCGATTTCAACATCGGCGCGCGCCCGCTTGGGCCCGATCTGCACGAGATCGAGTTGAAAATCACCGCCACTTCGAAGGCGCCGCAGGGCATGATGTATGTCGTCGAGCTGCTCTATGGCGCGCTGATCGGCATGCGCAACGTGACCGACGAGCAGGCCCATCCGTTCCTCTTCGCCGAAGGCCCGCGCCTCGTGTTCCCCTTCGCCCGCCGCATCATTTCCGATGCCGTGCG
>CAILIO010000209.1 GCA_903834285.1 uncultured Sphingomonadales bacterium | reverse complement strand
TTGCGGGCTATGGTGCCGTCAACATGTTGGAGACGCGTGCGATCAACTTTGCCAACAGTGTGTCGCTGGCGGTGATTGCGTGCGTGTGCCTGTCGCTGCGTCAACGCAAGCCGCAGTGAAACCGGCAACGGTTTTATCGAGCCGTTGCCACAATGTTAGGCCTTGTTTCTCTATGATCATGCGATTGTGCCAACAGGCCGTCACATTTTTCGGTAAAAAACGAATGAGGGATGAAGCGGGCCGGATTGGTAAAGGACCGACTATCGCGCGAGGTATTCGATGAGCTTTATCTTGTTTTTCTTGTCGTTCCTGTTCCTCCTGGCCTTCATTCACCCTTATTTCATTTATCCCTATACACTGAAGCTGATGCGCCGCCGGCCGCTGAGCGCCGAGCGCACTTTGCCCAAGCCCACGGCCGCGCTGCTGTTTTCGGCCTTCAACGAAGAGCGCACGCTGCCCGAAAAGATCCGCAATCTGGAAGAGATCCGGGCCGTATGCCCCGATATCCAGTTTGTCGCCTATTCGGACATGAGCAGCGATCGCACCCGCGAGATCATCGAAAGCCGGGCCGATCTGATCCGCCTCGTCCCGTCGACCGAGCGGACCGGCAAGGCTACCGGCATGCGCCGTATGGTTGCCAGCCTCGATACCGACGTTTGCATCTTCACCGACGCCAATGTTCTGCTGGACCCCAAAACGGTGCCGACCCTGCTCGACTATTTCCGCGATCCTACCATCGGCGGCGTTTCGGGCACGCTGAAGTACATCAACGATGATGACAGCACCACGGCGCAAGTGGGCGGGTTTTACTGGCGGCTCGAAGAACGCATCAAGAAACTCGAATCCGAATGCGGCTCGATGATGGGCGCGGATGGGTCGATCTTTGCTACGCGCCGCTCGCTCTATCCGGTCGTGCCGCCGCATCTTCTGGACGACTTGACCGTGTCGATCAGCGTCACCTTTGCCGGCAAGCGCCTGATCAGCGCGGCCGATGTGGTGGCATACGAACGCAACACCACCAGTTCCTCCGACGAATTCCGCCGCAAGCGCCGGATCGCCTGCCGCGCCTACAATACGCATCTGCACATATGGCCCAGCATTCGCGATAGCTATAGCTTGGTCGATAAGTACAAGTATCTCTCGCACAAAGTGCTGCGCTGGTTTGGCGCGCCTATTCTGGCGCTGGCTGCGCTGTTTTTCCTTGCCGGGCTGGTGTCGTGCGGCTTGTGGCAGCTGGCGCTTGCCGGCCTGGCGCTGGGCGGCGTCGCGATCATGCTGGGCCGCAAGGGGCTGGGCGGTCCGCTGGCCACCCTTAGCGAAATCCTGATCTCGGTGGTGGCCACATTTGTGGGTATCACTGATTCATGGAAGGGCATGACTTATCAAACCTGGGCTCCGGCCCAGTCACGCTGAACAGCAAGTCCCTCAATATTAACCATGGCTTGTGCCTAATCCGCTCGCGTACTAATGATTCGGTCTGTTACTAGCGAGCTGAGATGAAGTGCGAGCCTTAGGATCGGCGATGTCAAGAGGTGAGCGGGGTTTTGGTCGATCGGTCGCAATCGCGGCTGCTTTGCCGTTGGCGGCGATAGCGGCGCCTGCCGATGGTCGCGAGGCCGAGGTGCCCGGGCCGTCGATGACGCTATTGTCGTCTGCACCACCCCCCGCTACCCGCAAGCCGGTCAAAGTGCAGCCACCCTCGCCGGGAGGCCTTGCGCGCATATTTCGCGCCATGAACCAGCTGCAGGAGCCTGTAGCGCCGCTGCAGCCGCTGCCCAAGCCGGGCACGAAGGGCGCACCAACGCCAGTGGCGGTCGGCGCTGGTGGGAGCGTCGCACCCGTGCCGCGCGCCACGGGCGCAGTTGAGGCGGTGGCGGTTTCCGTTAACCCCATTGCGCCCGCACCTGAGCTCAAGCCGCAAAAAATCGCGAACATTCTGCCGTTGCTGGGCCAAGTGCCGCCAACGCCGTTGCTGACCTACTATGACAACAGCGCCTTCACGCCCCGATCAATCGCCTTGCGCAGCTTTCGCTTTGTGCCCTCGATCAAGGCCGGCGCAGGGTACAGCAGCAATCTCTATGCGACCGACACCAACACGGTTGGAACAGCGGTCTTTCGCGTCATGCCCGCGCTCAGCTTTGACAACGGGCGGGCGATCAATCAGATCGACGGCTCGGTCCGTCTGGAAGCCAACCTGAACAGCTTTTCGCGTGCGGAGAACCGCTACGATCTGTTCTCGACGTTCAACTACAAGCGAGAGACGGACACCACCAACTTCATCACGCTGAGCGCCACGGCAAACCGCCAGTCGTTGGCGCGCGACAACATCGACAACCTTCCCACGGCCTCAAGCCCGCAGCGCTACTGGCTCTTTGGCGGCGAAGGACATTTGCAGCGTGCATCTGGCAAATGGGCGATCGATTTCGGCGCGTCAGTCCTGCGCAAATCCTATCTGGATACCGTGGTCAACAACAAGCCGTTCGACCTCTCGTCGCGGTCTAACACCCGTTATGGCGCGACGGTCACCACCACGCGAAGCATCGCTCCCGGTATCGAGGCGCTGGTGCAAGTGGATGGTAACAAGCGCGAGTATGACCGGCTCATCACCTACAATCCCGGGACCGGCGCGGTCACGGCTTCAGCCAATTCGAGCGGATTCACGGCCATGGCCGGGCTGAATTTCCAGTCTGGCGGCCGGTGGTATGGCTCGGCGCGCGCTGGTTATACCGCGCAGTATTATGCGCAGCCTTTGCCCGATGTGGCGGGCTTTGCCTATCGCGTGGATATCACCCGCGTGCTGTCGCCGAGCAACACGATCCGTCTGGCGGGTGAACGCCGGGTTGAAGAAACCTCGAGCCAGCGGGCCGTCGGCCGCCGGCGCGACGAGGTGTCGCTCACGTGGAATGCTTGGCTCCTGCCCCAGCTGAACCTGAACATGGTCGGCCGGTATGATTCCTACGACTTCAGGGTCGGGGGCCGGCATCCGACCGGCTATGGCAGCGCGCTGGAAACCGTCTACGTCCTGAATCCCTTTGTCTCGCTGGAGAGCTCGATCAGCTATTACCGCCGAGTCTCGGGGCTCGAGCAGGATCGGTTCGAGCGGATCGAGGCACTCATCGGGGCGAAAATCGCCTATTGAGCGGGGATATGATCGCTGACTGGCGAGCTGAATGCCAGCGATCCAAGCAGCCGCGATCAGAACTGGAAGTAGATGAACGCGCCGTTGCCGCCCAGCGGCGTGAACATAATGATCGCCAGCACCGCCAGCAGCAGCATTCCCATCTGCCTGAACCGCCATGGTCTGCGAAAGCCGAGCAGGTGCTTGTTCCACCGCGGCGCGCCTTCAAAGCCGATATGCCATGTCAGCAGCACGGCCAGCACCAGCAAGGCTGGCATATAGAGCCAGTGGGTTACACCGTGGCCTGCGCCCACCAGCCCTTGCAGGAAGATCGCGGTGGTCGGGAAATCTTTGGCGCGGAACGGGATCCACGCAAGGATCACGAACAGGAAGGTCAAGGCCCAGCCCACGAAACCTGGCAAGCGCAGTGCGTCCGGGCGGTGGCGCGTCCAGAACCGGTCGATCATCTGAACGCTGCCGTGCAGCGCGCCCCACAGGATGAAGTTCCAGCTGGCGCCGTGCCAGAGGCCGCCGATCAACATGGTGGCGATCAGGTTGAAATAAGTGCGCAAGTTACCCCGGCGGTTGCCGCCGAGCGTGATGTAGAGGTAATCGCGGAGCCACCGCGAGAGCGTGATGTGCCAGCGGCGCCAGAAGTCCTGTATCGAGCGCGCGACATAGGGCATGCGGAAGTTGATCGGCAGGCGATAGCCCATGATCCGCGCAAGCCCGATCGCCATCATCGAATAACCGAAGAAGTCGCAATAAATCTGCCCGGCATAGGCAAACACGCCGAGCCAGAGCGTCGCCGTGTCGAAACGGGCCGGATCGTCAAAGATCATGTCGGCCGCAATGGCCAGATTGTCCGCCAGGACCAGTTTGGAAACCGCGCCGAACAGGAAGTACTGAACGCCCATGATGATCATGTGCCGCTTCATCGTAAAGGGACGCTGCAACTGCGGCATGAACTCGGTGGCGCGCACGATGGGGCCGGCGATCAGCTGGGGGAAGAACGCCTTGAAGAAGAGGAAGACGACCAGATCGCGCGTCGCCGGTTTGGTGCGACGAAAGACGTCGACCACATAGGACACGCCCTGAAAGGTGAAAAAGCTGATGCCCAGCGGCAGGGTAATCGAAAGCGCCCGGCCAAGACCGGTCAAGGCATGCAGATTTTCGAGGAAGAAGTTGGCGTATTTGAAGTAGCCCAGCGCCGCCAGATTGCCGGATACCGCCACCCACACCAAGACACGGCGGAGAGTTTGGCCGCGCGCCCCTTCGATCCACAGGCCGAACAGATAGTTCCAGAAGGAGACCAGCAGCAAGAGCGGCAGGAAGCGCCAATCCCAAGCCGCGTAGAAAACCCAGGAGGCCAGCAGCACGATAATGAAGCGGGCGCGCGATTGGCGCACAATCGCCAGCATCACCATCAGGATGGCAAAGAAAATGGCGAAGTCGGTGGAGGTGAACAGCATCGAAGGGGCTAGTTCTTAACGCGGGTCGCAGCGATGTCGGCCTGCCGCATCAGCGCGCGGATGTGGCACTCGATCAGTTGCGCCACGACGGCGTGGCCGTACTCGTTGAGGTGTCCAGTGCCGATGCGGCTGTTGTCAAAGCCCACGAAGGGACGCTGGTCGTGGCGATAGATGGCCATCAGTTCCGGAGCGAGGTCGACAAAGGGCACGCCCGCGCGCCGCGCCGCTTCGGGAAAAATCCGCTGTTCCACCCGTGAACGCGGCTCGAATTCGATGCGGCCATCGGAATGATAGGCAAAGCTGGGAATGGAGATGAACATGACGCGGTGTCCGCTTTGGGCTAGACGCATCAGTTCTGCCAAGTGGACGGTCGTTTCCTCGATGGGGAAATCGAGCGTTTCATCCCGGCCCGGCGGGGCTGCGTGAAATCCGCGCAAGACAAAGCCGGTCCAACCGCTGCCATGCTGCACACCATCCAGATAGAGCCGGGCGCGGCGCATCAGGAAGGTCAGCAAGGCGGACTGTTGCAGCACCGGCGCCAGTTTGTCCGCAACGGCATCCCGGTCCGGGCGCTGGCGCTCCACGCGCTCGCCTAGCGGGGCGCTGGCGTCGGGAACAAAGCGTACATGTGCATCGCGCAGGTCAAATGCGTCGCCGCGCGTCATCATCAAGGCCACGTAATCGGGGTGCAGTCTGGGCCCGAGCCGTTCCATCATCGCGCCCCAATCGGCGGGGCCCATGGCATCACGCCCGCCGTTGACCATCTCGATCCCGGTGCGCTGTTCGACCAGACTGGCATAATTGCGGGGGCGCGGCACCTGATGCGCCAGCAGCATGGAATCGCCCACCAGCAGCACCCGCTGCCCATGCCCAATTGGTGCGCGGTCGGGGTCGTTCAGGCCGAGCGCGTTGAGACGGATATGCTCCATCCCTTCGCCTGCCTGAAACAGCCAAGAATTCGGCTGGTTCACATAGCCAAGTTCAGGATCAGATACTTGTCGCGAGGGCGAGGTGAGGGTGGCGCGCGCCATGAGTTCCAGCACCAGGGCCAGGATCACTAGCCACACGGACAGATAGGCAAGGCTGCGCAGAGGCGATTGACGAAGAGGGCGTTTTGACGCGTGCAAGGACCCAGATCCCCTATGTGGCCTTGCGCGGTGTCATGACGCGTGAAATCCGTTCTCGCAATCTGTTGATGGCGTCCGAAGACCGCGCCGCGGGATAAAAGTGGCACTTGTTGCGGCTTTCACGCCCGAAGCCCCGGTCAAGGCTGAGCCAAGGCCACGAATGTGCCATTGCAGACGTGCAGATAAGGGCTTGGATCGGGATCAGACCGGCTTGTGACGCAGCGTTCAGTAGGAACCGCGGGCGGAGAGCGCGGCTGGCAAGGTGCGCAGCAGGACCCAGAAATACATCTCGATCGAGTTGTTGCGGACAAAGATCACGTCGAGCGCGACCCGGCGCCGATAGGACACGTCGTTGCGCCCGCTGACCTGCCATAGGCCCGAAATGCCCGGGCGAACCGAACAATATTCGTTGAGATAGCGACCGTAACGGATCGCCTCTTCGATGCTGATCGGGCGCGGGCCAATCAAGCTCATGTCGCCCCTCAGCACGTTGATCAGCTGCGGCAGTTCATCCAGGCTGGATTTGCGCAGGAAACGGCCGAACGGCGTTATACGCGGGTCGACCCGCAACTTGTGCTCTCGTTCCCAGCACTCGCGTGCCCCGGGATCGGTTTGTAGCAGATGCTCGAGGCGTGCCTGGGCGTCCGTTACCATCGAACGGAACTTGTAGACGCGGAACATATTGCCGTTCCGGCCTATGCGCTTGTGGGCAAAAATGACCGGACCGGGGTCGGCCAAGTAGACCAGACCAGACAAGAGCAGCATCAGCGGTAGAAAGCAGATCAGCAAGGTTACTGCGATCGCCACATCCAAGAACCGAATAATCCAATCTCGCGCCGATCTGCCGGAATCTGTGTTTACCCTAGCTGCAATCGAAGACGAAAACAGCAAGTGTGGGTCCCCTTTGCAAGGAGGTACGGCAAAACAATCTGCATGATTGATCGACGTTTCAGCGTTCACAGCCAGTTCACCCTGTTAAACTCCAGCACTGTTTGGATCGCACGAAACATCACGCACCATCAAGGCGCTACACTAATCCCTTTGTCCCATTTTTGGATTTAAGGATGATTCTCCCGCAGAGACTATATCCAAAATGGGGGAGAGGTTAAATAGCCAACCGAGTGGCCGACGATCAAAAAGTACATCAAAAACGGCCTCAGAAGCGAAACTTATCTTTGCTCATGAAAATGTGTCATCACGGTGACCAAGGATGGTATCGCAGAAACTGTATCATGCTTGGTAGCGTGCAACTCGCCACAGTTAACGCCCCAAAAATTACGATCTGGCTCCGGAGCGGACGAGGCGTGTGGAAAAAAAGCCAGAGCGGTTCACAACAGGAGGCTGGACGTTCCGCAATGGGGACTGCCCCGATGAACGGGCAATGTCGAATTCGTGCGGGTCGGCTGGTTCAACGCGGCTCAGGTCAAGAGCATCGAAAGCTTTCCAGCCCGAATCTTGGTTGCAACCCGCAGTACCGGTTGCGTTCGGCTGTTGCAACCTCGCAATTTAACGGCTGGCTGCATCTAATGCTTGGGGTGATTCTATTGGCGAAGACTCTCGGATGATGTGTCGGGCACGTAAACGAGAGGCGGGGAGTTTGGACATTGTTTGCGCTGGTGGGCACGCCGAGGCTCACTTCCAGAAAGGCGCTGCTCGGCGGGGCGAACAGGCAGCCGCAGAGTGTGCCGTCCAAACATGGCGTCTTGCAACGGCATCCGCTACGCCCACTTCGGTGCGGGCGCTCTCTTGCAGTACTTACAGTCTTACGACCGCCGCAATCGCGGCCCAGAGCGCAGTAGCAGAACTGACGAGAATGAGCGTTCTGAAGACCGGGGCGAATTTATCCTCGACGATCTCCGCGTCTTGCGCGCAGTACGCTAGGATCCGCGAACGCATGGCCAAGGGTTCGCTTTCAACCGCAGCGTTGATGCCTTGTTCCGCAACCCTGAGCAAGCTGGCCTGCTGTCCCGCGCTCAAGATACCGGGATCTGCATTCCTTGCTTCGGCAGCATGCCTTGCCATTTCACCCTACCTCAAAATCCGCGGACCGACCTCTGGTTACTCTGTCTCTGATTAAGGATGCGTTTCTGCCAAACGTTAAGGCAGCGCGCACTGCTGTCGGGACAGTGTCTTGAGCTGCCGGCCGCGCTGTCGTTTTCGATTGTGGATGCTTGACGCCATAGTGGACACGTATGAGCGCGGCGTTATGCAGAATTGGGCAGACGGGCCGAGGGCTTTTCTATATCAATTCAGTGCCGGCGCCGCTGGGCAAGGCATCTATTGCAGTTTGGAAACCTGATCGATGCCATCAATGCCGCTTTCGCAAGGCATTCACCAAGCCTGGCGAAAAAGTTATGTCATGCGCAAGAACATGACCGCGAGAAAAGCGTGGAATTCAGCACTTCGCGTGCTGGCCTTCGTTACGGCGCGGCCGGGCATTGGCGGTGTGCCGCTGCACATCAAGGTCGACATATCGCCCAACTGCCAATTGCGGTGCCCGATCTGCTTGCACAGCACGCTGACGCACGCGGAACGCACTGCCCTGCCGCCTGCGATGAATCTTGATACGTTCAAGCAGCTGGTCGATCAGGTCGCCGGGCGCACTCTGGTCATGTCGCTGTACAACCTGGGCGAGCCTCTGCTGAACAATGCGCTGATCCCCATGATCCGCCATGCGGCGCAGGCCAAGGTCAACACCTATATCACCACCAATTTCAGCATGCGGCTGACCGATGCCTATCTGAGCGATCTGGCGCATTCGGGGCTGACGCTGCTGATCGTTGCAGTGGATGGCATTACGCCCGCAACCTTTGGCCAGCAGCGGATCAAGGGCAAGCTTGCGGTGATCGAGGACAACCTGCGACGCCTCCACGCGTTGAAGCATCGCGATAGCCCGCGGGTCACGCTCCAGTATCTCGTGTTCGATCACAATCGGCACGAAGTCCCCGAGGTTGAGTCCTATTGCCGGCGCATGGGGGTCGATCATGCGTTGATCGTGAACGGCACCGATGGCACGCAGAAGCCGTGGCTACAGCAATTCGCGCCGCGCCGGGGGTGGCTTCCGCGCAAGGCACGGCGCCTGCCCTTGTGCGGCTGGCCTTACCTGTCGGCCCTGGTGAGCCCCGAGGGCAAGGTCTATGGCTGCTGCCACTACCGGATGGACGAAAACTATCTGCGCGTCGCGGAAAGTCGGCCGATGGGGGACATCTTCACGGCCTCTTTCGACGAGATCTACGCATCCGAAGCGTTTCGCACCGCACGCAAGCTGGTCCATGATCCGGCGCGGCACGGACCGCAGCCGGATCATTTCTGCCATGGGTGCCCCGTCTTGCAGGAAGACGCACCCTGAAGGCCGTTTACAGCAGGATGATATCCGTTGCAGTCAGGCCCACGTCGGTGGTGAACTTAGCGATGGTGCACAGGCCGCCGCTGGCCGATCCATTGACATCCAGCCACAGCGTCTGGTGCGAAGCGTCATAATAGAACGTCGGATCGGTCGTGGTGATCTGCGCCTTGTCGGTCACGAACTTGAAGCTGCTCGTTTTGATCCCAAACGACGCTGCGTTTACGCCGATATCATCGATGCCGTGCTGGAAATCCGTGATCGTATCGTAGGTACCGTCCTTGATCGAAAACGCAAAGACGTCTGCCCCTGCGCCGCCGGTCAGCGTGTCATAGCCCTCGCCGCCATCCAGGAAATCGGCGCCGTTGCCGCCGTACAAGGCGTCGCTTTTGGTTCCGCCATAGAGCGTGTCGTTGCCGTTGCCGCCATAGAGCGTGTCGGTGCCATCCAGCCCTGTCAGCAAGTCGTTGCCATCGCCCCCGTCGAGGATCGAGGCAAAATGGCCGGCAAACAGCATGTCGCTATAGGCAGACCCCTTGAGCCCCTCGATCTGGGAGTAGGTGTCGCCAGCAGCCTCACCCGTGTTCATTATGGGATTTTCGAGGCTGGCGGTCACGCCGCCGGCGGCCTTTTCATAACTGGCAATATCGGTGCCGGCCCCGCCGATCAACGTGTCGGCCCCCAGACCGCCCAGCAGCACATCGTTGCCTTTGCCGCCGGTGATCGTGTCTGCGGCTGATGTCCCCACCAGATAGCCGTCGCCGGCAATGTGGCTGCTCGCCGGCTGCTTGGCAGCAGCAGAACTGGTGACGCCGGAATAATCGGTGACGAGCAAGGTCAGCGACACATTGTCTGGCGTCAAGGCGGAGCTGGACACGCCGTTCAGGGTTGCCAGCGTGGAATAGCCATTCCCACCGCCATCGGTATCGACTTGCACCAGCGCGTTCGCGCCCGACTGGACAAAGCGCACGTAGCCCCCGGCGAAGAGATCGCCCTTCCAGCCATAGCGCAGCGCCATGGCCGAAAGATCAATGACATCGCCGCCCTTGCCAGCTGCAAAATCGAGGATCGTGTCGCCTGATTCGTTGATGTTCAGGTAGGCAAAGCGATCGGAGCCAGTACCGCCGATGAGCGTATCCGCCCCGACGCCGCCGGAGATGTAATCATTGCCTGCACCGCCACTGATGAGATCGTTGCCTTTGCCGCCCAGCAAACGATCATTGTCCGCCGTGCCCACCAGCGTATCATTAAGGCCCTGCGTGCCCGTCGCGAACAGCAGGTTCTCGGTTGCGGTGGACGCGTTGGCGACAATCTTGTTTTTCACGATTTCGAAGGCCGAGTTGTACACGGCGTCATTCACCGCGTTGCCCCGATTGAAGATGGCGTAGCTGACCAGTTCCTTCAGATTGAAATTCGAAACGGTGATCTGCCGCCCGTCGCCTTCGCCATATTCATAGAACATGACCCCGCGTCCGGATCCAATGCTGGCGATGTTGTAGGCGTTGTTATAGACGCCGCGCGCCCCCAGGACGCCGTAGGAATTGGTGACGACCGCGTCGTGATAGACCGAATAGCGCCCTTCGGAATGCCAGGAAAAAGCGAAAGCGCTGGTGCTGTCGGCCACCACATTGGTGGCGGTGAGATGATAGTCTGCGCCGTACTTCGATGCATTGTTGACTGCGGCGCTCAGGCCGACGGCATTGTCATCCACCGCATGGCGCACGTTCTGGGCATAGAAGCCATCGACAGTGGTGCCCCACGAACTCGCCGAGTGGACGCCATAGCCATAGGAACCAACATCGACATTATCGGTCAGGTTGATGGCGGCGGATTGCTTGATCGAGGTGTTCACGCTGTCAACGACGTTGATGCCCATCGAATTGCC
Organism: uncultured Sphingomonadales bacterium; assembly: GCA_903834285.1. GTDB lineage: Bacteria > Pseudomonadota > Alphaproteobacteria > Sphingomonadales > Sphingomonadaceae > Novosphingobium. The sequence goes on along the minus strand of CAILIO010000209.1, from coordinate 13,522 downwards.
GTCGCGCACGATGATGTTCGAGATCTGGGTGCCGATGGTCGCCCGCACCTCGACGAGGTTGGTCGTCCAATCTGGGTGTGACTGATCACCCTGCACCGTGCCGTTGGTGAACGCCACAGTGCCGCTGCTGTAGCCCGAGATGCGGACGTTCTTCGAATAGCTCGACGCATCGATCAGCGCGCCGCCAAGGGTGACCTTGTTGCCATCTATCGCGGTGATCTGCAGCGCCTGGCCCATGCGGGTCGAGCTGCCATGATCGTACGACAGCTCGTCGTCCGCATAAATCTTGACCCAACTGCCGACGGCCAGGTTCAACGGGGACTGGACAGGCGCCAAAGTGCCGGTACCCTCCTGGGTGACCAGCAGGTTGCCTTTGGCGTCTTGCGCCATGGTGACCGTGAGCGAATCCGCCGATGCCGTACCCGGCGTGACCGAAGCGCTCGCGTCATGACGTCCCTTGATGGTCACGACATTGACGTTGCCGGCCTGTTTGAGCGTGCTGCCATTGAGGTCGATGGTGACCGATTTGGTGGCGTCAATCACCAGGCCGCTGGAGACTTGCACCACGCTGTTCGCGGCCAGCACCAGCTTGCCGCCATCGGGCAGGGCGTCGAGTGCCGCCTGCAACCCCGCTTCGGTGATGCCAGCGGACAGATAAACCGGAGAAGGAGAGATAGCCGAGGGAGTCTTTGGCATGTTTACGTCCTCTGAGAGCAGAACGAGCAATGGTCTGTGGTGAAGCCCACAAATAAGCGCCAATTGTGATTTCCCCCTTGAGGGCATTGGTAAACCTGAAGATCTTTTAATAAAATAGTTCTGTGAAAGCTGGTAATTTATACTTCTAATGCCGAAGTAATTTGGCGTCCATTGTTTGATTAATTGATGATTAATCGGCAATTAATAAGTCAGGGATTGTTAAGCCAATAGGAAATTCCAATAAATATTTTAAAGTAATATTTACGGTGAGCATCCCCGCCAGGAGTGCTGTTGGGATGGTCGAGGCTGCGGTTGATGCGGCCGCGTTTCTTGTAAGACCTCCGATCATGTCGGATCTCGCAGAAGAGCTTCATCGATCGCAACGGACGGGTTCGTGCGTCTGTTCGAAAAGATCGACGGGATGGTGTCGGCATCTTCGCCATCGCATCGACGGTATGCCGAGTCGCTTGGGTGAAGCAGGCAGGCCGCGTAGGCCGCGACAGGCTCTTGCCGGCGGCACCAGATCACAGGTGAAGTTGTATCCGAGGGTATCGCCGCCTTACTCAGGCCTCACACGATCGGAGCTTGATGGGGAGGTCGCGGCGCAAGCCTCGATCCCGATCGGGCGAGGCGGCGTCTTCGCACAGGACTTGAGAACGTCAGCGCGACGATCACGCTGGCGAACGAAGGAACGGGAGGGCGAAGCAATGGCGTGAGCCCGGGGCGATGGTCATGGCGAGATCGAGACGGGCAACACCGATCATCGGAAACAAGGCGGGCTCATTCAGGCCGCGCCTTCGCCGGTGGCTCGGTGCGCTGCTACATCGGTGCGGCGGCCATCCATTCCATCATGGCGTTGCCGCAGTGTTTCCTGTGATCTGAACAAGAAAAAGCCGGGCTCCTTGCGGAGCCCGGCTCTTCTACTTCGATGTGGACTCTCGGATCAGATGAAGATGAAGTCCGAGATCGCCACCGCACCGTGCACATCGATCTGAAGATCAGCGACGGTGTCATGGTTGATGTCCACGCTGACGAGCGTGAAACCAGCCTTGGGGGTGGTCAGCGTCACGTCAGCAGCAGTCACGCCTGCGATGTGGCGCAGGTTGATCGTGTCAACACCGGTCTGGAAATCGGTGATGCTGTCACGGTTGCCCGCACCAACGCCCGAGTCGCCAGCCACGAAGATAAATGTGTCGTAACCGGCGCCGCCGGTCAGCTGATCGACGCCGACGCTACCCCACAGGATGTCATCGCCCGTGCCGCCGTTGAGCTTGTCGTTGCCCGAGCCGCCGATCAGAACGTCAGCGTCGGCGCCGCCGCTCAGAATGTCGTCGCCGGTGCCGCCGTTGAGCCAGTCGTAGCCGGCACCGCCCGAAAGCGTGTCGTTGCCGTCGCCGCCCGAGATCAGGTCGTTGCCGTTGCCGCCATAAAGCAGGTCGTTGCCCGAGCTGCCCGAGAGCAGGTCATCGCCGCTACCGCCGTAGACGGTGTCGGCACCGGTACCGCCGTAGAGGCTGTCATTGCCGCTGCCGCCAGAGATGAGGTCATCACCCCGACCGCCGAAGATCACGTCGTCGGAAAGGTCGCCGTAGAGAACATCGGCGGCGGTCGTTCCATAAATCGGAGAAGGCATAAAAAATCCTTTTTGGTCAAGTGCTTAAACAACTAATGAAAGCGACTAACTTGACACCAGATCGTCACACGCCCGTTCCCGCCTGCTTACGCTAACCGCAGCAGGCATCGTCAATGCGATTCGAGTGCCCCTAGTAAATAAACATTAACCATACCGCCAAATTCGAGTCAACACGCATAGGTGTCCAATCATGGGACATTTTGTATTGAATTTGGAGTCATACGTACTTTACATTTGCTCAAGCGCTGGCGGCAGCTTGCGTCACACAAAGTCAGATGACTCTGAGCCAAGCTAGGGGTGTGTTAATCGGAGCCGTCGGAGGCGGTAATAAGGCGCCCCTAGAGCAAATTGCTCAGCCACAGAGCGCGGATCTGGCGTGTCAAGCCCGGTTTTACAGGGCATCGCCTATATCGGAGCGCAGCCGGATGACTTCATTCGTGGTAGGGCCGTTCGCGCAAATAATGAAGTACTTTCAGAGCAATTCTGGCCACCTGCAATCCGCCCCTGCTCCCAGCGCACCTTGCAGGAGGGCTGCCTGATTCAACAAATATGATCCGGATCGGTCAAAAAACACAGCAGACTTCAAGTCCGGGGGCACAAGGTATCCTCCTGCCTCGAGGCCCGATTCGCCAAACCATTTTGCAGGCACCGGCACTGCAACATCCATGCAGATAAGACTCCACAAACGGGAATTGGCCCTCCACGCGATAGAGGCGTATCGCGCGCTGAACGTCAGACTATCGCGCGAGAAAAGGCTGACGTGTCTCGGTTTTTCCATGTGCAGCCGCTCCCGGGATTGTGACCGGACGACTGTGTGCTTGTGATAATCTGCGTGCGCGCAAGATGTTCCGGCAGCGCGAACATAAAGCGCTGCAGCGCGCGGCGCCCGCTCCATGGGGAGCGGGCGCCGGGCCAGCCGATCAGTCGGAACCGAACAGATCGCGAGTGAATACCTTGTCCCTGACGTCGTCGAGAGAAGGGCTCATCCGGTTGGAAATAATGATGTCGCAACTTTGCTTGAACGTTTCCAGATCGCGCACGACCCTAGAGCCATAGAACTGATCATCGGCCAGCGCGGGCTCGTAGATCTCCATGTCGATTCCCTTGGCTTTCACGCGCTTCATGATGCCCTGGATGGACGATTGGCGGAAATTGTCCGAACCGGCCTTCATCACCAGACGGTACACGCCGACCTTCCTCGGGGATCGCGCAATGACCAGATCGGCCAGGAAATCCTTGCGTGTACGATTGGCGTCAACAATTGCCCTGATGAGGTTCTGCGGCACGTCCGAATAGTTGGCCAGCAACTGCTTGGTGTCTTTCGGCAGGCAATAACCGCCGTAACCGAAGCTGGGGTTGTTGTAATGCGTGCCGATGCGCGGGTCCAGACACACGCCATCGATAATCTGGCGCGTGTCCATGTCACCCGCGATGGCATAGCTGTCCAGTTCGTTGAAGAAGGCGACGCGCATTGCAAGGTAGGTGTTGGCGAAAAGCTTGATCGCCTCGGCCTCATCCGGGCCGGTGAACAGCACGGGCACGTCCTTCTTGCGCGCGCCCTCGATCAGCAAGTCGGCGAAGATGCGCGCCCGTTCCGACTGTTCGCCCACGATGATGCGCGAGGGATACAAATTGTCGTAAAGTGCGCGCCCCTCACGCAGGAATTCTGGGCTGAAGATCACCTGAGGGGCGTTCAGCCGCTGGCGGACCGATTCGACGTAGCCGACGGGGATCGTCGACTTGATCACAATCGTGATCTCGGGGTTGGCAGCCAGAACCGTCTGGACAACCGCCTCTACCGAAGAGGTGTCGAACTTGTTGGTGGCGGGATCGTAATTGGTCGGGGTTGCAACAATCGCGTAGCTGGCGCCCACCACCGCCCCCAAGGGGTCGAGCGTCGCCTTGAGGGTCAGCGGCTCTTCGGCGAGGAACTGTTCGAGTTCGGCATCGAGGATCGGTGACTGGCGGTTGTTGGTCATGTCAACGCGCTCGGCCGACACATCAACGGCAACGACTTCGTGGTTCTGCGCCAGCAGGACGGCGTTTGAGAGACCTACGTAACCAAGACCAAAAACTGCGATCTTCATTCGATTTCGTCCAGATTCTTTGCCTGTCAGTCACAAAAGTGGCCAATCAGGCGCGTTGTGGAGGATGATATGCGGCAGTCTTTTTTGTTCGTACGCGCCTTTAGTCAACGGCTTTGTGCGCGTTTGGCCACTCGTATGCACCAGTTTGAACCAAAACCGGGTGCTTTTGTTATGGTGCACGAGCGGTAAATCATGGCGCCGGAGAGCGGCATATCATCGGTGTGTTTAATTCTTGCGGCGATTCTCGAAGTTCTGACCCACCGACAATGCGGCACTGCAGCATTGTCAGCAAGTCCTACGGTGCGGCAAGACGCGCCAGCCGCTTCACCAAAACCGACACCGTGTTCATTACGACCGACCAGGGCATCCCGCTTGCGAAGGCAGCCGCAGCGTCCTTCAGGTCTAGGTGACGAGCCCCAGTTTCGCCAATGCCCCTGCAAGGCCGGGTGGAAGCAAGTCGGCGCTCTCGCCATCCGCCAGATCGGCAGGAGCATCAGCCTGTTCCAGATAGCGCCAGCCCTGATGCGCGCGCTTGGGCTTGGGGTGGACATCGATGAGGCGCGTGGAAATCACGATATGGGTGCGTCCACCCTCGGCCTCCTCGAAGTTCAGGATTTCGCTGCGTGCGACGAGTTGGTGTTTCAGGATCCAGTAGAGCGAGCCGCCGATCATTTCGGCATGGCGCTTGGGGAGATAGCGCGTGGTGAGCCGCGCGGTTTCCCCGCGCGTCTTGAACCAGCTGTGCAAGTCTTCGAACGATGTCGCCCCGTAGGCGACCTTGGTCATGTGGAGCGGCATGGGATCAGCTTGCGAGCCCGCTGAGGACGGCGAGGCCGAGGAACGAGAAGAAGCCCATCACATCGGTCGCCATCGTCACGAAGACGGCCGAGGAGACCGCCGGATCGACGCGCAGGCGGTCCAGCGAGACGGGCACAAGAATGCCCGCGAGCCCCGCGACGAGATTGTTGATCACCATCGCCGCGCCGATCACGCCGCCCAGCAGTGGATTCTGGAACAGCAGCCCGGTGCCGAGGCCGATCAGGAGCCCCAGCGAGAGCCCATTGGCGACCGCGATGCGCAATTCGCGCAGGATCATGCGTAGGGTGTTGGAACTGGTGAGCTGGTTGGTCGCGATCGCGCGCACCACCACGGCCAGCGTCTGCGTTCCCGCGTTGCCGCCCATGCCCGAGACGATCGGCATGAGCACCGCGAGCAACGCCAACTTGGCAATCGCGCCCTGGAACATGCCAACGACCGACGAGGCGATGATCGCCGTGCCGAGATTGACCACCAGCCACGAAAGCCGCGTGCGCACCGTGAGGTGGATGGGCTCGTTGATGTCACCGTCGCCTGCACCCGACAGGCGCAGAATGTCCTCGCTCGCCTCTTCCTGGATGATGTGGACCACGTCGTCGACGGTGATCTGGCCGACCAGCCGGCCGCTTTCGTCGATGACGGCCGCGGAAATCAGCGCGTATTTCTGGAACCGCAGCGCCACTTCTTCCTGATCCATCGTCACTGGAATCAGGGTCTGGTCGCGCTTCATCACGTCGGACAAAGCAATGGCGCGCGGGGTGCGCAGGATCCACGAAAGCGAGCACGTACCCACCGGGTGGTGCTTGTGATCGACGATGAACACTTCCCAGAACTCGGTCGCGAGGTCCTGATCCTCGCGCAGGAAGTCGATGAGATCGCCGACGGTGAGGTGTTCGGGCACCGCGATCACGTCGCGGCTCATCATGCGCCCGGCGGAGTCTTCCGGATAAGCGAGCGCGCTCTCGATCGCGGCGCGGTCTTCCGGTTCCATTTCGGCGAGGACGGCCTGCTGGTCCTCCTCGTCGAGGTCCTGGATCAGCGCGACCGCGTCGTCGGTCTCCATGTCGCCGGCCAGTTCGGCGACTTCATCGGGATCGAGTTCCTCGACGAGATCGTCGCGCACATAGTCGTTGAGCTCGGCGATCACCTCGCTGCCGAGCAGATCGTTGATCGCGCGGGCCAGGTCGACGCGGTAGTCCGGCCCGATCAGCTCGAACAAGTCGGCGACGTCGGCCGGGTGGAGCGGCTCGACGAGGTTGTAGACGGTCTCCTGATCGGCCGCATCGAGCGCTTCGGTGACGCGGCGGATGAACGAGGGGCGGAGCGTGTTGTCCGCGTCGTCGAGGCTTTCGGCGTTGCGCGCAGGCTCATGCACGGCGGGCAGCTCCGTGATCACGGAGCCGCTATCCGCGAGGGCGGAGTCGTGCTGATCTTCGTCGCGCGCCATGATGGGAGGCGATACGCATGGGGCAGCCAAAAGCAACCTTGATGGCGCCTAGAGGTATACTTTGGCGGGCGAGGGATTATATGCCGGGACCAGACAGAAGGGATTTGGTGACCATGGCAGACGAAAATCTGGTTCTTACGCTCGATGGCGGCGATGTAGTGATCAAGCTGCGGCCCGATCTGGCGCCCGGCCACGTTGAGCGCATCAAGGAACTGGTGGGCGAGGGCTTCTATGACGGCGTGAAGTTCCACCGCGTGATCCCGGGCTTCATGGCGCAGGGCGGCTGCCCGCAGGGGACCGGCATGGGCGGCTCCTCGAAGCCCGATCTCAAGGCCGAATTCAACGATGCGCCGCACGTACGCGGGGTCTGCTCGATGGCCCGCACCAGCTATCCGCACTCGGCCAACAGCCAGTTCTTCATCTGCTTGGATGATGCGCGCTTCCTCGACAAGCAGTACACCGTGTGGGGCGAAGTCGAGAGTGGCATGGAACATGTCGACGCGCTGCCCAAGGGCGAACCGCCGGCAAAGCCCGGTGTGATCCACAAGGCGGCCATCGTCGCGGCCTGAGGGCACGCGATGAACCTGGAACTCAGGCCTCCCACCGGCGCAGATCGCGCCGCGTGGGAGCGCCTTTGGCAGGGCTATCAGCGCTTCTACAAGGTCGAGATCGCCGAGGCCGTCAGCGACCTGACCTGGGCGCGGCTACTTGGGCCCGACGAGCCGATGTGGGCCTGCCTCGCTTGGCAGGGCGCGAGGGCTGTTGGTATGGTCCACTGGGTATTCCACCGCTCGACCTCGACGGCAGGGCCATATTGCTACCTGCAGGATCTCTACGTCGATGAAGACGTACGCGGCAGCGGCGCGGGCCGTGCGCTGATCGCCCGTGTGCGGGCCGAGGCGGAAGCGGCAAGCGCTTCGCGGCTCTACTGGCTGACCCACGAGAGCAATACCAACGCGATGGCGCTCTATGACAAGGTCGCCGAACGCTCGGGCTTCGTCCAGTACCGCATCTCGCTGTAGCAAACTGATCCGGGCTCCGAACGCTGTTTGCCCGAGACCGCCGTGTCAACCGGCACGGCCCATACAGGCCATGTCATTGCTGATACGCATTACATCCCCATTTCCCGGAGACGGTGCTTCATTCAAGCGCCTGAAACCTGATGGGAAAAACTATGAGCACGACACATGACATTGTCGACACCGCCGTTGCAGCCGGCATGTTCGGCACGCTTGTCGCCGCTGTTACTGCTGCGGGTCTGGTCGATACGCTGAAGAGCGAAGGGCCGTTTACAGTGTTCGCGCCGTCAGACGACGCGTTCGCCAAGCTCCCGGCGGGCACGGTCGAAGACCTGGTCAAACCCGAGAACAAGGACAAGCTGACCGCGATCCTAACGCTGCACGTGCTTTCGGGCAAAGTGATGGCGGCGGACGTTGCCGGTCAGAAGTTGACCCCGGCCTCGGTCAATGGCGAAATATTGCATGTCGATGGCACGGATGGTGTTGCGGTAAACGGCGCGAAGGTTGTGAGCGCCGATATCGCCTGCACCAATGGTGTGATCCACGTGATCGATACTGTACTGCTGCCCAAGGGCTGATCGAGCCGCAGCTCGGGGGCGGCTTAGCTGGCCGTCCCCCAGTCTCCATTCCGTCAACCTTCCTTCAGCAATCCCGCACCAGCAGCCGTGTCCCGGTCACTTCGATCACCGGCACTTCCCACGGATGCGCGTCCATCAATGCGGCCAGTGCAGCGTCAATGGCTTCCTCCGGGGCTTCGGCGGGGATCCAGCTGACGAGCGTGACGGTCGGCGAATGCTCGACCGCGCCGGCGGTGCCCAGCGTCGGATTGGCGTCCGGACTCGGCGCGAAGGTTTCCCAGCCGAGGCCGATTTCGGCAACGCCGTGGTAGATCCCGAAATCGCCAAGCGCGCCCGGTGCGCGCAGGATGGCGAGCATGCGCGCCATGACCGGATCGGCTTCCAGCGCGCCGCGATGGCCCGCAAGCAGGGCTGAGAGCGTCTCGGCGGCGACGGGCACGTGAACAGCCACACGCAGGGCTGCTTTGCTAGCAGTCTTCACTGTCAGAGGCCCGCCTTGATCATCCAGTCGTGGAACAGCCGCACGGGGCGCGATTGCAGCGCGCGGGGGCGGCACACGAACCAGTAACTATAGGGGCTGTCGACCTCGATATCATAGAGCCGGGCGACGCGCGGATCGTGGCTGCGAACATAGTGATCATCGTGCATGATCGCGATGCCAAGGCCCTGCGCAGCGGCCTCGAGGATCAGCTGGCCTGAATCGAAATGGTCGATCGCGGCAGGCTGCAGCGCTTCGAGATGGAGCGTGCGCTTCCACGCCTCGAAGCTCATCGGCAGGTCGTTGTGGACGAGGAAGGTCTGCTTTCCGAGCTTGGCAAGATCGGGCCGGGGCCCCAGCTCTGCAACGATCTCGGGTGTGGCGATGGCATAGACGCGATTGTGATCGAGCCGCACCGAATGAAGCGAACCGTCCGGACCTTCGGAGAGGATGATCGCGGCGTCGATGGTGTCGCCCAGCTTGGTTTCAGCGGCGGTCGAGCTGTCAATATCGATGTGGAGCTGTGGGTGAAGCTTCCTCAGTTCACCGAGGCGCGGGAACAGGCGCTGGCTGCCGAACAGGGGCAGCACGCCGAGGCGGAGGCGCAGGACCTGCCCGGTATCGATCAGGCGATCGATCCGGTCCGCCATCTCGTCGATGAGTGGGGCAACGGCATCATAGAGCTGCTGGCCTTCTTCGGTCAGCTTGAGCAGCTGGTGCTTGCGTTCAAACACCGGCTTGCCAATGAATTCCTCCAGCGCACCGAGCCGGCGCGAGAGCGCTGAGGGGCTGAGCGCCAGCTCCGCGGCAGCCGTTTTGGCCGAGCCTGCGCGAACGATGCGGATAAACGCCTCGAGCGAGCGCAGTGGTGGCAGGCGGCGAATCATCGAACGGTCAGTCTTTCTCTGGCTTATCGGGTACGGGCGCATGGAGCCGCAGCCGGGTGAGCCGCCGCTCGTCCCCTGCTGTCACCTCGATCCGCCACCCACTGTCATGTTCCAGCACGCGGCCAACAGGGGGAACTTCCCCGGCCAGCACGACCGCGAGGCCACCCAGCGTATCCACGTCCTCGTCCACCAGCGCAAGCCGGGGATCGATCCGTTCACCCACGTCGTCGAGCTCCGCGCGGGCGTCGGCATCCCATGTCAGTTCGTCGATCTGACGCAGCAGTTCCTGCGGCGCATCGTCGTGCTCGTCCTCTATCTCGCCGACGATTTCCTCGACAAGGTCTTCGATGGTGATGATCCCGTCTGTGCCCGAATACTCGTCGATCACGATGGCAAGGTGCGTACGGCTGGAGCGCATATCGGCCAGTACGTCGAGCGCGCCGCGTGCCTGGGGCACGAACAGTGGCTGGCGCATGAGACCGGTCCAGTCCTTGGGCGCGGCCTTGCCCGAGAGCGCCATGCCCGCGACGATCGGGAACAAGTCCTTCACGTGGAGCATGCCCACGACTTCGTCGAGCGAATCGCCATAAACCGGCAGGCGGCTGTGGCCGTGTTCGGCAAAGGCGTCGACGACTTCCTCGAACGAGGCGGAGGCCGGGATCGCGACGATCTCTCCCCGCGGGATGGCGACGTCATCTGCGTCATTGTCGCTGAAATGGAGGAGGTTCTTGAGCATTTGGCGCTCAAGCGGGAGGAGATCGCCGTCCGCGCCGTTTGAACCGCCGCTCTCGCCTTCGTGTTCCTCGATCGCTTCCTCGATCTGCGCACGCAGCGACTGGTCTTGATCCGGCCCGCGGAAGAATGTCTTGAGCGCGCGCCACAACGCGCTGCTACTGTCCCCTTCGCCCGATCGGCTGTCGCCGCCGGACCCGCCCACTTCAGGCACTGCCTTGAACTCCTGTGTTACTGCAGCGCACCATATGGGTCGGCGATGCCCATCAGCGCAAGCGCCTTTGTCTCCAGAGCTTCCATTTCCGCAGCGTCATCCTCACCGGTCTCGTGGTCGTAGCCGGCGAGATGGAGGAGACCGTGGACGATGAGGTGCGCGGCATGGGCTTCGACCGCGATGCCCTTGTCTGCTGCTTCACGCCCGCAGACCCCGTGCGCGAGGATGAGATCGCCGAGCATGCCGGGTGCGCCGGCCTGCGCGGCGGCAAGCAGCACTTCGTCGCGGCTCAGCATGGGGAAGGAGAGCACGTTGGTCGGCTTGTCCTTGGCGCGCCATTGCTTGTTGAGCGCGTGGACTTCCTCGTCATCGGCCATGACGAGGCTGACGAGGAGGTGTTCGTGCGCGAGTTCGGGGGCGACCAGGCCTGCTACCTCCGCCGCCCGGGCAGCAAGCGCTTCCCAATCGGTGGAGGAGGGCCAGACCGGATCGATATCGAGTTCGAGCGTGGGCGCGCTCACTCGTCCTTGCCTTCATAAGCCTCGACGATCCGCCCCACGATCGGATGGCGCACCACGTCTGCCACCTTGAAGCGCACCATGCCGATGCCGTCGACACCTTCGAGCCGGTTGACCGCATCGTTAAGCCCGCTGGCGGCGGGGCCACCAGGCAGGTCGGTCTGCTTGGGATCGCCGCAGATCACCATGCGGCTGTTCTGGCCGAAGCGCGTGAGGAACATCTTCATCTGCATCGGCGTGGTGTTCTGCGCTTCGTCGAGAATGACGAAAGCATCGGCCAGCGTGCGCCCGCGCATGAAGGCGATCGGCGCGATCTCGATCTCGCCCGAGGCAAGGCGCCGCTCGACTTGTTCGGGCGGCATGCAATCGTAGAGCGCGTCGTAAAGTGGCCGCAGATAGGGATCGACCTTTTCCTTCATGTCGCCGGGGAGGAAGCCCAGCCGCTCGCCCGCCTCGACCGCCGGGCGCGAGAGGATCAGGCGCTGCACGCTGCCGTTGATCAGCTGTGCGACGGCCTGTGCGACCGCGAGGTAGGTCTTGCCGGTGCCGGCCGGGCCCAGCGCGAAGATCACATCATCGCGCACCAGCGCCCGCATATATTCGATCTGCGTGGCCGAGCGCGGAACGATGGTCTTCTTGCGCGTGCGGATCATGATCGGCGGCGCGCCGTCAGGGGCGCCGGTAATGATGCCCTCCAGCGTCGGCTCGTTCGACATCATGATCAGCGACTCGACCGCGCCGGCATCGACCTCGTGCCCCGTCAGCAGGCGTTGGTGCATGCCCTTGAGCACATCGCGCGCGCGGGCGACCGCATCGTCCGGCCCTTCGATCACCGCCTTGTTGCCGCGCGCCGAGATGTAGACGCCGAGCCGGTTCTCGATCTGCACGAGGTTCTGGTCGAATTGGCCGAACAGCGCGCCAAGCACCGTCTGCTCCTCGAACGCGATTTCGATCCTGGCGCGTCGCGGGTTGTCGCTGCGAGCGGTATCGCCGCGGTGCGGATCGTTTCGGGAGGTACCCGGCCGGTCGCTGCGGGTTGCCTCTTCATGCGAACGGGAGAACTTGCGGGCCATGCGCTCCTTTCAGGTTAGCTGGTGCGAGATTAGGCACCGATGCGACAGGCGCAAGACAAGCGGGCCGGAAATCGTATCATTTGCACCGCCTTGTGGCAGGCGGGGGCGATCCTGCGACAAACTGGGACCTAGATAACCCTTCGCTGACAGCGCCATTCCCGGCCGGTTCAGGCCCGGCAAGGCATTGTTTACCGGTGGTCGCGCAAGATGCGATCCTGTCTGAAGGAGAATCCGATGCGAAAGTTTCTGCTCGCCGCCGCATTCCTCGCGCTGACCCCCGGTCTGGCTCAGGCCCATGGCTACCCAGCCGTCGGCCATTCCTGGGCTCATCCTGCCTACCACCCGGTCGTCCGCGAACGCCATCAAGTGCGCGAGGAGCGCCGCGAGTTGCGCCGCGAACGCCGCGATCTCCAGCGGGCCCGCGTCGCTCGCGCCCGGGCCTGGCATCGCCAGCACGACGACGGCTAAAGCGTGAGGCCGCACCGCCGCCGCGATTGGCGCTCAGGCGGCGGCGCGCGCCACCAGCCGGCCTGCCAGCGAATTGGGCCCGGCCTCGACTAGATCGACCTCGACGAGATCGCCGAGTGCTGCATCGCCGGTGAAGTGCACTGATTGCAGCCAGGGTGACTTGCCCAGCCACTGCCCGGCTTGGCGGCCCTTGCGCTCGACCAGTATGGCGCAGCGCCGGCCCACGCTGGCGTGGTTGAACGCGAGGCTGTCGCGCTGGAGCGCGGCCTGCAGGCGCTGGAGCCGTTCGTCCATGACCTCGGCCGCGATCTGGCCGTCCATCGTGGCGGCGGGGGTGCCGGGGCGGGCGGAATACTTGAAGCTGAACGCCTGCGCGTAGCGGGCTTGCTCGATGATCTGCAGCGTCTCTGCAAATTCCGCTTCGGTCTCACCGGGGAAGCCCACGATGAAATCGCCCGAGAGCGCGATATCCGGCCGCGCTGCGCGGACGCGCTCGAGTATGCGCAAGTAGCTTTCCGCGGTGTGGCTGCGGTTCATCGCTTTCAGCACACGGTCGCTGCCCGATTGCACGGGAAGGTGGAGAAACGGCATCAGCTTCGGGTTGCTACCGTGCGCCGCGATCAGCGCGTCGTCCATGTCGGCGGGGTGGCTGGTGGTGTAGCGGATGCGCGTGAGTTCATCGATCCGCCCCAGTTCCTCGGCGAGGCCTGCGAGGCCGACCGGGCGGCCCTTCGCGTCCTCGCCTGCCCAGGCATTGACGTTCTGGCCCAGCAGCGTGATCTCGCGCGCGCCGCCCTCGGCCAAGGCGCGCGCCTCGCTCACCAGATCGGCATAGGGGCGCGATAGCTCGGCGCCGCGTGTATAGGGCACGACGCA
>CAILIO010000208.1 GCA_903834285.1 uncultured Sphingomonadales bacterium | reverse complement strand
CTTCGCTACGCTCGCAATGATGAAGGGTTTGAACGGGGCGGAAGGTCGTGCCGCTCAGCGCAGCAGGCGCATCCTCTCGCGCAGGATATCAAGCCCTATCTGCTCGACCTCGGATTCGAGGCAATCGGCATGGAGCAGCTTGGCGAGGCTGCGCTGCTTCTGCGCGATGAGGTCGATCGCCTGCAGGCTGTCCATGTGCCGCATGGCCACGTCCATATCGCCGCAGAGCGAGGCGCCGAGGGCCTCGACTTCCTGCGACAGTTCCTCGAGCACCAGCGCGATCTGGCGATGCGAGGCAGTATTGGCGGGGGCCATAGGGGCCATCGGCGCGGGTTCCTTGAGCTGCGACGCGAAGGGGACAGGGACTGGCGGATCAGGCAGCAGCGGCGAGGTGAGACCCGTCGCTGAGCGCGAAGAGGTTGAGCACCATGACCATCTTGTCCTCGATCGCGGCAAGCCCTTCGAGGAACGGAACCACGCTATCGTTGCCGACGCCCGGGGGCGGGGCCTGCAGCGTCTGATCGGGCACTGTGACGATATCGCTCACCGAATCGACGATCCAGCCGCCGACCTGCTGGCCGAGCTGCGTGACGATGATCGCGTGGCGCGGAGTCGGCTCGGTCGCGCGCCAACCGAGGCGGGCGGCGAGATCGACGACCGGCAGCACAGTGCCGCGCAGATTGACGACACCTGCGACATAGTGCGGCACGCGCGGCAGGCGGGTTGTTGGCGTCCAGGCGCGGATTTCGCGGATCGACATGATGTCGAGCCCGAAAACCTGGCCCTCGACCTCGAATGTGATGAGTTCGCGGATCATCGTGAAGGTTCCTTGGGTGCGGAAGGGATCAGTGGGCGACGCGGCGCATGCGGTGCGTTTAGTGCGCCACCCGGCGCACGGCGGCGACGAGCTTGGCGGCATCGAAGGGCTTGACGATCCAGCCGGTGGCGCCGGCTTCGCGGGCACGGGCCTTCTTCTCGTCCGAGCTTTCGGTGGTGAGCACGAGGATCGGCCGGTCGCGGTGGCGGGTGCCCTCACGCAAGCGCTCGATCAGGCCGAAGCCATCGAGGCGCGGCATGTTGATATCAGTGATCACGACATCGACCTCGTTGAGCGCGAGCCAATCGAGCGCGGCGAGGCCGTCTTCGGCCTGCGCCACTTCGAAGCCTTGCGTCGAAAGAGCGTGGTTCAGGAGAGCCCGCATGCTCGGGCTGTCGTCTACAGTGAGGATTCGGGTGGCTTGGGTCATGCTGGGGCTCGCTTGTTGAAATCAGAACAGTTCGACATCGCCGGACGCACGTTCCGGACGAGTGGTGGGATTGACCGGCGGGGCGAAGCGATCCTCGACCGTGCGGCAGCGGATCTGGCCAGAGGCCGGACGGAAATCGACGCGGCGGGCACTGGTGCCGCCGAGGTCCTCGCGCATCACCATGATGCCTTCGCGCTGGAGGAAGGCCTGCGCAAATTCGGCATTGGCAGTGCCGATGCGCATCATGTTGCGGTTGACGTTGGCCCCGCCATAGAGGTGCGCCCTGAGGCGTGATTTGCGCGCACCCACGCCGAGCATCTGGTTGACGAGCAGTTCCATCAGATAGACGCCATAGTGCTCGTCGATGGTCGTCGTGCCGGCAAGGCCTGCGGGCGGCTCGGAA
This sequence comes from uncultured Sphingomonadales bacterium, assembly GCA_903834285.1. Classification (GTDB taxonomy): domain Bacteria; phylum Pseudomonadota; class Alphaproteobacteria; order Sphingomonadales; family Sphingomonadaceae; genus Novosphingobium. The sequence continues at coordinate 1,074 of CAILIO010000208.1, read as the reverse complement.
AGCAGGAAATGGTTCATGCCCCCGACGCGCGCATCGGGATCATAGAGGCACGAGGCGACGCAGCTGCCGAGCACGGTCGAGAATTCGATCTGCGGCTCGCTGCTGACAAGCGCGTGACCCTGCATGACGGTCACGCGTTCGATCGGGCGTTCGAGGGATCCGAGGATGCGGCGTTCGAACATCGGTTCAGGCCGCCTTGCTGAAGGCGTGGCGGGCAATCGAGCCGATCGGCGCAACCACGCCGGCGGCGCCCAGCGCGATGGCCGCGCGCGGCATGCCAAACACGGTTGAGGTCGCTTCGTCCTGTGCAATGGTGCGCGCCCCGGTCTGGGCGAGAGCCAGTAGCCCCTCGGCGCCATCGGTGCCCATGCCGGTGAGAAGAATGCCGACCGCTCCAGCTCCGACTACCTCGGCGACCGAATGAAACAGCATGTCGACACTGGGGAGATGGCCGGAGACCGGCTCTCCCCGGCGCAGGCGCTGGTAGAGATGGCCGCTGCGCCCGCCGACCGTGAAGTGACGGTCATCGCCCGGCGCGATGTAGACATGGCCGTCGAGCAGCGGCAGATCGGGCTCGGCGATTACGATCTTCGGCGGGCAGGACTGATCGAGCGTGCGCGCGACGGCGGGGGCGAAGCGCGCGGAAATGTGCTGGACGACCACCGTGGGCGGGCAATCGGCGGGAAAGCCGCCGAGCAGGACCTGCAGCGCTTCGACCCCCCCGGTGGAGGAGCCGACCGCGATCAGGCGCGGGCGCTCGACGAGCGCCGGGCTGCGCGGTGCGGTGGATGTGCGCGGCGGCGCGGATGGCGGCGCTTGCACCGTGCGGGTGACGAAGCGGACCTTGGCGGCATCGCGGATAAGGTCGGCCAGCTTGCCCTCGTCATCGAACGCGTAGCCGCCACCACCTTCTCCCTTGGCGTAGCAACCAACCGCGCCGAGCGCGAGCGCACGCGCGGTGGTTTCGGTGCCCTCGCGGGTCGAGCCCGAAACGACTATGACGGGCGTGGGGCGCAGCGCCATGATCTTCTCGAGGAAATCGAGGCCGTTCATGCCCGGCATCTCGACATCGAG
>CAILIO010000207.1 GCA_903834285.1 uncultured Sphingomonadales bacterium | reverse complement strand
TCCACCGCAGTCGCGGTGATCCCGCCGCTCATCACGCTCGCCGTGCTGCTCATGATCTGGCAGATCGCTTTTGGCCGGCCGGGCGCGACGCTGCCCCCGCCCACGCAGGTGTGGAAAGAGGCGAAGGATCTCATCCTCGACCCCTTCTTCATCAACGGCTCGCAAGATATTGGCCTAGGCTGGCGCGTGCTGACATCGCTGCAACGGGTCGTGGTCGGCTTCAGTCTGTCGGCTGTGGTCGGCGTGCTCATGGGCGCGGTCGTGGGCCAATCAGTCTGGGCCATGCGGGGTCTTGATCCCATCTTCCAGATCCTGCGCACCGTGCCGCCGCTCGCGTGGCTGCCGATTGCGCTGGCGGCGTTTCGCGACAGCAATCCATCCGCGATCTTCGTGATCTTCATCACCTCGATCTGGCCTGTGCTGATCAACACGGCCGTGGGCGTGCGGAACATTCCCCAGGACTACCGCAATGTCGCGCAGGTGCTGCGGCTCAATCAGGTGGAGTTCTTCTTCAAGATCATGGCGCCCTCGGCGGCGCCCTATATCTTCACCGGCCTTCGCATCGGCATCGGCCTCTCATGGCTCTCCATTGTCGCCGCTGAAATGCTGACGGGCGGCGTCGGCATCGGCTTCTTCATCTGGGACGCCTGGAACTCTTCGCGTCTGCCCGACATCGTTGTGGCGCTTGTCTACATCGGCGTCGTCGGCTTCGTGCTCGACCGCCTCGTGGCCGCGCTCGGCTCCCTGATCACCCGTGGCACTGCCGCCAACTGAGGATGCGATCCATGGCCGCCTATCTCAAACTCGATCACATCGACAAGACCTTCCGACGCGGCGCCGTGGAGAGCGAGGTGTTGAAAGACATCAATCTCGACATCGCCAAGGGCGAAGTCATCTCCATCATCGGCCATTCCGGCTGCGGCAAGTCCACCTTGCTGAACCTCATCGCGGGCCTCACGCAGGTCACCTCCGGCGGCGTGCTGCTGGAAGACCGCGAAGTGAATGCGCCGGGGCCGGAGCGCGCCGTGGTGTTCCAGAACCATTCACTGCTGCCCTGGCTCACGGTCTACGAGAACGTGTCGCTGGCGGTGAACAAGGTGTTCGGGGGTGTGAAATCACGCGCCGAGCGCCATGCGTGGATCATGCACAACCTCGATCTCGTGCAGATGACCCATGCGCGCGACAAGCGCCCGGCGGAGATTTCCGGCGGCATGAAACAGCGCGTCGGCATCGCCCGCGCGCTCGCCATGGAGCCGAAGATCCTGCTGCTCGACGAGCCCTTCGGCGCGCTCGATGCGCTGACCCGCGCCCATCTGCAGGATAGCGTGATGCAGATTCACGCAGGACTCAAGAACACCATGATCATGATCACCCATGATGTGGACGAAGCCGTGCTGCTCTCCGACCGCATCGTGATGATGACCAACGGACCCTCCGCCACCATTGGCGACGTGCTGACCGTGGCGCTGCCGCGCCCGCGCCATCGGCTCGAACTCGTGGCTGATCCCGCCTATCTTGCGGCGCGCGAAGCGGTGCTGAAATTCCTTTACGAGCGTCATCGTTTCGTCGAAGCGGCATAGGGAAAGACCATGCGCGAGCGGCTTCTCATCATCGGCGGCGGCATGGCGGCGACGCGGCTCATGGAGGAGCTTGTCGCTTGCGCGCCGGGTCGTTTCGCCATCACTGTGATCGGCGCGGAGGCGCGGCTTCCCTATAATCGCGTGCTGCTGTCTTCGCTGCTGGCGCAGGATGTGGCCGAGGATGACATCGATCTGAAGCCCGCGTCCTGGTGGCGCGCGCATGATGTGGATCTGCGCTGCGGCGAGCGTGTGGTGGCCATCGATGTGCAGGGCCGAACGGTCACCCTTGGCGATGGCGCGCGCCTGTCATGGGACAAGCTGATTTTGGCCACCGGCTCAAACGCCGTGCGGCTTCCTCTGCCGGGCGCTGATTTGCCGGGCGTGCTCACCTTCCGCGATTGCGCCGATGTGGAGCGGATGCGCGCCGCCATCAGGCCCGGCGCGCGCGCAGCCGTGATCGGCGG
>CAILIO010000206.1 GCA_903834285.1 uncultured Sphingomonadales bacterium | reverse complement strand
TGCCAACGCCGATGACCAGCATGGCGATAACGCCGGTGGCGGCGAGCACGTTGAGGCCATTGCGGCGGACGGCGAGGAGTTCATCCATGGAGCGAGGCTTTCGGAGGCTGGCAGAGGAACGAAGGGATGGCGATGGCGAGCGCGCCTTCCCGCAGCGCACGCGCCCCGAGGCCGGGCGGCGGGGCGGTGAGGATCAGGCCGCCAAGCGGGCCGGTGCCGTTGAGTGCGGCGCCGTGGGCGAGCGCCCAATCGAGCGCGGCGTGGCGGCTTGCGGGAACGAACGGCACGTAAAGCGCGGCAAGGCCCGGGCGCGGGGCCAGTTCGGCCACGGCCACGACGGCCGCGAGCACGCCGCATTGCACGGCGAGCGCAAGGCGGGGACTTTTCAGGCTGACGGGGGCCGCAGGCATGCCTGTTGCTTAGTTCGAAGTGGACTTAAGGCTCGGCAGGACGAGGTTAAGGTTAACTGCGTATTCCGGGCGCTGGTCAGTACGGCGTGACGCGGCTAACAGTTGGACATGGCCATTGCCGCATCCTCCAGCCGAGTCCCGCCACGCGCCGAGAGCACCGGGCATCCCGAACAGCAATACCTCGACCTGATGCGGCGCATCTGGGAGCAGGGCGACGAGCGGGTCGACCGCACGGGCGTGGGAACGCGCAGCGTGTTCGGCACGCAGCTGCGGTTTGATCTATCCGGCGGGACGGTGCCGTTGCTGACCACCAAGCGCATCTTCTGGAAGACGGCGACGCGCGAATTCCTGTGGTTCCTGACCGGGCGGACCAATATCCGCGAGCTCTGCGCGCAAGGGGTGGAGATATGGACCGACTGGCCGCTCGACCGCTATCGGCGCGAAACGGGCGAGGACATCAGCCGCAAGGACTTTTCGGCGCGGATCGTGGCGGACGAGGCCTTTGCCGCGCAGTGGGGTGAGCTGGGGCCGGTTTACGGAAAGCAATGGACCGACTGGCCGGTCTATGAGCCTGCCGGGGACGGGTTCTACACGCAGCGGGCTCAGGGCGTGAACCAGGTGGCCGAGCTGGTCGAGAGCCTGTGCAAGAACCCCGGGAGCCGGCGCCATATCGTCGAGGGGTGGAACGTGGCCCAGTTGGATCAGATGGCGCTGCCGCCGTGCCACAAGACGTATCAGTTCCATGTCGCGGACGGGAAGCTTTCGGGGCTGCTCTATCAGCGCTCGTGCGACGTGGCCCTGGGGCTGCCGTTCAATCTCTGGGGCGGCTCGCTGTTTATCCACATGCTGGCGCAGCAGTGCGATCTGGAACCGGGCGAGCTGGTGTGGATGGGCGGCGACACGCATCTCTATCTGAACCACGCAGAACTGGTCGAAACGCAGCTCGCGCGGGTGCCCGAGGGCAGCCCGAAGCTGGCGATCGTGCGGCGGCCCGAGAGCATCTTCGACTACCGCATCGAGGACTTCGAAGTGACGGATTATACCCCGCAGGCGCACATTGTCGCGCCGGTGGCGGTTTGATTGACTCGGAAAGCGGCGTGTAATAATATTATGCAATGAGCTAATAATGCGTCTCACTGAGGAGGCGCGCCGGGAGAAACCGATGCTGGCGATTTGCGCATGACCGAGGCAACCCCCAGCAGCTTTTCGGGCAGCAATCTTCCGCCGCTTGAACTGCACGTTCCCGAACCGCGCTTTCGCCCCGGCGATGCGGTGGACTACAGCCACCTGGTGATCCCGGCAGCGGGCGTGCAGCCAAGGCCGGATGAGGGCTGCGCGGCGAGCGAGACGCATCCGCTGTGCCTCGATCTGGTGCGGGTGCTGGGTGAGGACCATAAGGCGATCGGGCCGTGGGATCCCAAGCTCGATCCCGAGACATTGCGGCGGATGCTGCGGCTGATGGCGCTGACCCGTGCATTCGACGACCGGATGTACCGCGGGCAGCGGCAGGGCAAGACCAGCTTCTACATGAAGTGCACCGGTGAGGAAGCGACCTCGATTGCCCCCGCGATGGCGTTGGCGAGCGACGATATGGTGTTCCCCTCGTACCGCCAGCAAGGCATCCTGATCGCGCGCGGGTATCCGATGGTCGACATGATCAACCAGATCTATTCGAACAAGGCGGACAAGCTGAAGGGCCGGCAGCTGCCGATCATGTATTCGGCCCGCGAGGCTTCGTTCTTCTCGATCTCGGGCAATCTGGCGACGCAGTATCCGCAGGCGGTGGGCTGGGCCATGGCAAGCGCGATCAAGGGCGATACGCGGATTGCGGCGGCATGGCTGGGTGAAGGGTCTACCGCGGAAGGGGACTTCCATTCGGCGATGACCTTCGCGGCGGTCTACAATGCGCCGGTGGTGTTGAATGTCGTCAACAACCAGTGGGCGATTTCGAGCTTTTCGGGGTTTGCCGGGGCGGAGCGGACGACCTTTGCGGCGCGGGCCATCGGCTATGGCATTGCCGGCTTGCGCGTGGATGGGAACGATCCGCTGGCGGTTTACGCGGCGACGCGCTGGGCGGCGAACCGGGCACGGGCCAATGGCGGGCCGACCTTGATCGAGCACTTCACCTATCGGGCTGAGGGGCATTCGACCTCGGACGATCCGGGGCAGTACCGTTCGGTGCAGGAGCGCAGCGAGTGGCCGCTGGGCGATCCGATTGCGCGGCTTGCGGCGCATCTCGAAGCGCTGGGCGAATGGACGCCGGAAGCCCATGCGGCGATGGATCTGGACCTCGCCGAGCAGGTCAAGGCAGCGGCCAAGGCGGCGGAGGCCAATGGCGTGCTGGGGCATGGCTTGCACCATCCGTTCCGCACCTTGTTCGAGGACGTGTTCGAGGAACTGCCCTGGCACCTCAAGGAACAGAGCGAGCAGGCGATCCGCGAGCGCCGGATCAAATGGCCCGAGTGGAAGGAGGATGACGCGTGAGCGAGGAGCCTTCCGTGAAGCGGCTCAACATGATCGAGGCGATCAACGACGCTCTCGACGTGATGATGGGGCGTGACCCCGATATCGTGGTGATGGGCGAGGATGTCGGCTATTTCGGCGGCGTGTTCCGCGCGACGGCGGGCCTGCAGAAGAAGTATGGCCGCACACGGGTGTTCGATACGCCAATCAGCGAGTGCGGGATCATCGGCGTGGCGGTGGGCATGGGCGCCTATGGTCTGCGGCCGGTGCCGGAAATCCAGTTTGCCGACTATATCTATCCGGGGCTCGACCAACTGGTGTCCGAAGCAGCGCGGCTGCGCTATCGTTCTGCAGGCGAGTTTACCGCGCCGATTACCGTGCGCTCGCCTTTCGGCGGCGGTATTTTCGGCGGGCAGACGCATAGCCAGAGCCCGGAGGCGCTGTTTACCCACGTTTCGGGGATCAAGACGGTGATCCCGAGCACGCCGCATGATGCCAAGGGCCTGCTGATCGCGGCGATCGAGGACAACGATCCGGTGATCTTCTTCGAGCCCAAGCGTATCTACAACGGGCCGTTCAATGGCTATTACGACAAGCCGGTCGAGCCCTGGGCGCGGCATCCGGATGGCGCGGTCCCGGAAGGGTATTATCGCATCCCGCTCGGCAAGGCGCGGGTGGTGCGTGAAGGCGAGGCGCTGACGGTGCTCGCCTATGGCACGATGGTTCATGTGGCGCAGGCGGTGCTGGCGGAAAAGGGCGTCGATGCCGAGATCATCGATCTGCGGACGCTGGTGCCGCTCGATATCGAGACGATCAAGGCCTCGGTCGAGAAGACCGGCAAGTGCCTGATCGTCCATGAGGCGACGCGGACTTCCGGTTTTGGCGCAGAGCTCTCCGCCCTGGTGCAGGAGCGCTGCTTCTACCACCTCGAGGCGCCGATCGAGCGGGTGACCGGCTTCGACACGCCTTATCCGCACAGCCTTGAGTGGGCGTATTTTCCGGGTCCGGTCCGCATTGGCGAGGCTGTCGACCGTTTGCTGAAAGCCTGACACAATGGGAACGTTTATTTTCCGCCTGCCCGATATCGGCGAGGGTATTGCCGAGGCCGAGATCGTCGCCTGGCATGTGGCCGTGGGCGACATGGTGACCGAGGACGGGCGCGTTGCCGACCTGATGACCGACAAGGCGACGGTCGAGATGGAAAGCCCGGTGAGCGGGCGGATCATTTCGATTGCGGGCGATGTGGGCGATGTGATCGCGATCGGATCGCCGCTGGTGGTGATCGAGACTGAGGGCGACGAGGCTGCGGCAGAGGCTGCGGCAGAGGCTGCGCCTGCTCCGGTTGAACCCTCGGTGGAGCCCTCTCCCCTTCCGGGGAGAGGGTTGCGAGAGGGGGAGCCAGACACCGCGTCCGCCGGTCCCCTCTCCCCGACCCTCTCCCC
>CAILIO010000205.1 GCA_903834285.1 uncultured Sphingomonadales bacterium | reverse complement strand
GCGATTTCGCCCATGGTTCTGCCCGAATTCCAGAGGTCAATTGCCCTATTCCATTCTGATTTAGAAAGAGAGTCGTTGCACTCTTGATCACGTTGTATGTTTCTTTCGAGATCCTCAATAAGGTCTATGGCGGCGTTTGGGTAGCTCGACGCACTCATTTGGCTGGCCATCTTGCGTAAATAACGTATGAATTCCGCAATTGTTTTGAAATGATGTTCCGATTCGCTTGAGGCTAATTTGATGATGATTTCCAGGTTCATATTAGCAACCTTAGCCTGACAACACACCAATTTTCCATCCCGCTACCATAGCCTGATTTGCCATAAAACGCCAATTAACAGCTGCCGCTGGGGCGGCACTAAGGCCTGAGCCTTGACTCAGCGGTGACGTCCGGTTCGTCTATGCGGCCAAGACATTAACCCCAGCGGCATCGAAAACTTTAGCCTGATTTGCTCCGGAACTCCAACACGAAAGGGAGCGCCCTGCGGCGCGCAAAAGGTATGGCGCGCAACTCTCTTGTCTCAGCCGTTGTGAAAAAGTTCCGCAGCATAGGCCGCGCTAGGCGCGAGCCCGAGCGCGACACCAGGCCCTATCCGAACATCTTCCAGATCGGCGCTGGCGTGCGCATGGGGCAGAAGAAGTCCCTGCCCAAGGCCACGCCGCGCAATCTGCGCTATTTCGCCAAGACTCCGATCGCCCGCCGCGCGGTCAACGCGATCAAGAATCCCGTGGCCATGCTGGATTGGGACATTGTTCCACTGCCGGGCGTCGAGACCAATTCCGAGATCGAGCGCCAGATCGAGATCGCGAAGAGCTGCTTTCAGCATCCGAATAATGACGATAGCTTCCGCACGCTGATCGAGCAGGCCGTCGAGGATGTGCTGTGCGGCGCTGGCGCTATCGAAATCCAGCCATCGGGCGATCCGCTGCGGCCGCTGTGGATGTGGCCGGTGGACGGGCTTACCATCGAGGTCTATCCCTCCTGGTCAGGCCGGCCGAATGAGGTCCGCTATGCCCAGACACTGGGGCTCGGCTCCTACACCGGCACGAACGAGCGGATCGAGCTGCGCAACGATGAGTTGATCTATATCCGGCCTAACCCGCAAAGCTGCACGCCGTTCGGTACAGGGCCGCTCGAGGTGGCGTTCAACGATATCGGGCGATTGCTTTCGACTGGCGAGTATGTAGGCAATGTGGCATCGAACCAGCGGCCATCGATCGGCATCGATTTGGGCGATGTGCCCACCGAGCAGGTCGCGGCCTTCCGGTCGTTCTGGCAGAATGAGGTCGAGGGCCAGGGCCGTGTGCCGATCATGGGCTTTCCGGGAGCGCCCGGCGACCACAGAAGCCGCGGCGTCGAGGTGCTTCAGTTCCATCCCGAAGGCGACAACGGGATGTATCTCAAGTACCAGGAATGGCTCGTGCGGGTGATCGCGGCCGCGTTTGACATTTCGCCATCAAATCTATCTCTTGAGCGGGATGTGAATCGCGCTACAGGTGAGGTCGCAGAGGATCGTGACTGGGCGCACGCCATCCGGCCGATGGCCGCTCTGGTTGCCTCGCACCTCAACCGCGAGGCATTGCACGGGCTGCTCGGCTTTTCGCAGATCGAGTTTCAGTTCAAGG
>CAILIO010000204.1 GCA_903834285.1 uncultured Sphingomonadales bacterium | reverse complement strand
GGCTCGCCGATCAAGGCTGCGGCGAGCAGCGCGGTTATCATCGGACTGGTGAAGGAAATCGCGGTCGCCTCGGCAATCGGCATGATCTGCACCGCGGTGAAAAACGTCGTTGCCGAAAAGGCCACGCCGAACCCGCGCGCCGCATGCCAACCCATGCGCTCCATGCGGAAGCCCGCCCAGCCCTCGCGCCAGAGCAGGATCGCGCCAAGACCCAAAGTGCCGAAGACATAGCGCAGGGCCGCAATCGCCGGTCCGGGCCAGAGCCCTGCCATCGACTTGACCAGTGTATCGCCTGTCGAAAGAAGCGCGAAACCACCCAGGGCAAACAGCAATGCCGCTGTTTCGCTGCGCTTGTCTGCCAAGTGTCTCGAGCCCCCGAATGGAGCGAAGACGGTTGTGCGCGTGGGATTGGCTTGTCAACGCGGCATTGCGCGCCGTTTTAATTTGCCGGGTGAAGTTCGCGGAAGACCAAGGTCTGCATGGCGACATAAACGCCTGCCGCAAGGAATGGCACGAGGATGGCTTGCCCGACGAGCGGCGTAAACCCTGCCTGCGCCAGCCCTTCGAGCGCTGCCGCATTGATCACGCATTGCCCCGCGTAGACCCCGAGAAAGCGCGGCAAAAGGCCAAGCTCGCTCCGCGCGAAGACGAGATGGCCAATCGAACGGAAGTTGAACAAGGCGCCCAGCGCCGTCATGCCAATGACCGCCCAGAACTTTGGTGCGCCCGCCAGTATGAAGATCGCAAACAGCAGATAACCGAAGGCCGTGTTGAGCACGCCGACCAGGATGAAACGAAGCCAGCGGGGAAGCCTTGCGAACATGAAAGTTACCTTGGCCGAACACGGCAAATTATCCGTTAAGAGTTTGGGTCCATATCTGGCAAGACCAAAGGCGTTGGGTTACGCGAGGACCATGACAGGATTGAAGACAGGCGCCGCCGCCTTGCCGAAAACGCAGACAACGGCACGCCTGGCGGAAGGGCAAGCCCGGGCCATCGGCGGCGGCATGGTTCTCGCTATGATCGTGGCCTGGCTTGCCCTCGATCAGATCCTCCTGCTCCTCTATCTCGGCATTGCCTCGTCCCTGCTGGTGCTCACAGGGCTTGTCGGCACAGCATGCCTGACCCTGCTGGTACGGCGCGGCGGATCGGCTATTGGCCCCATCCCCCTTGCGCGGCTTGGGCTGTGCCTTCTCGCCGCGCTGCTGGTCATGGTGCTGGGCGGCGAAGGACGCCTGTTCTACGCCAATATCGACTGGCAAGTGCGCGATGCAGTACTGCGCGACATGGCCACCAATCCCTGGCCATTTGCTTACATAGTCGATGGTACGCCCACGCTGCTGCGTGCACCGATCGGCATGTATCTCCTGCCCGCGCTGGCGTGGAAGGCAGCGGGCGCCACGGCCGGGACCGTGACGCTGGTTGCGCAAAACACGCTTCTGCTGGGCGGGCTGCTCGCCATCGGTTCCGTGCTGTTCGAAACGGCGCGCGGTCGCGCGCTGGCCCTCGTCACGATGCTGGCTTTCGGCGGCCTCGATATAGTCGGCAATATCCTGACCCGTCAGCCACTCCTCGACCATCTCGATGGCTGGAGCCCGGGCCTGCAGTTCAGCTCGGACATCACGCTGGCGTTCTGGGTGCCGCAGCATGCCTTCGCGGGATGGATCGCAGGGCTGCTCTACATGCTCTATCGCACGGACCGCGTTCGGCTGGGGACTTTCCTCGCCGTGGTGCCGCTAACGGCGCTCTGGTCGCCGCTGGCCATGATCGGCGCGCTGCCGTGGGCTGGGCTTGCAGCCTTCCGCAGCCTGAAAGAGCGGCAGCTGCGGGTCGGCGATATTCTGGTTCCCGGCCTTGCAACGCTGCTGGTGCTCCCGGGCCTCGCATTCCTCGCCGCAGCGGGAGACAACGTCGGCATCCGGCCCTACCCCGTCAATCTCGCGCTCTATTTGCTATGCATCGACATTGAAGTGGTCCCCTGGCTGTTTCCGGCCTTGGCGCTGCGGGCGCGATCACCTTTTGGCTGGTCCGCGCCCGTGCTCGCCATGGGCGTTCTGGCCGTGATCCCCTTCATCCAGATCGGCTGGTCGATCGATTTCATGATGCGCGCCAGCATTCCCTCGCAGACCGTGTTCGCCCTGATCATGGCCGATATTCTGGCGAGGACGACCGACTGGCGGACGCGCGGCTGGCACTGGTTCATCGCGGCGATGCTGTGCCTGTCTGCGGTCACGGGCCTCCACGAAATCCGCCGGGCGGTCACGCTGCCCGCCGTCGGCGGCGGCACTTGCACCTTCTTCAAGGCTTGGGATCAGGAATTCGCGCACTATCCCAAGAGCAGCTATCTCGCCCCGGCGCCGAAGATGCCGCGCTGGCTGATCGGCCCAAACGTGACGCTCGTGCCGATAGAGGAACCCGCAAACTGCTGGGACCGGCCCTGGATCAGGCCCCTCGGCGTTTAGGCTTTGCGCGAGACCACGGCGAACAGCGACAGACCGATCGGCATGTCGACTTTGCCAAGCAAATGCCGCTCCAGCCCGAACACACGCTCAAGTGCGCCGTTCAAAAGCTTGCCGGGAATGGCATCGAGCGGGGCGTGGCGGCCGGTGATTCGCTGCAGCTGCCGCTGCACCCAAGCGACGGGAAACAGCAGGCTGTTGAAATAGCCGATGCGTTCAACCTTGAGACCCGCCGCAGTAATGCAGCGCTCGAGCGAGCGCCGTGTGTAGCGCCGGTGGTGGTGGTGGATAACGTCATGCTCCGACCACAGCGACGGTACCGCAGGCACCGTCAGCACGAGCCTGCCATCGTCCCGCAGCAGGCCGCCAAGCCGCTGAAGCGAGGCCTCGTCCTCTTCGATATGCTCCAGCACATCGAGCAGCGCGATGAGGTCATAGCGGCCATCGGCGCGCGCAACCTGATCGGGCAAAGCACCGAAATCGATCTCGGCCACCTGCTTCGCCGCGGCCTTGGCCCGAGCGGTGGGATCGTACTCGAAGGCATCGAGCTTGCCGTATTGCGACAGCAGCACGAGATTTCCGCCCGTGCCGCAGCCGGCCTCGAGCACTTTGCCACCCGCAGGCGGGCGGGCGAAGCGTTCGATCAGGCGGGCAATGATGCGGCGGCGGGCGACAAACCACCAGTGCTTGTCTTCAACCGCGCTCATGCTCTCATACGCTGTGGGGTCCACGAAGTGTCCTCATGTGTCACGCTGGAAGGGCCCGGGTTGTTGCCGGCCCCCTGGGAATCGCTTTCGCCTTCGACAATGTAAAGCGGCCGCTGGCGCACTTCCTTGGCAATCCGGCCGACATACTCGCCGAGAATGCCGATGCTGAGCAGTTGCACCCCGCCCAGCATCAGCACGCTGACCATGATCGAGGCATAGCCCGGCGTGTCGACCCCGGTGCTCAGGGTATGGACGATCAGAAACGCCGCGTAAGTAAATGCGACGAGCGCGGTCGCGCCGCCGACATACGTCCAGATGCGCAAGGGTGCCGTTGTCGAGGCGGTGATGCCATCGATCGCGAGGCCCCAGAGCCGCCGGAACCGCCATTTGGTTTCCCCGGCATGCCGCGAAGCCCGCGTGTAATCGACCGTGGCGACCTTGAAGCCGACCCACGCAAACAGCCCCTTGTTGAAGCGTGCCGTCTCGCCCAGGCTGTTGACGGCGTCGACGACGACCCGGTCCAGCAGGCGGAAATCGCCGACGTTCTCCGGGATCGGCGTTTCCGAGACCATGTTGATGGCGCGGTAGAAACCATTGGCGGTCAGGCGCTTGAAGCGGCCATCAGTAGACCGGTCGATCCGCCGGGCATTGACCACCTTGGCGCCTGCCAGCCACTCGCGGACCAGTTGCGGCAGCACTTCGGGCGGGTCCTGCAAATCGACGTCCATCGGCACCACGGCCGCGCCGCGGGCCCGGCGCATGCCGGCAGCCAGCGCCGCTTCCTTGCCGAAGTTGCGCGACAGCCGCACGAAGCGGATCAGCGGATCGCGTGCGGCAAGCTCTTCCAGAATCTGAGGTGTGCGATCACTGCTGCCATCGTCCACGAACAGGAGCTCGGCTTTCGCACCGGGCTCGATGACCGCAAGCGCCCGTGCCAGATGTGGCTGTATCACCTCGACGAAAGTGTCGATGCTGTCCTGTTCGTTGAACACGGGAATGATGATCGAAAGGTGCATCGCTTTGTCTTCTCCGCGCTCAACCCTATGCAACTGTAGTTAATCATTGGTAACCTGCACAGCCGCCAGGTCACCAAACGCGAGAAAAACCGGGCCATCCGTACCTTCCGCAGCGTGATTTAGATTTCCTGAAGGTTTCGGCGATATTCACCACGCATCGGAAGGCCCTGCTGACCATTGTCGGTTCATCCCTTCCGCCATGAGAACAGGGATATCTGCATGAGCGCATTTGGCCGCAAGTCCGGAGTTAGCGGGGGCAGCACAGCCATGCGCCCGTCGTTCGGCGTGGCGCGTCCGATGAAGTCGGGCGAAGGTTCGGCTGCACCCGTTCCGGTGCCGATGGGCGGTGAACAATTCCCGCCGCTGCCGAACATGGATGCCCCCGATACCGGCACCAACAACAAGTCCGACGCGCTGACGCGGCTTGCTGACCGCGCGAACGGCGTGGCCGAGCCAGGCTATCAGGCCGAAGGCTTCGAAGCCTCGGTCCACAAGATCAAGGAACAGGTGCTCCCGCGCCTGCTCGAACGAGTCGATCCCGAAGCGGCGGCAACGCTGACCAAGGAAGAGCTGTCCGAGGAATTCCGCCCGATCATCATGGAAGTGCTGGCCGAGCTCAAGGTGACGCTCAACCGGCGTGAACAGTTTGCGCTTGAGAAGGTGCTGATCGACGAACTGCTCGGCTTCGGTCCGCTGGAAGAGCTGCTCAACGACCCTGAGATCACCGACATCATGGTCAACGGTCCCGAGCAGACCTACATCGAAAAGAAGGGCAAGCTGGTCATCGCGCCGATCCGGTTCCGCGATGAAAGCCACTTGTTCCAAATCGCCCAGCGTATCGTGAACCAGGTCGGCCGCCGCGTCGACCAGACAACGCCGCTCGCCGACGCCCGTCTCAAGGACGGCAGCCGCGTCAACGTGATCGTGCCGCCGCTTTCGCTGCGCGGTACCGCGATCTCGATTCGTAAGTTTTCCGAAAAGCCGATCACGCTCGACATGCTGCGCGACTTCGGCTCGATGTCGGACAAGATGTGCACCGCGCTCAAGATCGCAGGCGCATGCCGCATGAACGTCGTCATCTCGGGGGGCACGGGTTCGGGCAAGACGACCATGCTCAACGCCCTCTCCAAGATGATCGATCCGGGCGAGCGCGTGCTGACAATCGAAGACGCGGCCGAACTTCGCCTGCAGCAGCCGCACTGGCTTCCGCTCGAAACGCGTCCGCCAAACCTTGAAGGCCAGGGCGCGATCACCATCGGCGACCTTGTGAAGAACGCCCTGCGTATGCGTCCTGACCGCATCATCCTGGGCGAAATTCGCGGCGCGGAGTGCTTCGACCTCTTGGCGGCCATGAACACCGGCCACGATGGTTCGATGTGTACGCTCCACGCCAACAGCCCGCGCGAATGCCTTGGCCGTATGGAAAACATGATCCTGATGGGAGACATCAAGATCCCCAAGGAAGCCATCAGCCGCCAGATCGCCGAATCGGTGGATCTCATCGTGCAGGTCAAGCGTCTGCGCGACGGTTCGCGCCGCACCACCAACATCACAGAGGTGATCGGAATGGAAGGCGATGTGATCGTGACGCAGGAGCTGTTCAAGTTCGAGTACCTCGACGAGAACGAGGACGGCAAGATCATCGGAGAATTCCGCCCCTCGGGCCTGCGCCCCTATACGCTCGAAAAGGCGCGCCAGTTCGGCTTCGATCAGGCCTACTTGGAAGCCTGCCTCTAAGCTAATCGCTTGATCCGCGTGGCCCCTGCCTTATGGCGGGGGCCATGCCAACCGCCCAACGACCGATCTATGCGCTGGCCCTGCGCCTCATGGCGATGCTCGCGCTTTCGGTCATGCTGCTGCTGGTCAAGCTGACGGGCGAGCACGGCATTTCGCTGCCCGAGACGCTGTTCTGGCGGCAATTCCTTCCCGGCGTGGCTCTGCTGGGCTGGCTCGCATCGCGCGGCCAGATCGGCCGGCTGCGCACGCAACGCCCCCTGATTCACGCGCGCCGCGCGCTGATCGGCGGGCTCGGCATGTTCCTCACGCTGGGCGTGGTGCAGATCCTGCCACTGGCGGAAGCGACCGTGCTCGGCTTCACCGCTCCGATTTTCGCCGTGCTACTTGCGGTCTTGCTGCTGGGCGAGAAGGTTGGTGTGTGGCGTTGGACGGCGGTTTTGCTCGGCCTTCTCGGCATCGTGATCATTGCTGGGCCTGATCGGGCGCATCTTCCCCTGATCGGCCTTGCGACTGGTATCGGCGCGGCTTTCATGGTCGCGCTGATCTCGATCCAGTTGCGCGATCTCGGGCGCACCGAGGAGCCGGTGAGCATCGTGTTCTGGTTCTCGGCCTTCTGCACGCCGCCGATGGCGCTGTTCATGCTGTGGACGGGCCTGCCGCACCATGATCCTGCCGGCTGGGCGATGCTCTTCGGCATCGGCGCGACCGGCCTGGCCGCGCAGCTGCTGATGACTGCGGCGCTGCGCTACGGCAGCGTCTCCAGCGTCATCGTGATGGACTATTCGCAGTTCGGCTGGGCCACGCTGTGGGGCTGGCTTGCCTTTGCGCATGTACCACCCGCGCAGACCTGGATCGGCGCGCCCGCCATTATCGCAGCGGGCCTCATCATCGCCTGGCGCGAACAAGTGCGCGGCAGCGCAGCGGGCCCGCGACCTCCGGCCGCCTAGTTGACCTGCCGGTCCATGCCTTCCCAATAAGGCTCGCGCAGATTGCGGCGAAGGATCTTTCCCGAAGGATTGCGCGGCAGCGCCGCGATCACATCGACCGACTTGGGCACCTTGAACCCGGCAATGCGCTCGCGCGCCCAGGCGATGACGCTGGCCTCGTCCACCTCGCAACCCTCGCGCGGGACCACGCAGGCCTTGACCGCCTCGCCCCAGCGCGCATCCGGCACGCCAATCACCGCAACTTCAGCGACCTGTGGATGGCCGTAGATCGCGCTTTCGACTTCGGCGGGATAGACGTTCTCGCCGCCCGAAATGATCATGTCCTTGATGCGGTCCTGGATGAAGACATAGCCGTCCTCGTCCATGTAGGCGGCATCGCCGGTGCTGATCCAGCCATCGGGCGTAAGCGTCTTGGCGGTGGCTTCGGGCAGCTGCCAGTAGTGGAGCATGTTGGCGGGAGAGCGAGTCTGGATTTCGCCGACGGTGCGGCGCGGCACTTCGTTGCCTTCACTATCGACGATCCGGATCTCGACGCCCGGCGACGCTTTGCCCGCCGAGCGCATACGCGCATTCCCGGCAAGGTCATGGTCCGATGGCGGGAGTACGGCAATCGTGCCCGTCGTCTCGGTCATGCCGTAGCATTGCATGAACGCGGCGTTGGGGATCGTCGTCACCGCCTGGCGCATCAGCTCAAGCGGGATCGGGGCGGCGCCATACATCACGTATTTGAGGCGCGTGAAATCGGTCTCGGTCGCCTTGGGATGCTGGATCAGCATCTGGAGCGCCGCCGGCACGATGAAGAAGCGGGTGATCCCCTGCCCGATCGCATCAAGCGCGCCGTCGGCAGTGAACTCGGCCTGCACGATGGCGCGCGCTCCTGCGCAGAACGCCATCGTGCCCAGCCCCGTACCGCCGATATGCGCGCACGGCATGCACACAAGGATCGCCTCTTCCGCATCCCATTCCGCCCAAGGCAGCCCGGCTTCGAGCGCAGGCGCGCGCAGGCCCATGAAGTTGCGCTGGCACAGCACAGCGCCTTTGGGCCTTCCGGTGGTGCCGGACGTATAGAGCTGGAGGAACGCTGCTTCCGGTTCCGCCGCGACAATCGGATCGGCGGGAGATTCGGGAATGGTGGCCCGCGCCTCGGCTTCCTCGATGACATTCGGATGCTGGGGAGCAGCAGCGGCAAGTTCATGCGCAACGCTCTCGAACCCCTCACCCGCGAAGACGAGCTTGGCGCGGGTATCCTCCAGGATATAGGCCATTTCAGCCGGCGCGAGCCGCCACCCGATCGGCACCATGACCACGCCGATGCGACCGCAAGTCAGCAGCATCTGGAAATAGAGATCGCAGTTCTTGCCGATCCACGCGATGCGGTCGCCCTTCTCCACGCTGTGCTCACGGAGGAAAGCGGCATAGCGGCGCGAGAACTCCTCGAGCTCAGCAAAGGTCGTCTTGCGGCAATCCTGCTCGTGCGACACCGCGTTGGGCCGCTGCTCGGTCCAGTGCCGGAAGAACGCGTCGAATGTCTCGAAACCTGCTGTCTCGTGCATATGGCCATCCTCACCCTGATGCCGCTTCGGAACCCTGTCGACGCTCGCACGTTGTCATGCCTGAGGCAGTCGACTGCGGCCAGTCTTGGCCGCGCGGCTTAACCAGTCGATTAAAGGGATAACAACAATGGTACGCAAGGTTATTTTTTCCGCAGCGCTTGTCGGCCTGCTGGTCAGTGCGACAGCATGCAAGACGGTAAAGGGCGTGGGCGGCGATATCCAGTCGGTCGGCCAGGCCGGTTCGGATTCGATTCACAAGCGGCACTGAGCCCAGCGTCCTTGCGGGTTCAGACGTTGCTGAGGCCTTCGGGCCGCTCCCCGAACAACCGAGCATAGCAATCCATCGCATACTTGTCGGTCATCCCCGCGATGAAGTCGGCAATGTGGCGGCTGCGTTCGGGTTCGGCGAGAGGTAGACTAGCGCGCCAGCTTTCCGGCAGGTTTTCCGGCGCATCGCGATAGATGGCGAACAGCCGTGCGATCACAGCCCGGGCGCGGTCGGCGGTCTGGACCTGCTCGGGATGCAGATAAAGCGTTTTGTACATGAACGCCTTGAGCGTGCGTTCCTCAGCCGCCATCGCGCTTGAAAACCCGGCCAGCGATCGGCCTGCCGCGCGGACCTTTTCGGCATTATCCACGCCGCTTTCCTTCAGCCGCCGCTGTGTTTCCTCGATGACGTCGTTGACCATGCGGCCGATCTGCCCGCGCACCAACTCGCGCAGCAGCCGGTCGCGCGGGGCGCCGGGGAAGCGCGCCTCGATCTCGTACCATTGCGCTGCCAGCGATGGCAGCGTGAGCAGGGTATCGAGCGTCAGGAACCCGGCGCGCAGCCCGTCATCGATATCGTGGTTGTCATAGGCGATATCATCGGAAATAGCCGCAACTTGCGCTTCAAGCGAGGCGAGCTGCGCGAGATCGAGCGGAAACGCGGCATCAAGCTCGGCGAGCGCCCAGGTCGGCTGGTAAACAGGGCCATTGTGCTTGGCGAGGCCTTCGAGCAGCTCCCAGGTGAGATTGAGCCCATCGTGCCGGGGATAAGGGCTCTCGCGGCGCATGAGCACACGCAGCGTATTGGCGTTGTGATCGAAACCGCCATGCCCGGCCATGGCCTCTTCCAGCGCGTCCTCCCCTGCATGGCCGAAGGGCGGATGACCGATATCGTGCGCAAGGCACAGCGCCTCGGTCAGATCCTCGTCGAGCCCCAGCGCGCGGGCAATCACGCGGCCGATCTGCGCGACTTCAAGGCTGTGGGTCAGCCGCACGCGGTAGTGATCGCCATCGGGCGCGATGAAGACCTGGGCCTTGTGGCGCAGCCGGCGGAAGGCGATCGAATGGATGATCCGGTCGCGGTCCCGCTGGAACACGCTGCGGGGGCCGCGCGTTGTCTCCCCCGCCAGCGTGAACTCGCGGCCGCGCGTGTTTGCGGGATCGCAGGCCCAGGGTGCGCGTTCAGTCACGTACTCGCCTGCATCTCGAAAATCGAACCTTGTGTGGGAATGGCGGGGGGTGCTTAGCCCGGCTTGCGCTCATGCGCAAAGCCGCTGGCGCACAGCAGCGCAGAACTGACGGTGACTTCGATCAGCTGCCGATCCCCCACCCGGCGAACTGTCGTCACATAGTCGGCGATCGTGCGCTTGGGGCCCTGCAGCGCCTGCAGCTTGCGCAACTGGCCAAGCGAAAGTCTATCTGTCATCCGCTCGGCCATGCAGGCGGCATTGGGCTGCGACAGGCCGGCATCCATCAGCGCAGAACGGACGCGGCCTTCAGCGAGCTTGGCCGGGGTGCAGGCCGCCACCAGCGCGAGGCAGGCGGCAAACGCGGCACTGGCCATCCGGATCGTCATTCAAGATCACTCCCGGAGAGCCTGACAGGGGTGCGTCCCATGCGCATCGACAGTTCATGCCAGAAGAACGCCGTCACGAATACGGTCAGGAGCAGCCCGATCGAGACCCGCCCCGTTTCCGCATCGGCCCAGCCCGCCGCGACAATCGAAACGCTGAGCAGCACGGCCAGCACTGGGACGAGCGGATGGAGCCGTATGCGGAAGTGCTCGCTCATCATGCCAGCACGGCGTCCTGTCAGCACGGCAAGTCCAAGCAGCAGACACTCCGAAAAGTTGGCGCTGGTGAGCAGTACGAGCTGACGCTCGCCGAGAAAGGTACAGAACCCTCCGATCACCAGCAGAACCACCAGGGCGCCGGTCGGTGCGCGGGTCCGGGGGTTGACGATCCTCAGCATACGGTTGATCGGAGAAGGGAAAACGCCATCGCGGCCAATCGCGTGGAGCTGGCGCGAAAGCGCCATCATGACCGCAATGACGTTGTTGATAATGGACGCAATGATACCGAGCGAGACCAGCGAACTGATCAGCGGGGTGGTTGCGCGGTCGAGAAAATGCGCCATCGGCGCCTCAGCGGAAAGCGTTGCCGGCAAATCATCGATGGCGAGCACCATCAGGACGGTGGGGACGGCAATGCAGAGCGCGGCGATGAGCCCGGTCCAGGCCACCACAGGTCCAATTCTTCGCCTCGCATCACGCATGTCTTCGGCAAAGAACGTGGCCCAATCCGCGCCGGCGGCCATAAAGGAACCCGCGATCACAGCAAGGGCGAGGTTCGCCGGCGGCGTTGCTGCAACTATGTCCCTGTTCACGGAATAGAGCGGCCTCAGCACCAGGTTTATGTTAGCCGTCTTGAAGTGGATCAGCGCCGCGACGATCAGCACGAGCAGAGCGACCAGCTCGAGGATCAGGAAGCCTGCGATGACTTGCGCTCCGCGCCTGATCTGCGTCGCGGCGATCAATGCCGCCAGCACGAGCGTGCCCAGCACGGCCAGATCCTCGGGCAACCACGGCACAAACAGGCGGATATAGGGTCCGACGCCGGTCGCGCCGAAAGCAAGCAGCGGGAACATGATCACAGTACGCAGGACGACGAAGGGATAAGTCCAGCGCGATCCGAGGATCACGTTGAGCGCGGGATATACCCCGCCCGCGCCCGGAAAGCTGGCCGATAGCTCGGCAAACAGCAGGGCCAAAGTGGCCGCAATCATCCCGCCGCAGATAAACCCGATGGCCGCCCCGGTCCCGGCCAGATGAAGAATGGCATTGCCGCCGATGAAGACCGAAAAAACCGGAGAAAGTGCCGAGATCGTAAGCAGAAAAACTTCGCCGGGCGAGAGCACCCGGACGAAGCTTCCCTGTTTCTGCGGCGACGCCTCGTGTTCCTCGGGCGTCATGGTTCAGCGCGGACGCATCAGTGCGCGAGCGCCTTGTTGATGTCCTCGACCATCTTCTTGGCGTCGGCGAGGAGCATCATGGTCTGGTCCATGTAGAACACGTCGTTGTCGACGCCGGCATAGCCCACGCCGCCCATCGAGCGCTTGATGAACATGACCGTCTTGGCCTTGTCGACGTCGAACACGGGCATGCCATAGATCGGCGAGGACTTGTCGGTCTTTGCCGCCGGGTTGACGACGTCGTTGGCGCCGATGATGAAGGCCACGTCGGCCTGCGCGAACTCGCCGTTGATGTCCTCGAGCTCGAAGACTTCATCATAAGGCACGTTCGCTTCGGCCAGCAGCACGTTCATGTGACCGGGCATGCGGCCTGCCACCGGGTGGATGGCGTACTTGACGTTGACGCCTTCCTTCTTGAGCAGGTCGCCCATCTCGCGCAGTACGTGCTGGGCTTGCGCCACCGCCATGCCGTATCCGGGGATGATGATGACGTTTTCGGCTTCCTTCATCAGATAGGCCGCGTCTTCTGCCGCGCCGCGCTTCCACGGGCGCTGCACCTTGGCTGCGCCGCCCGCGGCCGCTTCCGGCGCTGCGCCGAAGCCGCCTGCGATCACCGAGATGAAGCTGCGGTTCATCGCCTTGCACATGATGTACGAGAGGATCGCGCCCGACGAGCCGACGAGCGCGCCGGTGATGATCATCGCGGTGTTGTGGAGCGTGAAGCCCATCGCCGCCGCGGCCCAGCCCGAATACGAGTTGAGCATCGAGACGACGACCGGCATGTCCGCGCCGCCGATCGGAATGATCAGCAGGAAGCCGATGGCAAAGCTGAGCGCGGTGATCACCGCGATCACCCAGGGCGCCTGATCCTGCGTGAAGTAGGCGACGAGGCCGAGAATGGCGACCAGCGTGCCGAGGTTGATGGCATGGCGGCCGGGCAACATGATCGGCGCGCCGCTCATGTTGCCGTTGAGCTTGAGGAACGCGATGACCGAGCCCGAGAAGGTGATCGCACCGATGGCGATGCCGAGGCCCATCTCGATGCGGCTCTGCACCTCGATCACCCCGTCCGGCCCGGCAATGCCGAACGCGATGGGGTTGAGGTATGCGGCAAGGCCGACGAGCACTGCGGCCATGCCGACGAGGCTGTGGAAGGCCGCAACGAGCTGCGGCATGTCGGTCATCTTGATCCGCCGCGCGGTGACGAAGCCGAGGCCGCCGCCAATGGCGATGGCGCCTGCGATTTCAGGCAGGCTGGCGAGGCCGTGCGTGAGCAGCGTGGTGACCATCGCGATGGTCATGCCGATCATGCCGTAGCGGTTGCCCGCGCGCGAGGTGGCGGGGCTCGAAAGCCCGCGCAAAGCCATGATGAACAGGACGCCCGCGACGAGATAGGCGAGCATGGCCCAGGGAGGAGTGGTGACGTGTTCCATCACTTCTTCTCCTTCTTCTTGTACATCGCCAGCATGCGCTCGGTGACAGCGAAGCCGCCGAAGATGTTGACGCTGGCCAGCACCACGGCGAGCAGCCCTAGCCACTTGGAGACAACCGAACCCTCAGCCGCGCCTGCGACTAGCGCGCCGACGACAATGACCGAGGAAATCGCGTTGGTCACCGCCATCAGCGGCGTGTGCAGCGCGGGGGTGACCGACCAGACGACGTAATAGCCCACAAAGCAGGCCATCACGAAAACGCTCAGGATTGAAATGAAGTCCATGTTCTAAAGCCCCCTCACCCGAGCAGTCGTTCGTTGACGACTTTCCCGCCCTGCGTCAGGCGGATGGCATTGCCGATTTCCTCATCGAGGACCGGCTTGCCCTGCTCCTTGTCCCAGAACGCGGACAGGAAATTGAACAAGTTGCGGCTGAACAGCGCCGAAGCGTCTGCCGCCAAATGCGTCGCGGTGTTGGAATAGCCGACGATCTTGACGCCGTGCTTCTCTACCACCTGATCCGCGACCGACCCTTCGACGTTGCCGCCGGCCGAGACGGCAAGATCGAAGATCACCGAACCAGGCTTCATTGTCGCGATCTGCGCATCTGTGATGAGGCGCGGCGCGGGCCGGCCCGGGATCAGCGCAGTGGTGATCACGATGTCCTGCTTGGCAATGTGGCTTGAGACCAGCTCAGCCTGCGCCGCCTGGTATTCCGGGCTCATCTCGGTGGCATAGCCGCCCGCGCCTTCGCCCTCGATGCCTGCTACGTTCTCCACGAAGATCGGCTTGGCGCCGAGCGACTGGATCTGCTCCTTGGTGGCCGAGCGCACGTCGGTGGCCGAAACCTGCCCGCCAAGGCGGCGCGCGGTGGCGATTGCCTGAAGGCCGGCAACGCCGACGCCCATCACGAAAACTTTGGCAGCCGAAACGGTACCGGCGGCGGTCATCATCATCGGGAAAGCGCGGCCATAGATGTCTGCCGCTACGATCACGGCCTTGTATCCGGCGAGGTTCGATTGCGAGGAGAGGATGTCCATCGACTGCGCGCGCGTGATCCGCGGCATGAACTCCATCGCGAGCGCCTCAAGCCCCGCAGCGGCATAGGCATCGACACGAGCGCGCTGCCCGAATGGATCGAGCGAAGCGACAACCCAAGCGCCCGGCTTTGCCCCCGCCAACAGTTCGGGCTCCGGGCCTTGGATGCCGAGAACGATGTCCGCCCCGGCTGCCGTGCCGCTCGCCACGATCTCCGCGCCGACGGCCGCGTAGGCCTCGTCGCTGATCGAGGCGGCGCCCCCTGCCCCGGACTCCACGCGCACCGCAGCGCCGAGACCGATGAACTTCTTCACCGTCTCAGGCGTTGCCGCTACGCGATGCTCCCCGCTGGCCCGCTCACGCAGGACCGCGATTGTTGTTGTCGCCCCCATTCGCGGCTCAGTGGATCAGATATACGACGAAGAGCACGATCACCGCGATCACCGGCGTGGCGACCTTGATCATGCCGACGAAGCCCTCGTACGTGGCCGTCGCTGCCTTCATGTTGTTCCCGGCATTGTTGCTGGCGCCCATGACAAACCCTTCCTCATTGCGTCTTAAACGATCGGTTGATCGCAACCTCTAGCGGCGGCGTTCTCTCGGCTCAAGCGGAACCGGCGCCATCGCACTTAATCTGGTCTTTACCCAATTGGGCTAGACCCCGGCACTATGCAAAAGGACCGGGGAAGCCATGGCAGAGCCCACTGATCGCCTGCTCATGCTGATTGATGACGAACCAGCGCAGTGCCGACTGATCTCGGCGCTCGCGGCGCGTGAGGGTTGGCGTACCATCATCGCGCGCGATTCCGAGACGGCGATTGCCACGCTCGGTACGCGGCAGGGCATGCAGCTCGATGCAATCATTCTGGATCAATGGGTTCCGGGCGATAGCGCCTGTGCGCTGATTGCCGAACTCAAGGCGCGCCGGCCAGCGCTCCCCATCCTCATGATCACCACCAGCGCTTCGCCGCTGCTCGCGGTGGAAGCAATGCGTGCGGGTGCTTCGGACTATCTGATCAAGCCGGTTGCGCCCGATCGGTTGCTCCAGGCGCTACGCGCCGCAACGCGCCGCGAGGATTCGCCCGAGGAGCTGCAGCCGCTCACCGAGAAGTTCACCGGCACGCTCGATTTCGATTCGATGATCGGCGCTGCCCCCAGCTTCCGCGCCGCTCTGGCCGTCGCCGCGAAGGCGGCGCGGACGCAAAACACCGTCCTGATCGAGGGCGAAAGCGGCACCGGCAAGGAAATGCTGGTGCGCGCGATGCATGCCGCCAGCCCCCGCGCCAAGGCACCCTTGCGCATCGTCAATGCCGGCGGAATCCCCGCAAACCAGATCGAATCGGTGCTGTTTGGCCATGAGAAGGGCGCGTTCCCCGGCGCCTTCGAGCGCCACGTCGGCGCGCTCCAGCATGCCGATGGCGGTACGCTGGTGATCGACGAGATCGACCGGTTGTGCCTCGCCGCGCAAGGCCGCCTCGCCCAGTTCCTCCAGCGCGGCGATATCCAGCCCATCGGCGCGCGCCACAGCTTCAGGCTCGACGTCCGGGTCATCGTATGCAGCAATGCCGCGCTGGATGATCTCGTCGAAGCGCAGCTGTTCGATCCGAACCTGCTCGATGCGCTGAGCGGGGTGCATGTGCACCTTCCCGCGCTGCGCGAGCGCGCCGCTCGCGCGCTCGCCGCGGGCCTCGCCGGCGCGGACGCACTTGCACCGGACGCTGAGATCGCGGAGCTCGTTGCGGGCGGCGGCGGCAGCACCGTCAGCGCGGGCGCGGGCGATGGTGCGGGAG
>CAILIO010000203.1 GCA_903834285.1 uncultured Sphingomonadales bacterium | reverse complement strand
CTTTGCGCTCGACGAATTGCGCATGGCACTGAACGGGCCTGGTTCCGAGGATCGACTTGAACTGCTCGAAATCATGATATCAGGTAAAAGGTTGCGCGATATAGCTGACTTGCCGCTTGATCTGATCACCTAACAACCACCCCCAATCCCCTTGCACCCCGGCCCCCACCCCGCCTAGCCTGCACCGGGGCTCAGCAGGGGAAACACGGCAATGCGCAAAGGATTTGCAGGGGCGGCCATCGCGGCCATGCTGGCGCTGGCATCGCCCGCCGCCGCATCCACCCTCATCACCGGAGCGGCGGTCTATGATGGCACCGGCGCGCCTGCCCGCAAGGCCTCCGTCCGGATCGAGGGCGATCATATCCTCGCCGTCGGCGCGCTGAAGCCGCGCAAGGGCGAGACCGTCATCGCGGCGAAGGGCCTCGCGCTCGCTCCCGGTTTCATCGATGCGCACAGCCACCACGATGTGGGCGACTACAAGGATCGCGACATGCCGCTCCTCCTTGCGCAGGGCGTCACCACCATCGTCGTCGGGCAGGACGGCGGCAGCGCGGGGCCCTTCGCCGAAGTCGCCGCCAAATACGCCGCCCGCCCCGCCGCGATCAACGTCGCTGCTTATACCGGCCACGGCTGGCTCAGGGATCAGGCGATGGGCGCGGACTACAAGCGCCATTCCACCCCCGCCGAACTCGCGAAAATGCAGGCGCTCCTCGCCGCCGATATGAAAGCAGGCTCGCTCGGGCTTTCGAGCGGCCTCGAATACGATCCCGGCATCTATTCCGATCACGCCGAACTCGTCGATCTCGCCCGCACCGCGGCGGCGGGCGGCGGGCGCTACATCAGCCATATGCGCAGCGAGGACGTCGCCTTCGATGCCGCGCTCGATGAACTGCTCGATATCGGCAAACAGACCGGCATCCCGGTGCAGATCTCGCACATGAAGCTCGGCATCGCCGACCGCTGGGGCCAGGCGAAGGCCGTCCTCGCCAAGCTCGACGCCGCCCGCGCGCGCGGCATCAACGTCACGGCGGACGTCTACCCTTACGAATATTGGCACTCGACGCTGACGGTGCTGTTCCCCAAGCGCGATTTCACCGATCTCGCCGCCGCGCGCTTCGCGCTCACCCACCTCACCACGCCCGAGGGGATGCTGCTCGATTACTACGCGCCCGTGCCCGCGTTCGAGGGCAAGACCATCGCCCAGATCGCCGCCCAGCGCGGCGAGGAGCCGGCGGTCACCTACCTCTGGCTGATCAACCGCGCGCAGGATTGGGAAAAGACGCATCCCTCGGCGGACGGCGCGGAATCGGTCATCGGCACCGCGATGGCCCCGGCCGACGTCGCCGATTTCCTCGCCTGGAAGCACACCGTGGTCTGTTCGGACGGCGTGATCGGCTCGCGCCACCCGCGCGGCGCGGGCGCGATCGCCAAGATCCTGCGCTATTATGTGCGCGAAAAGCACCTCCTCACGCTCGCCGAAGCGGTCCACAAGATGACCGGGCGGACCGCCGAGCAATTGGGCATCGCCGGGCGCGGGGTGATCAAGGCGGGCTACAAGGCCGATCTCGTGCTGTTCGATCCGGCCACCATCACCGATCACGCCGTCGTCGGCAATTCGGCCGCGCTGGCCACCGGAGTCTCGCGCGTCTGGGTCGGCGGCGCCGCAGTCTATGCCGATGGCAAGCCCACCGGCACCTGGCCCGGCCAGTTCCTCAAGCGGGGTCAACCCTGATGCAGCGTCGCACCTTTCTCGCCGCCGGAGCCGCCGGCGTCGCGCTTGCCGCCACCCGCGCGGCCGCCGCGCCGATCCTCTCGGCCACCAACTTTGGCCTCACCCTTGCACAGGCGCAGCGCCGCAATGGGTGGATCGAAATCGATGCCGCCGCGTTCGAGGCCAATATCGCCACACTGCGAAGGATCGTCGACCCGGTACGGATCTGTGCGGTCATGAAGGCGGACGCCTATGGCAATGGCATCGCGCTCCTTATCCCCTCGGTAATCGCTGCCGGGATCACCGATGTCGCGATCACCTCGAACGACGAAGCCCGCGTCGCCCGCCAATTGGGCTATCGCGGCCGGCTCTACCGCATCCGCCTCGCAGCGCCTGAGGAGATGGAGGACGCGATGGGCACCGGCCTCGTCGAGCTCATCGGCAACGCCGAAGCTGCCGCGCGGCTCGAGGCGCTCTGGCGCCAGCGCCGCCCGCGCTTCCCGCTCCCCGTCCACCTCGCATTGAATGCCGGCGGCATGTCGCGCAACGGGGTCGAGCTGGGGGCCGACTACGGCAAGACCGATGCCCGCGCCATGCTGGCGCTGAAGGGCCTGCGCATAGCAGGCGCGATGACCCACTATCCCAGCGAGGAAGCGCCCGACATCCTCGGCCAGCTCGCCCAATACAAGGAAGACCTCGCCTGGCTCCAGGGTGAAGGACTCAAAACCGAAGGCTTCACCCGCCACACCGCCAACACTTTCGCAACGCTGACCCAGCCCGATACCCGGCTCGACATGGTCCGCGTCGGCGGCGCGATCTATGGCGATCCGGGCTCTGTGAAGACGAGCGCCTTCATCCCCGTCCCCACGATCAAGTCGCGCATCGCCGCGGTGAACCACTTCCCTGCCGGGCAGACCGTCGCCTACGATCGCACCTTCCGGCTGGAGCGCGAAAGCTGGCTGGCCAATATTCCCATCGGCTATTCGGACGGCGTGCGCCGCGGCTTCAGCCACGCCAACCGCCCCGAGTTTCCGGCCGAGGCCAAGAACCACACCGAAGTCCTCATCCGCGGCCGCCGCGCGCCCGTCGTCGGCCGCGTCACCATGAACACGCTGATGGTCGACGTCACGGATCACCGCGACGTGAAGCTGGACGATGAAGTGGTGCTCTTCGGCGCGCAAGGCACCGATCGCATCACCCAGCCCGAGTTCGAGGTCAATTCCAGCGGCTACGCCCCCGAAATGCTCGCCGTCCTTGGTGCCACGCTGCCGCGCGTCCTCAAGCCCCGCTAAACCAAAAACCCGGCGATCCGTGGAGGGACCGCCGGGCAAGGTGCTGCCCGGTGGAGATCGGGCAAGCGGGGATTTCACAACTTAGCGCAGCAGCGACAGAACGTTCTGCTGGCTCTGGTTGGCCTGTGCGATCATCGCGGTCGAAGCTTGGCTCAGGATCTGGGCCTTGGCCATCGCGGTCGTTTCGGCCGAGTAGTCGGTGTCCTGAATGCGGCTGCGCGCGTCCGACAGGTTGGTGATGTTGTCGTTCAGGTTGTTGACGGCCGATTCCAGGCGGTTCTGGCCGGCACCGAGCGTCGCACGGGTCGAGTTGACGTTGGCCAGCGCCGCATCGACGTTGTCGATCGTGGTCGAAGCCTTGGTCGCATCCGTCACGTCGAGCGCCTGCGTGGTCGAGGTCGAGTCATAGGCCGTCAGCGTGCCGCCGAACAGCTTGGTGCCGTCGAAGGCCTTCGAGACGATATCGACCGTATCGGTGGTGTTGGCACCGGTCTGGATCGAGAACGTCTTGTCATCGGCTGCCGTCGGCGTGGCGCCAACCACCGAGAACACTGCGTTGCCGTTGAACTTGGTGTTGTTGAGCACGTCAGAGATCTGGGCGTTGAGGTTGCCGACTTCCGACTGCATCGCGTCGCGGTCCGACTGCTGGTAGGTGCCCGACTTGGACTGCACGGCCAGTTCGCGGACGCGCTGCAGCATGTTGGTCACTTCGTTGAGGCCGCCTTCCGCGGTCTGGGCAAGGCTGATGCCGTCGTTGGCGTTGCGCACGCCCTGGCTCATGCCCTTGATCTGCGAGGTCATCGTGGTCGCAATGGCGAGGCCCGCCGCGTCGTCCTTCGCGCCATTGATGCGCTTGCCGGTCGAAAGGCGTTCCATCGCCTGACCAGCCATCTTGGAAGCGCTGTTCGAAGCGTTGGCTGCCTTGATCGCGCTGATGTTGGTATTGATAACCGCCATGGTCTGTCTCCGTTAAGAGGGGTCGTTCCCCGGTTGACGCCGGTCGGGGATCGACGCGGCAGCCACGGCAAAGACCGGCAAAACGCTGCCGGGTTTAAGGGGGGGATCGGCAGCGATCTGCCGCATCCACGTAGTAGCCCTTAGGGCGTGCGCGGAGCTTAAAGTTTCGCACCGCTTGACGTTTTCGCGCGAAAAACAGCCCGTCTCGATGGTTAAACGCCAGCAAGAATAGGGCTCAGAAACATGAACACGGATCAGGCAGCGCACACGGTTGGAGGAAGCGCCGCCACCACGCCCGCCCCGCATGCGGCCCTGCTCGCACGGGCCCGCTCGGTTCTGGGCAGCTTCACCCCCGCCGGAACCTTCACTTTGCGCGGCGCTGATGAGCCGCCCGCGCACGGCCTGTTTGATCGCACCGTGCTGCTTTCCCGTGCTGCCGGCAATGCCATTACGCGCAGCCACGGCGGCCGGCACGAGCTCGCCTATGTCGACAGCGCCGACCCTGCCGTGCTTGCCGCACTCCTCGCCTGCGCCGCGCCTCCGGGCAGCCCTGTCGCCGCCGATCCCGAAACGCTCTCGATCCTCGCCCTCGCCGAACGCCTTGCCGGGGCCGAGATCCCTGTGCTCATCAACGGCCCCACCGGCACCGGCAAGGAAGTGCTCAGCCGCTTCATCCACTTGCGCTCGCCGCGCGCGGCGGCACCGTTCATCGCCATCAACTGCGCCGCCATGCCCGAGACGATGCTCGAGGCCATGCTGTTCGGCCACCAGAAGGGCGCCTTCACCGGTGCCAATGCCGCCGCCGAAGGCTTCTTCCGCGCCGCGCATGGCGGCACGCTCCTGCTCGACGAGATCGCGGAGATGCCGCTCGCGCTCCAGGCCAAGCTGCTTCGCGTGCTGCAGGAAGGCGAAGTCGTGCCCTTGGGCGCTACCAAGCCGGTCAAGGTCGACGTTCGCGTCATCGCCTGCGCCAACCGCGATCTGCCGAGCGAAGTCGAGGAAGGCCGTTTCCGCGCCGACCTCTTCTACCGCCTCAACGTCTTCCCGCTCGAACTGTCCGCGCTGCGCGATCGCCCGGCGGACATTGCCCCGCTCGCCTTTGCCATGGTGCTGCGCCACGTGCCCGCCCAAGAACCTCAGGCCCGGCCAGTGCCTTGGATCAGCGAGGCTGCGCTCGCCATGCTCAAAGCCCACGCCTGGCCCGGCAACGTGCGCGAGCTCGAAAACGTCATGCGCCGCGCGCTGCTCCTTGCCGGCGACGCCCCTGAAATCGGTATGCAGCACGTGGTCTTTGATCGCCCGGTGCGCGTTGCGGGGGAAACCGTCACCGCCGATCCCGCACCTGGCATGACGACAATCCCGGGCGGCAAGCTCTCCAATATCGTCCAGCTCTCCGAAACCCGCGCCATCCTCGCCGCGCTCGATAGCTGCGGTGGCAGCCGCGTCGCCGCCGCACGCAAGCTCGGCATTTCCGAGCGCACCTTGCGCTACCGCCTCGCCGAATTTCGCGAGAACGGCATCGCCGTGGCCGGTAGCCGGCGATGAGCGGAGTCGGGGGAATAGGCGGGGCGGGCGGACTCCAGCAGATCATGGCGCTGCGCCAGCAGATCATCGATCGCTCGCAGCTGCTCCAGCAAGTCCGCACGCCCGCAGCAGGCGCACCCGAAGCCGCGTCCGAAGCGCCGGCAAATGGCTTCACCTCGGCGCTGAAATCCGCGCTCGACAACGTGAACGCCGTGCAGGGCAAAGCCGAAACGATCAGCGCAGGCTACGACAAGGGCGAGGTCACCGACATCGCCAAGGTCATGCTCGCCCGGCAGGAAGCCGGTGTCGCTTTCGAGGCCACGCTGCAGGTGCGCAACAAGCTGCTCACCGCCTATCAGGACATCATGAGGATGGGGGTCTGATAAATGGCTGATCCAGCGGCACCCAGCCTGTCCGTCTTCGCCCCGCTCACCGATCCGGCCGGCGGCGGCATGCTCGCGCGCACTGGCGCGTTCCTCGGCCAGCCCCCGGTGCGCCGCGCACTGCCGTGGTTCGCCGGCGTCTCCGCCGCAGGCCTTACCGCGCTGCTCTACATGACCATGGCGCCCGCCCCGCAGCGCATCCTCTACAGCGATTTGAGCGACAGCGAGCGCGCGCAAGTCGCCGCCGCGCTCGACAAGGCCTCCATCACTTACGCCATCGACAATGCCACCGGCGCGGTCACCGTGGGCGAGAACGATCTCTACAAGGCGCGCATGGTCGCCGCTTCCGATGGCGCGCTCGCCACGCCCGAAACCGGCGCGCAGATGCTCGACAAGCTGCCGATGGGCGCCAGCCGCACGCTTGAAGGCGAACGCCTCCTCGCCGCGCGCGAACGCGAACTCGAACTCACAGTGATGCAGATCGACGGGGTCGAGGCGGTGCGCGTCCACCTCGCCGAGCCTGAAAAGTCCGTGTTCGTGCGCGACAACGCCGCCCCCACCGCCTCGGTCATGGTCAAGCTCGCGCGTGGTCGCCAGCTGGCAGACAGCCAGGTCAGCGCCATCGTCAATCTCGTCGCGGGCTCGGTGCCATCGCTGTCGGTCGATGCGGTCAAGGTGATCGACCAGCACGGCCGCCTGCTCTCCTCCGCCAAACCCGGCGATGCCGACCGGCTCGATCTGCAATCGCGGATGGAGGAAAAGCTGCGCAGCCAGGTCTCCCAGCTGCTCACCCCCATGCTCGGCGAGGGCAATTTTTCGAGCGAGATTCAGGTCGATCTCGATATGGACCAGCTGACTTCTGCGCGCGAGAGCTATGACAAGCAGGGCGTGGTCCGCTCCGAAACGCAGTCTGCCAGTCAGGGCGCTGGCGCGGGTACTGCGTCAGGCGTCCCTGGCGTCCTCTCCAACACCCCGCCGCCCCCCACCACCGCGCAGCCCGGTGCCCCTGGTGCTACGCCCACCCCCGGCGCGAGCCCTACCCCCGCTGCCAGCCCGTCTGCGACCGGTGAAAGCTCCTCCGCGCGCACGTATGAACTCGGCCGCGAAGTCGCCGTCACCAATCAGACCCCCGGCAAGATCAAGCGGCTTTCCGTAGCCGTCGCGCTCTCGGGCGCGATCATGGCCAAGGCCAAACCCGCCGAGATCGACCAGATCAAGCAGCTCGTCACCGCCGCCGTCGGCGCCGATACTGCGCGCGGCGATCAGGTCGCGGTCGTCGTGCGCAATTTCAGCCCCATCGCCGTCACCCCGCCCGCTTTCTGGGAAACCCCGTGGTTCGCGATGATCGTGCGCAATGTCGTCGCGCTGCTTGCCGTGCTGCTCACCCTGCTCCTCGGCGTGCGCCCACTGATCAAGGCGCTGAAACGCGATCCTGCCGCCATAGTGGCACGGGAGGGCGAAGATGAGGGCGCCGTAGCCGACGACAGCGAGGACGGCGAAAGCACTGGGGGCACCCCCACCCGCCGCCGCCGCAAGAAGGTCCAGCGCATCGAGCCGATCATCGATCCCGAAACCGGCGAGATCGATCCCGACGCGCTCAGCCGCCAGGTCGGCCTTGCGCAGCGCATCGTCGCCGAACAGCCCGACAGCGCGCTCAACGCCTTGCGCCAGCTGCTGAACGAACCCGCGCCCGAGGGAATGGAATGACCACCGAGGCTCCCGAAATCAGCGGCCCCACGCGCGCCGCCGTCATGATGATGCTGCTCGACGACGATCACGCCGCCGCGCTGCTGTCCCAGCTTGAACCCGCCGAGCTGCGCCTGCTCGGCGCGAAGATGTGCGAGATCGGCGAGATCGATGCCGATGCGATCACACAGGCCTTGCAGGGTTTCGTCGACAATGCCGCAGCTGTCTCGATCGGCGCCAACGACCGCGTCGATCAGGTCCGCCACCTGATGACCCACGCGGTGGGGGACTTCAAGGCAGACAACCTCATGCAGCGCATCGCGCCCGATGCCCCGCGCCCCGGCTCCAGCCT
This sequence comes from uncultured Sphingomonadales bacterium, assembly GCA_903834285.1. Taxonomy (GTDB): domain Bacteria; phylum Pseudomonadota; class Alphaproteobacteria; order Sphingomonadales; family Sphingomonadaceae; genus Novosphingobium. The sequence continues at coordinate 15,791 of CAILIO010000203.1, read as the reverse complement.
CGAACTCGCGCGCTGGCTCACCCCCCACGCGCTCGTCCCGCTGGTGCAGGGCGAGCACCCGCAGGCGCTCGCGGTGCTGCTGGTTCAGCTCGATCCCGATGTCGCGGCGGGCGTGCTCCATGCCCTGCCCGAAAGCCTCCAGCCGCAAGTCGTCCAGCGCATCGCCACTTTGGGCCCCGTCGCGCCGGAAGCCATCGCCATGCTCGAAGACCTCCTCGCGCAGCGCATCACCGAATGCCACGGCAGCGCCGCGCTCACCATGGGCGGCCCGCGCGAGGCAGCAGACATCATCAACGCCTCGGTCCGCGCGGTCGAGAAGCGCGTCATGCCCGAGATCGCCAAGCAGGATAAAGCGCTCGCCAAGGCCATCGAGAACGAGATGTTCAAGTTCGAGCACCTCTTCGTGCTCGACGAGAAATCGATGGGCTCGCTGCTGCGCGAAGTCGATTCCGACACGCTCATTGCAGCGCTCAAAGGCATCGCGCCCGACGCGCGCGAATGCTTCTTCCGCGCCATGTCGAGCCGCGCCGCCGAAGGCGTGCGCGACGAGATTGATGCGCGCGGCCGCATGAAGATGGCCGAAGTGGTTGAGGCGCAAAAGGCCGTGGTCACCGCCGCCCGCCGCCTCGCCGCCGAAGGCGTGATCGTCTTCGGCGCGGGCGACGACGACTATGTCTGATCCTATCCGCGCGCTTTCGCTGGCCGAACTCGGCGGCGGCAGCGCCGGGTTCACGCGCCGCGACAAATGGGGACAGTCCCCTATTTTTGCCGAGCCGTCCGATCCGGTGCCCGCCGAACTGGAGGAAGACCCTGAAACCCGCGCCTTCGCCGCCGGCTATGCGCAGGGCGCCGCCGATGCCGAAACCGCATTTACGCAAGCCCTCGCCGCGCAGGACGCCGCCCGCGCGAAAATCGAACTCGCCTTCGGCCGCCTCGATGCCAACCTCATTCGCGAACTCGAAGCGCGCCTGCGCGATACCGTCCTTGTGCTCTGCACGCCCTTGCTCGGCGAATTTGCCGCCGACGAGGAAGCTCTCGCCGCCCGAGTCAAGACCGCCGCCGCCATGCTCGCGCGCGCCGCGGACGAACGCGTGATCCGCCTCCACCCCGAAGACTTGGCCCTCCTTGCCGCGCGCCTCCCCGAAGACTGGCATTTCGAACCCGACCCCGCGCTCGAACGCGGCGCGCTGCGCATCGAAGGCACCGCGGGCGGCGTCGAGGACGGCCCCGCCACCTGGGCCCGCGCGCTGAGCGACGCGCTCTCGTCATGCTAACCGCCGCCCTCCCCCTCCTCACCCGCTGTGAGCAGGCCCAGCCCGAATTCGCCCCGCGCCGCTACGGGCTCGTCACCGCTTGCGATGGCGGCCTGCTCGAAGTCAGTGGCCTCTCGCTTCCCATCGGCGCGCAATGCCGGATCGCCCACGGGTCCGGCTCGCTCCTCGCCGAAACCATCGGCTTTCGCGCCGGACGCATGCTGATGATGCTGCTAGGCGATACCGTCCTCCTGCGCCCGGGAGCGCGCGTGCGCCCCGAAGGCAAGCCCGGCATGCTCCCCGTCGGCGAAGCTTTCCTCGGTCGTGCGGTGGATGGCGAGGGCCTCCCCATCGACGGCGGCCCGCCCATCGCCGCCCGCGCCGAATGGCCCTCCGGCGGCGTGCGCTCCGGCGCGCTGGACCGCGCACCCGTGCGCGAACCCTTCGATGTTGGCGTGCGCGCCCTTAATGCGCTCACCACTTTCGGCGTCGGCCAGCGCATCGGCATCATGGCAGGTTCTGGCGTCGGCAAATCCGTGCTGCTCGACATGATCGCTCACGGCACCGAGGCCGAGATCGTGATCGTCGGCCTGATCGGCGAACGCGCGCGCGAGGTCTCCGATTTCGTTGAAAAGCACATGTCCGGCCCGCGCCGCGCGCGCTCGATCGTCGTCGCCGTCCCCGCCGATCACGCCCCCAACTTGCGCATCCGCGGCGCCATGCTCGCCACCGCGATGGCCGAATACTTCCGCGCCGCCGGGCATCAGGTCCTGCTCATCATGGATAGCCTCACCCGCGTCGCCCACGCGGGCCGCGAGATCGCGCTGCTCTTGGGCGGACCCGGAGCGGCGCGCGGCTACCCGCCTAGCGCGCTCGCCACGATCACCAAACTGGTTGAACGCGCGGGCAATTCGGCGGCCAGCGGCGGCTCGGTCACCGGGCTCTACACGGTGCTCGCCGACGGCGACAATCAGGACGATCCCGTTGTCGATACCGCACGCGCGATCCTCGATGGCCACGTCGTGCTCTCACGCGATCTCGCCCAGCGCGGCCAGTACCCCGCGATCGACATCGCCGCCTCGCTTAGCCGCGTTATGAACGATATCGTCGACCCGCTCCACCAGGCTGATGCCCGCGCCTTCCGCGCGCTGATCGCCAACTACGAGGCCAACCGCGATCTCGTGCTCATGGGCGCGTACCGCGCCGGGGCCGATCCGCAGCTCGATCGCGCCATCGCGATGCATGGCGCGCTGACGGCGTTCCTCAGCCAGCCCCAGCGCGACGTTGTCCCCATGGACCGTAGCGTCGCTGAGCTCGCCGCGCTGATGGCCGCATGAGCGCCGAAAAGGCCAAACTCAAGCGCCTGCATCGTCTCGAGCGGCTGCGCGGCATCGCCCGCCAGTCCGCCCTCGCCGAAGCCGCCAAGGCCGAAGCGGCGCTCGCGCAAGTCGCTAGTCTCGAAGCGCGCACCGCCGCCCTGATCCAGGCCTATCGCCTCCGCCGTGATGCGCGCGACGGCAGCGAGCTCCAGCAGACGCAACAGTTCGTCGCCGGCCTTACCCGCATCGCAGACAGCACCGCGCAGGATCTCGTTCGCGCCCGCCAAGCCGCTGATGCGCGCGCTGCTGAAGCCGCCGAAGCCGAACGCCGCCGCGCCGCAGTGGACGACCGGATCGAGGCCGCACGGCAGCGCATCGCCCGCAAGACCGCTGAAAATGCCCATCCATCAGCGTCTGGATCTGGGCCTTCTGGCCCGCTTGGCACGCCTCTTGAATAGCAGCCGTTAACCAAACCCCGCCCGCAAGGACCGCCGCCCCGCCATGACCGCGCCCGCCCCCGCCCTGCTCCCCCGCACCGCCGCGCCCGAACGCGCGCGCGACGCCGCGCGCGCAGCAGCGGCGGCAACCCCGCGTGCGTCCGAAACCCCAGGCTTTGCGGCGCATCTCGCGCGCGAGTCCGCGCCCTCGGAGGAAGCACCGGACACGCAGCAGTGCGCTCTTCAAAAACCCGTTCGGTCGCCGGAAAACCTGCCAGCGCCCAGGGACACCCCTGAGGTCACGACAGAACCCGGCAAGGCCCCGCCGCTTACCCGGCAAAAGTTGGCCACCTCCCCTGCCGCACTGCTCGCAATTGCCACCGCGCAAGCGGCGGTAGAGGACGACAACAAGCCTGCCGCCGCCACGGCCAACGCAATGCCCGCCACTGACGCGCCCGACGCTGTCACCGGCGCGCTTCCCCTCGCCCTCCCCGGTGCAGCGCTGCTGCCGCTGCCTGCGCCGGCGCCCCCTGCCACCACCATCGCACCAGCCGGAGCAACCCCGACCTCTGCAATCGCGCCCGCGCCCCAGAAGGGCCCGCGCCCGGCAGCTGAAGGCGCCCCCGCCACGCCGGCCGCGCAATCCGCGCACCCCGCCGCTTTCGCGGTCACCAGCCTCGCGCTCGAACGCGAAGCCACAGCTCCCGCACCCCATCCCGCGCAGCCCCCCGCCACACCGGATCAGACCGCGCCCCAGACTGCCGCGCAAACCGCCGCCCGCGCGCAGCCCTCCACGCTCGCCGCGCTGACCGGCGCACCCGCGCCCGAACGCCCCGTCGCGCAGAATGCCGCGCGCAAGTTCCGCACCGAGGCCGACATTTCGCTCCCGAGCGCGAAAGGCCTCGCCCTCCCGGTTCCCGATACCGCAGGGGCTCTTGCGCAGGCCCAGCCGAGCGTCCTCCCCACCACCACGCCGGGCACGGCTACCGCATCCACCCCGCAGCCGATCAGCTTCGACCAGCTTGTCGATTCGATCGCACGTGCGCGCGACGGGATCGAACCGGCTGGCCCCGTCTCCGTCGCCATGCGCCATGCCGAGTTTGGCCGCATTTCGCTGCGCATCGAAGGCGATGCCGCCGGACTTTCGGTCGCGATGACGAGCCCCGATCCCGCTTTTGCTCCCGCCGTCGCTGCCGCCCATGCCGCCGCCGTCACCGCAGAACCCGCCCGCACGCCTTCCGCCGAGCCGCACACCGGAACGCCGGACCAGACCCTCACGCAAGGCCAGGGCCAGGGCCAAGGTCAGGGCTCCGGCCAGCAGCGCCAGAACGCCAATGCCCCCGCCGGCCCGCGCCCCGCCGCCAACCCGGTCGGCGCGTCCGCATCCGCTGCCGAGCGCCGCGGCGGCATCTTCGCCTGAACCCGTTTCCGATACCCGTAAGGACCCCCGATGAGCGAGAAGAAGGATAAGGACACCAAGCCCAGGAAGAAGGGCGGCGGCATGATGCTCAAGATCGGCGCGGCCGCCGCGCTCCTTGGCGTCGGCGGGGGCGGTGCCTATGGCCTTGTCGCCGCCGGGATCATTGGCGGCAGCGGCCACGGCAAGGAGCATGAGGACAAGAACCCCAAGCTCATCAAGAAGGGCGAGGAAGACCCATATGCGCCCGCCACAAAGGAAGGCGAGAAGGGCGGCGAGGGCGCAGGCAAGGGCATCGAGGGTGAAGGTGGCAGCGTATACCGCACCGCCTATTTCAGCTTCACCGATGATTTCACGTCGAATCTCAAGGGTTCGGACATGCTGGTGCAGGTCAGCCTCGCCTGCTCCACCCACCGCGATTATCGCGTGATCCTCTGGCTGCAAAAGCACGAGCTGGCCGTCCGCTCCGCGGTGCTCACCGCGCTGGCCGATACGCCGGGCGAGGAAGTCCAGTCCGCCGAGGGCAAGACCCGCCTGCAGAAGCGCCTTGTCGCCACGATCAACAAGGTCCTCACCGATACCGAAGGCTTCGGCGGGATCGGCGCCGTCTACTTCAAGACCTTCATCGTCCAGTAACGCGCTGAAATGAAACCAGAACGCCCTCTCGTCGCCGAGCGGCCACTCGCCCGCCACAGCGCGGCGCTGCTCCGCCCGGCCCCCGATGCCGCCGAGCTGCTGCCCATCTTGGCGCGCGCGGGCGAGCAGCTCGCGCGCAAGCTGCGCCTCGCGCTCGCGCCAGTCCATGGCGGCGAGGCCGCCACGGTCGAATGCAGCAAACCGGCGGAGTTGGCGGCAGGCACTTTCGCGCCTCCGGGCCTCGTCGCGATCAGTCTCCTCGGTGCCATCGCCGATGGCCAACCGATGCTGTCGATGGTCGAAGGCGAGACCGTGCTGCGCTTGCTCGACCGTGCGTTCGGCGGCCCGGGCGAGGCACCCTCCCCGCTCCCGCGCGAACTGCCGCTTTCCGCCGAACTCATGGTCCAGCGCATCGACATGCTGGTGGGGCCCGCGCTCGCCGCCGTACTCTGCCTCGAAGGACCGATCCGCGTGCTGCGCCGCGCCGCCACCATGGCCGATCTCGCCGCCGTGCCGGAAAACACCGCGCTCGCCGTGCTCACGTTCTCCATCCGCGAAGGCGCGCGGCCTGCGTGGACCTTGCGCCTCGGCTTTCCCATGAACGCGCTTGCCGATCTCACCGGCGCCACCCGGTCCGCCGCCAAGCCGGTCCATGCCGCGGCGCCGGCCAGCCCGCTTGACCCACCCTTCGCAGAGATGCCGCTCTGCGTGCGCGCAGTGCTCGTCGATATTCCGCTCCCGCTCGCCACGCTCTCCGCGCTCGAAGTGGGGCAAGTGCTAGCCGTTCCGGTCGCGCGCAGCGTGCCCTTGCGCATTGGCGAAGCGCTCGTCGGACACGGCAGCGTCGGCGCGGTGGACGACCGCGTCGCCCTTCAACTCACCCAGCTCGCCTGACCCGGCGACCCATCGCAGGATGCCCAAATGACCTTCCAGACCCGCGGCCTAGACTTCCTCAAGGACGTCGACGTGCGCCTCACCGTCGAACTCGGCCGCACCGAAATGAAGCTCAAGGACGTGCTCGCGCTCAACGAGGATAGCGTCGTTACGCTCGACCGGCTGACCGACGAGCTGCTCGATGTCATGGTCAACGGCAAGCTCATCGCACGCGGCGAAGTCGTTGCGCAGGGCGAGCGCTTCGGCCTGCGTATCGTCGAGCTGGTCGGGCAGGAGGGTCAGGCCTGATGCTCTGGTATCTCCTCAAGCTCGCGGTCGTCCTGCCGCTGATCGCGGGCCTTGCCTGGGCCAGCCTCAAGTTCGCCCGCCGCATGGAGCAGCGCTTCAGCCCCACCGGCGGCGCACGAGCCGTGAAGATCATCGAAACCCAGTGGCTCGGTCCCGGCCAGCGCATCGCCGTGCTCGAATTCCGGGGCCGTGAGATCCTTGTCTCGGCCTCGCGCCACGGCCTCGTCCGCCTCGCCGAAGTGCCTGCGCGCACCGGCGCCGAGGATTGATGCGGTGAAGATCAAACATCTCCTCCTTTTCGCCGCGGTCCTCGTGCTCGGCCTGGCGCTCCCGGCCCATGCCGCCGATGTGGCCACCGCAGCTCCCGCGGCGCCTCCGACCGGCGCCGCCATCCCCGGCGCGCTCGATCGCGCTTTCGGCCAGATCGCGGGCGCGCAGTCGAACGGCTCGTTGTCGCTTTCGCTGCAGTTGCTCCTCATCATGGGGCTGCTCACGATCCTCCCCAGTCTCGTGCTGATGATGACGAGCTTCACCCGCATTCTCGTCGTCCTGGCGATCTTGCGGCAGGCCTTGGGCCTCCAGCAGTCGCCGCCCAATCAGGTTCTGATCGGGCTTTCGCTGTTCCTCTCGCTGTTCGTCATGGCCCCCACGCTGGACAAGGTGAACGCCAATGCGATCGCGCCCTATTCCGCCGGGACGATCAATGCCGAACAGGCCATCGCCGCCGCCGGCACCGAATTCCACGGCTTCATGATCCGCCAGACGCGCGAACACGATCTCCAGATGTTCGCCACCATGGCCAAGGCGCCCAAGTTCGCGCGCACGGCCGACGTCCCCTTCTCGATCCTCCTCCCTGCCTTCGTAACGAGCGAGCTCAAGACCGCGTTCCAGATCGGCTTCATGCTGTTCCTGCCGTTCCTCGTGATCGATCTCGTGGTCTCGTCGGTCCTCATGTCGCTGGGCATGATGATGATGTCGCCTACCGTCGTCTCGCTGCCATTCAAGCTGCTGCTTTTCGTCCTCGTCGACGGCTGGGCGCTCCTTATGGGTAGCCTCGCAGCGAGTTTCGGATAGGCGCTATGAACGATACTGCAGCCCTCCTCGCGCTCGCCGATCGCATGCTATGGGTCACCGCGCTCGTCGCCGCCCCGGTGCTGCTCGCCAGCCTCGCGGTCGGCCTCGTCGTCGGCGTGGTCCAGGCGGCGACCTCGGTCAACGAACAGACGCTCACTTTCGTCCCGAAGCTCGCCGCCATCGCGCTCGTGCTGGTCCTGCTCGGCGGCGCGATGATGGGCCTGATCGGCGATTTCCTTGTCGAGATCTTCGCCCAGATCGCCCAGACGGGGAAGTGAGGCGCCGATGATCGCCCTCCACTTCGGCTTCGGCACGCTAGAGGCAGAGTTCTGGCGCCTGCTCTTCGTCATGACGCGCATCGGCGCAGCGCTGCTCGCCGCCCCGCTGTTCGGCGCGAACTCCGTGCCAATGCAGCTGCGTGTCAGCCTTGCCGGCGCCGTCGCCGTCCTCGTCTGCGCCTGGACTCCCGTCGCCGCCCCCGCTGCGCTGTTCACGCTTTCGGGCCTGCTCATCACCGCGCAGGAAGTGCTCATCGGCCTCTCGCTCGGCTTCGTCCTGCAATGGAGCTTCTCCGCCCCGCTGATCGCTGCCGAAGTCATCGGCGGCTCGATGGGGATGAGCATCGCCTCCACTGCCGATCCCGTCAGCGGCGCGCATTCGCCGGTGCTTGGCCAGTATTTCTCGGTCCTGCTCACGGTGCTCTTCCTCGGCCTCGGCGCGCATCTCACCTGGTTCGCGCTGATCGTGCAGAGCTACGAGACCTTCCCCCCGGGCGCCGCCTGGTTCACGCCCGAGCGCATGGTGCTCGTTGCGGGCTTCGGCTCGCAGATGCTGACTGCAGCGATCATGATAGCGGTCCCCGTCACGCTTCTGCTCCTGCTCGTGCAGGTCATGACCGGCGTGATCAGCCGCTCGGCTCCCAGCCTCAATCTCTTTGCGCTGGGCCTTCCCGCTGGCGTCCTCGCCGGGATCGCCGCGCTCATCCTCACCGCACCGCTGCTGACTGACCGCCTCAGCGACATCTCGCTCGCCGCCGTCACACAGGCCGCCCAACTCATCAAGCCCGCCCATGGCTGAAGAGACTCCGGGCGAAAAGACCTTCGCCCCCACCGAGAAGCGCCGCAAGGACGCCGCCCAAAACGGCGACGTCCTCCGCCCGCGCGAACTCGGCATCGCCGTCAGCGTCCTCGCCAGCACGGCCTGGCTGCAATTCGCCGGCCCCTGGCTGCTCGACAGCCTCGGCCGCACCGCGCGCACCGGCCTCGTGTGGGACCGCGCGAGCCTTGACCGCTTCGATGCCGCGCCGCTGATCTACGCCGCACTGATCACCGCGCTGCCGCCCGTCCTTACCCTCGGCGGCTTGCTGATGGTCGCCGCGCTCATCTCGCAACTGGGCCTCGGCGAAGGCCGCTGGGTCGGCGGCAACCTTGCCCCCAAGGCTTCGCGCCTCAATCCCATGAGCGGCCTCCAGCGCATGTTCGGCCCGCAGGGCTGGATCGAGCTTGCCAAAGGCCTCGCCAAGCTCGCGCTCCTCGGCATGATCGCCTGGGTCTGGATCACGGGCCGCCTCCCTGCGATTGCAGGTCTCGGCGGGGGCGATCTGCGCGGCCAGCTCGCCTACAGCTGGGATGCGCTCCTCGCCTTGCTCTACGCGCTCGGCGGCGGCCTCGTCGTGATCGCGCTGGCCGATTACCCCGTGCAGTGGCTGCGCCGCATGATGCGCCTGAGGATGTCGCTCCAGGACCTCAAGGACGAGAGCAAGGAAAGCGAAGGCTCGCCCGAACGCAAAGCCGCGATCCGCCAGCGCCAGCGCCAGATTGCCATGGGCGGCCTCGCCAAGGCGATGAAGGAAGCCCAGTTCGTCATCACCAACCCGACCCATTTCAGCGTCGCGCTCGCTTACGATCCCGAGAAAGCCCCTGCACCCGTCGTGCTCGCGAAAGGGCGCGGCGAAAAGGCGCTCGCCATGCGCGAAATGGCCGCCAGCATGGCCGTCCCCACGCTGTCCTCGCCCACGCTCGCCCGCTCGGTCTATTTCACCACGCGCGAGAACCAGATGATCCGCGAGGAGCTTTACGCCGCCATCGCCGCCGTGCTCGCCTTCGTCCTTGCGCTCAAACGCGGCGATGCACCGCCGCAGCCTAACGTCGACGTCCCGCTGGAACTCCGCTTTGACCCCGAAGGCCGCCCGGAATCCGCCGTCGCGGCCGCTTAACTCCGCTTAAAATCCGCCGTTCTGGAAAGCATGGCTACCACCTCCGCCACGTCCTCAAGTTCGGCCACCGCCAATCTGGTGTCCACGCTCGGCGCGGGCAGCGGCATCAACATGTCGCAGCTCGCCGAGCAGCTCTCCGCCGCGCAATACGCCGCGCGGCTCGATCAGATCACCACGAAGACGGACAAGATCACCACCCAGATCTCGTCGGCCTCCACGCTCAAGAACATGATCACGAGCCTCGCCTCTTCGCTGGGTGACCGCGTGCGCACCGGCGATCTGGCCGCCACGCCGCAGATCGCAAACAGCGCCATCGCGCAAGTCAGCAAGGGCGCCGCCACGGGGCGCGGCACATCCACACTCGAAGTGACCGCGCTGGCCAAGGCGCAGACCCTCGTCACGCCGCCTATCGCAAGCGATACCACGCCCGTCGGCGCGGGCACGCTCACCTTGCGTTTCGGCACCGTCAGCGGCGGCACCTTCTCAGCCGACACGACCCGAACTGCCGTCGATATCGCGATCCCCACCGGCGCCACCCTCACCGACGTTGCCAGCGCGATCAATGCCAGCGGCGCGGGCGTCACCGCCTATGTCGCAACCGGCGCAAGCGGCGCGCAACTCGTGCTCAAGGGGCAGGACGGCGCGGCGAACGGCTTCGTCCTCGAAGCTGCCGAAAGCGCCACCGAACCGGGCCTTGCCGCCCTCGCCTGGGACCCTTCGGGGGATGCCACCCGCCTCAAGGCTCCCGCGACCGACGCGGCTTACATCCTCGACGGCGTCTCGCGCACCTCGAAGACCAACTCCGTCACCGATGCCGCCCCCGGCCTATCCCTGAAGCTCACCGGCACCAACCCGGGCGCGCCGACCACGATCAGCTACAGCGATCCCGGCAGCGCGATCACCAGCGCGATGCAGGACCTGACTTCAGCGCTCAACGAAATGGTCGCCGAGCTCAACAAGGATACCGACCCCAACAGCGGCGTGCTCGGCAACGATCCAGGCGCGCGCGCGCTGCGCCGCCAGCTCACCACGCTGGCCAGCACGCAAGTCATGCCCGCCAACAGCATCGGCGCGCCAACCACGCTTGCCGACCTCGGCCTTAAGACCAACCGCGACGGCACCTTCGCGCTCGATAGTGATCGCATGTCCGCCACACTGAAGCGCGATCCCATTGGCACCGGCGCGATGTTCACAAACGGGCTCTACGGCGTCTTTGCCACCGTCGACAAACTCGCCCGCACCGTCAGCTCCAGCAGCGATCCCTCCTCGCTCGGCGGCTCGATCGCGCGGCTGACCAAGCTGCAGACCACGCTCGGCACGCAGAAAAGCGATATCACCACCAAGCAGGAAGACTTGCGCCAGCGCCTCGTCTCGCGCTTTGCCAAGCTTGATACGAACATCAGCGATTCGAAATCCACGCTGTCGTTCCTGCAGGCCCAGATCAGCGCGTGGAACGGGAAGAGCAACTGATGCAGCTGCGCAAGGATCCCGGCGAAACCTACCGCCGCGTCGATTTCGATGCGCGGGTCAAGGGGGCCAGTTCGCTCCAGCTCGTCGCGCTGTGCCTCGAACAGGCCGCCGGCTCGCTCGGCCGCGCGATCTATGCGCAGGAGCATGGCGACAATTCCGCCAAGAGCGCCGCGCTCACCCGCGCCGTCGCCGCCATCACCGCGCTCGAACTCGGCGTGGACAGCACCCACCCCGCCGGCCAACCGCTGCTGCAGCTCTACCAGGCTGCGCGCCGCACCATCCTCGACAACGCGCTGCGCTTCGATGCGCCCCAGCTGGAAACGATCCGCAGCGATCTCCTCGATATCCGCGAGGCAATGCTCGGCACGGCAAATTGAACCTCAGTTCGACGTTTTCAGCGCCATTTCGTCAAACAGCTTCTGCGCCATCAGCACTGCTGTCGGCGCATTGGCGGCGGTGCCATCCGCGCCAACTTCCAGCGCCAGCGCGGGATTGGCGGTGAACACCGGGCCGCCCACCATCACGCCAATCATCTGGTTGCGCGATTCGCGCCGGATCAGGCGGATCGTCTCTTCCAGCGCGGGGAGCGAGCGCTCCGAGCCGACCGTCAGCCCCGCCACGGCATACCACTGCGCACTCGCCGCCTTGGCGATTTCTGCCGCGCTGCGGTCGAATGCTGATTCCACATCCCAGCCCGCGCCTTCCAGAAACCGCCGGACCATGCTCGCGCCGAACGAGTGCTGGTCCCCCGGTGTCATCGCCATCAGCACGGTCCGGCGCGTATCGAGCCCCGGCAGCATGTGCGATCCATTGAACATCGCGAGCAGCTTTTGCAGCCGTGCCACGCCCAGCGTCACGTCGATGAAATCGCACTCGTCCTCATCCCACAGCTGGCCCAGATAGCGCGCCGCCGGCTCAAGCAGCTCGATAAACAGCGTCTCCATCGAGAGGCCCCGATCGCGCAGCACGAGAACATAGCTCGACGCCGCTTCCAGATCGCTGCCCAGCACGATATGCGCGAGGCCCGAAATATCGGAGCTGCTCGGCGCTAGCGCCTCGACCACCAGCTCGACCGGAGGCGCATCGGGCAGGACCTCGGTGTGGAGCCTGATGAGCTGCGGAATAATCCGATCCGCCACAACCGCGGCGAGCCGCGCCTGCCGCACGGCGACATCATCACGGCGATAGACTTCGGGCGAGACGAAATGCGCCTCGAGCCTTTCCAAACCCCGCCGATCAACTGTCGGCATCGCAACCCTTGCCGCCCGTCCCATGGCGAAAATCCCCCAATTCCCACAACTGCTTACGAGTCGTTACATGGTAAAAAACCACAACGGACAGAGCCTGTCGAGAGCTGTTTCCACTTGTCCCCCTCCCTAAGGTGCGAGGGAGGGCGGATGCGCACGATTGCAGGGGGGTGCTCTCACCGCAGACAAAGCCGCCGTTACCGGATTCCCCGCGCGCGAGCGGCGGACTTCGGCGCTTCTAGGGGGTCGGGGCAAGGCTGCGGAACGGCACAATCTGTCTCTTTTATCGCCGCACGTTTTAGTGTTGAATGCCATGTATTCGAGGGGAGGCTGCATGGCGTTGAAAGCATTCGGGTTAGTAATGGGGCTTGTCGCCGGTACTGCAAGCCTCCTTCTTGCAGGATGTTCGCCCAGCGCAACCGATACCGCGCGCAAAGAAGCTGAGGCGCAGCTTGCCGAAGCGCGGAAGATCACCCCCGCCGATGCCGAGCGCTATGCCAACAAGGCGACCGATCTTGAGTATCCCCTCTACCGCTCGCTGATGAAGGCGGGCCGGCTCGACGAAGCGCTTGGCGGCCCCCAGAAGGCCGAGGAAGCCTTGCACGGCCTGATGGGCGAATTCCGCCACGCCGCAATGGGAACCCGCGCCGATCTGCCGCGCCTGATCAAGGTGGGCGGGCTCGATGAACAGCACGGCTATGGTCTGTCCGGCCTTGGCGCTTCGGCCTTCGTGTCGGTACTTAGCGGCATGCTCAGCACAGAACTCGCAGACCGCACGGGTATCTATGAAACCGGTTCCGATGGCAAAACGGTCAAGGTGCAGAGCACTGACGCGGGTATTGATCTCCATGTCGAGTACGAAGGCGAATTCGGCGAATTGCGGGGCAAGATGTCGACATCTATGGCCTACGACAAATGTCCCGATGCGCAAGGCCGCGTCCATGTCAAGTTTGCCTCGAAGACCTCGATGTCCAAACCAGGCAGTCCTGGCGGTGCCAACACGAATATCACATCCGAAGGCTATCTTTTCTACGACGACAATGCGGAGATGACGTCCGACTGGGACATGAACACACATGTCGAGGATGCCGCGTTCAATGGCAAAGGCAAGGGCTCCTTTATCGACGCCACTTTCCAGAGCTCGACAGTTGACCTGCAGCGCAACAAGATCACGATCAACCGCGCGAGCAGTCAGGCAACCGACGACGACGCCAAGGTCGTCCTGGCGCAGCGCAAACTGTCGGAACTCTTTGCCGCGATGGCGGGGCACATGGACTCAAAGGCGCTCGAGAACGGGAAATGCGTCACGCTCAATCCCACCACGGTGCCCGGCAAGCGCAGCGGCGTGAAGCCGAACACCGGGTTCGAGATCACCGCCGCGCCGCGCAGCAAGCTTGATGGCCAGCCAACCGGCGGCACCGTCACCGCAAAGCTGTCCGGCGGATCAAGCCTCAGCCCCGAGAACACCAAGGTCCCGGCCGATGCCAAGTTCACATACAAGGCGCCGGGCGAGAAGAACCAGAAAGCCAGCATCAGCTTCGAGGCCCGATCAAAGCGCGGCATCGGCAAGGCCACCCTCGATTTCGATACCAACAACCGCGCCTATATGGCCGATGGCGGCAAGGGCGTCTGGCACGGCAACAGCAAGATCTGCAACCTGTCCGAGCCCTTCAAGATCACCGGTCCCGGCGCCGTCAACGAATTCACCCCGACCAGCGAAACGGGCGGAACCTACAGCTACTCCGGCAATTTCGGCGGCATCGGAGTCTTCGGCAAGGGGACGTACACGGTCAAGGTTGACGACAGCGGCGGGACGCTGGTTGCGAGCGGCCCGGGCTCCGTCAAGACCCCGATGGGCACTTACACGGCGACAGATTCCGAGACTTACAAGCTAACGCCGACCGAACCCTGCGGCCCATAGTCACCCAAAAGTAATGCCCGGAACCGCGCATTGCGGTTCCGGGCAAGAAGCAGGCGTTTCTGGGGGGATCAACGCCTAAACGGTAACTCGTCAAACACTTCAGCCGATGCCGCAGGCTTTCAGCACGGCCGCGCCAAGCTCGCTGAGGCCCACTTCGCGCGCCGCGGCGCCGGCCTCGATCGCGGCCACAGGGGCTTCGGCGACCATCGCGGTCGCGCGGTCCTGCACCAGGGTGTCCTGCCCGGCATCGCGCATCAGCCTTAGGCCGCGCGCGCCGTCGGCGCCCATGCCGGTCAGCACCGCGCCCACCGCCGGCACCGCGCCGCGTGCGATCGAGCCGAACAGGAGGTTGGCCGAAGGCCGCACGCCGTCGATGGGATCGCGCTCCATCAGGCGAATGCGAGCGGGCTGGCCCGGCTCCACCACCACGTGGCGATCGGGATCGGCGGCGATGTAGATCGTGCCCTGCGCCAGGTTCGCGCCGTCCTTGGCCGCGCGCACGTTGCACTTGAGATCGGTGTCGAGCCGCTTGATGAAAGTCTCGACCACCATGGGCTCGGCCTGAAGGCACACCACCGTCGGCGGGCAATTGGCGGGGAACTGCGAGAGGATCGTGGTCAGCGCGTCGATCCCGCCCATCGAGGCGCTGAACGCGGCGATATGGCCGTTCCATGTGAACGGCGCGTCGCCCGCGCTCTTGGCTTCGCCACGCGCCTTACGGTCGTGCACATTGCTGTTGGCGGCGGCGAGCACGATCTTGCCGAGCTTGCCCACTGTCTTGCTGAACTGTTCCGGCGTCGCTTTCAGCGGCTTGGGGAAGCATTCCACCGCGCCCAGCTCATAGGCCTTGAGCGAGGTTTCGGTCCCCGCCTGGGTGAGGCTCGATAGCATCACCACCGGCAGCGGATTGGTTTCCATGATCTCGGCGAGAAACTCGATCCCGCTCATCCCGGGCATCTCCACATCGAGCGTGATAACATTGGGCTTGAGCTCGGCAATCTGGTCGCGCGCGGCGCCGGCATTGGCGGCCACGCCCACGACGCGGACGTTCTTCGCCTCGTCGAGGATATCGGAAAAGAGCGCGCGCATCGCGGCGGAATCATCGACCACGAGGACCCGGGCTTCGTGCATGGGGAGGCTGACCTTCCTGTTGGCGCGCCGCAAACCGGGCGCTGTCAAGCGCGTGATACGCGCCCGCCTCCCTGCAATTTCTCCTCGCCCCGTTAAGTATAGCACCGTAAGCCCCGGGCAAGGCGACCTTTGCCGCTTTCCCCCTAAGCCAGCTGGGAAGCGCACCCCCGTTTGCGGGGCCAGCGAGGGAACCCGCCTCTATGCCGACGATCACCCTGCCCCCACGGTGCGACCGCGCCGCAGCCGAGGCCCTGCTGCCCGAAATGGTGGCCGGGCTCGGTTCGGGTGCGCTCCATATCAACGCGCGCGATTGCACCCAGATCGGGCAAGCCATGCTCCAGCTTCTCGTCAGCGCGCGCCGCACCGGCGATGGCGCGGTGATCGAGGCGTCTGACCACTTGCGCGAAACCGCCCGCCAGCTCGGCCTCGAAGCCGAACTCTTCGACGGAGCGGTGGCATGACCTCCGAGGAAATCCAGGCCATCTTCTT
>CAILIO010000202.1 GCA_903834285.1 uncultured Sphingomonadales bacterium | reverse complement strand
ATCAGCGCATCGGCCTCGCCCTCGCGGGCCAGCGCCCCCCGATAATCGAAGTAGCGGCTGTCGGCGAAGCGGCTAGCATATTCGCGCGAGGCGGCGCTGCGGTCCTGATCGATGATCGCCAGCGGCAGGTTTTCGACATCGAACGATAGCCCGAACCCGAACAGCAGCATCAGCACCACCGGCACAACGAGGCAGAGCGAGAGCAGTAGCCGGTCGCGGCGGATCTCGGTCCATTCCTTGGCGGCGAGCACGGCGATGCGGCGCAAGTTCATGGTGCAGGAAGCTTTGCGGCCACCTCCAGCTGCGTCACGGTTTGGACGAACACGTCCTCCATCGTGATCGGGCGTTCACGCAGCGCCGTTGCAGTGAGGCCGGCTGGTTGCAACGCCTTGGCCAGCCGTGCGGGCAGGGTGCCCGCATCTTTGTCGATCAGGCGCACCCCGGTGCCGGCCAGTGCCGCACTGGCAAAACCCGCTTTCCGCAGCGCCGAGACGGCTTTCTGGCGGTGATCGACGGCAAATTCGAATGGCAAGCCGTCGCGCTGGGCGAGATCGGTTTTCAGCACATCGGGCGTGGCGTCGGCCACGATCCGCCCCGCATACATCAGGCAGATGTGATCGCATTGCTCGGCCTCGGTCATGTAATGGGTGGTCACCAGCAGGGCGACATGGTCGCGGCGGGCGAGCGCGTAGAGAATGTCCCAAAACCGCATCCGGCCAATCGGATCGACGCCCGAAGTCGGCTCGTCCAGGAACAGCACGTCGGGCTGGTGGATGAGCGCGCAGGCGAGTGCCAATCGCTGGCGCTGGCCCATCGGCAGGGAACCTGCAATCGTATGGTCAATGCCCCCGATTTCGCAGAGGGAAACGACATCGGCGATGCGCGCGGCGCGGGTCTGCCGGGGAACGCAATAGATCGCCGCGAACAGCCTGAGGTTCTCGGCGACGGTGAGTTCGAGATAGAGCGAGAACGCCTGCGACATATAGCCGATGCGCTGCTTGATGAGCGCTGAGGCTTCCGCCATGTCTGCCCCGGCCACTTCGCCGGTGCCGCCGGTCTGCGGGATCATGCCGGTCAGCATCTTGATCACAGTGGTCTTGCCCGCGCCATTGGCACCGAGCAGGCCGAAGATCTCGCCCGCTCTGACTTCGAAGCTGACATTGTCGACCGCGCGGAAGGCCCCGAACGTGCGCGTCAGCTTGTCGGCCTTGATCGCGATCCTGCCCGCAGGCGCGGCGCTGGTCGTGGGCGGCAAGTCGAGCGCAGCGCTTCCGGCTTCGCCCTTGGCGATGAACAGGTCCTCCAGATCGGGGTCGGAGGTAACCAGTTCCTTGATCTGCGCTGCAGGCACAGCGGCGCGCACGGCATCGGCGGCCTTTGTAGCATCGCTTTGCTGCACCACGATCTGCACCCAGGCCCCGCGCCGGCGCATGGTGCCAAGTCGCGTGCCCAGCATGGCCATGACCGCTGCGGGATCATCGACGCGAATGCTGACAACCGTCGCACCCAGGCTCGCCGCCAGCGCCGCCGGAACGCCGCTGGCCATGACCTTGCCGTTCCACATCAAGGCGGCGACCGCGAAATGGCTCGCCTCGTCCATATAGGCCGTGCTGACGAGAATGGTCAGCTGCTGCTCGGCGACCAATTGATCGAGGATCGCCCAGAAATCGCGGCGCGATACCGGGTCGACGCCGGTGGTGGGTTCATCGAGGATGATGAGCTCGGGCTGATGGATCAGCGTGCAGACGAGCCCGAGCTTCTGCTTCATGCCGCCGGACAGATTTCGGACTGGTCGGGTCCGAAACGCGGAGAGGCGGGTCAGGTCGAGCAGATGCGCTTTGCGGCTGGCGAGCGTACCCTCATCCACCCCGCGCAACCGCGCCAGAAAATCGACGTTCTCCTCGATTGAAAGATCGGGATAGAGGTTTTGCCCCAACCCCTGCGGCATCAGCCCCATGCGGCTTTTCAACGGCTCTGCAGTGCGTTCGGAGGTAATGGCATCGCCGAACACGCTGACGCTGCCGCTGTCGAACTGCAGCACCCCGGCGATGATCTTCATCAGCGTCGATTTGCCCGCGCCGTCCGGCCCGATCAGCCCGTGCATCGTGCCGCGCTGCACGACCAGATCGACGCCTTGCAGGGCTGATGCCTTGCCATAGGCCTTGCAAAGCCGGGAGGCGGAAACAACTGCGGCGTCTACCATTTCGGGCGGCGCCAGGCAGCGGCGGGATCGGTGCGGATCACGGCATCGGCCGGGATGCCGGGCGTCAACCTGTGGCCGGGATTGCCAGCAATCCTGAGCTTGATGCGGTAGACCTGCTTGACCCGCTCGTCTTTCGTCTGGACTTCCTTGGGGCTGAACTCGGCGCGGTCCGCGATGGTCTGCAGCTGCGCGGCGAAAGGTCGATCCGGAAAGGCATCGACGTAGACGTGCGCCTGCTGGCCGCGCCGCAACTTGCCGATCTCCACCGAAGGGACGAAGGCGGTCATGTAGAGATGGTCGAGATCGACCAGCTCGATGATCGCTGATCCGGCGGCGAGGATGGTGCCCGGCTCGGCAACGCGGCTGACGATCGTTCCTGCCACGGGCGAACGGATATTGAGATCATCGGCAACGCTTTGCGCCTCGGCCACGGCCGCTGCGGCTTGCTGGCGCTGCGCGGCCAGAGCGGCAAGACCCTGACGTTGCGCCCTGACGCGCGCTGGCCCCAGCCGGATTTCCGCCAGCTGATCGCGCGCTGCGGCTGCCCCGGCGAGGGCCGACGTGCGATCTGCACCGCGCACGGCCAGCAGCAGTTCTGCTTCCTCGCGGCGATGGGTTTCGATCGAGCCCTGCGCTTCAAGGATGCGCATGCGTTCAAGGTCTCGCGCGGCAAGGGCTGTACCTGCATCCGCCTTGCCGACAACTGCGCTCGCACTGGCAGCAGCCTGCTTACCCGCTGCAATGGCAAGCACGGCTTGCTTCCCGGCCACGCCGAGCGCGGTCTGTCCGCTGGCCAGTTGCGCGTCGATGGCCGCCAGCGCTGCCTGTGCCTGCCGCAGCTGCGCCATGACGCGGGCGTCGCTTATGACTGCTACAATCGCGCCTGCAGCGACTGTATCGCCCTCGCGCACAAGAACTTCGGATATGCGGCCAGGTATCTTGGTCGCGGCGATAGTGCGGTCGCCCTCGATGCGGCCATTGGCGAGGATCAAGCCTGCAGGCCAATCATTCCGGCGGCCGTTGATGAAAGCGATCACGGCGGCGACAAGCCCTGCCACCAGAAGCACTGCTGCCACTTTACGAAGCATCGGCCTGGACTCGGCTTCGCTCACAGCACTCCCGCCGAACGCTGGAGGTCGATGGCGGCATAGGCCCCATCATAGAACGCCAGAAAATACCGCAGCACGGCCGCGCTGCGCTCGCGCTCGGCATCGAGCACTGCGGCGCTCGTGCCCACGCCTTGGCGGAAACGGTCGCGGCTGACGCGCAGGTTCTCGTCCGCCGAGACCCGCGCGGCTTGCGCCACCACAAGCCGGCCCTGCGCGTCGCGCACCGAAAGCCACGCCCGGCGGATATCGAGCGCAATCATCGTACGCGCGTCTGCGGCCCGGTCGTCGGCTGCGCGCGCGTCCATGCGGTAGCGGTCTGCTTCTGCTGCCGCTTTGCCGCCATCGAACAGCCGCCATTTCAGCGTCACGCCCGCAAACCAGCTACCCTGCCCGGGGCGGGTATCGGTTTCGACACGGACGTATCCACCACCGACCAGCACTGCCGGGAGGGCTGCGCCGCGCGCGATTTTGGCGCGCGAGCGAAGGGCTTCGGCCTTTTTCTGAAGGGCGGCAATTTCCTCGCGGCCAGCGCCTTGGCCCAGCAGCGGTTCCAGCGCCGCACCAGTTTCCTGCGTTGCAGCCGGAGCGGGCTCATCGAGCGCAACTGCCGCATCAAGCGGGCGCCCGAGCCGGCGGTTGTAGCTCGCCTGAGCCAGTGCGGTACGTGTTCCGGCCTGCACTTGCTGTTGTTGCAGATCGGCCAGCAGCAGTTCGGCGGCAAGCACATCGCTCCGCGGCAGCAGACCTTGCGCGGCAAAATTGCGCAGATCGTGGACATGCGCGGTCAGGCTGGCGATCGCGTCGCCATAGACCGCGAGCGCATGCTCGCTGCGCAGCACGTCGAAGTAGGCTCTCGCCACGGCCAGCTTGAGATCGCGCCCGCCGGCCTTTTCCATGAGTTCGGTCGCGGCATTGGCAGACCGCGCACCGGCAATCGCGTTGCCAATCTGGCCGCCGTTGTAGACCGGATAGGAGAGCGAGGCCCCGCCAACCGCAATGTCTCCGTCGCCCGAAATCGGCAAGGCCACGCCGAACACGGGCAGGGCGATCGTTGTGGAGGGGGGATCGCCGACATGCACATAGGCGGCTGACACGTCGGCAGAAGGCAGGCGCAGCGCCTGCGCTGCCCGCAGATCCGCGCGTGTCGCGCCGGCTTCTGCGTGCAAGGCGTCCTGTCCGGGATCGACTGCGGCCGCGATGGTCCATGCCGCCTCAAGCGTTTCCGCATGGGCACCAGCCATGGGCATTAGTCCCGAGAGCCCAGCGCCCCATCGCACAAGCGCCCAAGCGCTGAAGAAGGGCGAGGGGCCAAGCATTGCTTGTGCTTAGCCAGCGCAGAAGCCCGCCTGCCAGCTTCGGAAACTACCCACGAAGCGCTTGTAGCGCGCATTTGAGTAGTTTCCGGCGATACCACGCGGGTGTCACGTCCGGGTACCGCAGTGTTCCGCCTGCCGAAAGAGACCAAGCCGATGAAACGGGTTCTGCTGAGTGCCGCGATGGTCCTTCCGTGCAGTGCACACGCGCAGGAGACGGTGGACGCAGCCAGCCAGCAATGGTTCACCGGTTCGCTCTATGCGGTCTCGCCCGCGCTATCGCAGGCTGGCGCGCTGGCGATTGAACCTTACGCGATCACCAGCTTCAACACCGGCAGCTATGATGCCGATGGGCATCATCACGGGCCGGATGGCGGCACCGATGCCGCCGTGCTGCTGACGGTGGTGAAATATGGCCTGACCAACAAGCTGACGATCGCGACAACCCCTTCGGTGACGCACAGCTGGAACGCGGCGCAAGGGACGGGCACGGGTTTTGGTGATTTGCCGATCGAGCTTGAATACCGCCTGCGTGATACTGTCATAGCAACCGGCGCGCCATCGATCACCGGCAGTATAGGCCTGCGCCTGCCCACCGGGCGGTTCGATCACTTGCGCAACCCCCTGAACGCGCATGGTAGCGGCGCGTGGACTTTGAAGGCCGGATTGCTTGCGCAATCGCTGTTCAACACCGGCAGCGGGCATGCGATGCGGGTGCGGCTCTATGGCTCGGTGGCCATGCCGGTGGCGCGGATCTCGGTGCACGATGTGAGCGTCTATGGGACTGTAGATGGCTTTGCGGGCCGTGTGATGCCGGGTCCATCAGCTGAAATCGGCATGTCGGTCGGCTATGGCCTCACTCAGCGCTGGGTTTTGGCGCTCGATCTGCTTTATGACAACGCTGCCGGTTTTAGGCTCGATGGGACGCGCGGCGATGGCACCCGCCTGCAGCAGCGGTCGCCCTCCAGCAGCAGTTTCGCGGTGGCCCCGGCGGTTGAGTACAGCTGGTCCGCCAACGCGGGCATAATTGCCGGGGTCGCGTTTTCGGGGGCCGGTAGCAACACCTCGTCCTTCATTGCGCCCCAGATCGCCGTCAGTCTGGCGTTCTAGGGCGCGCTTGACCGCTCGCTCAGCGGTGCATCGTCCGGATCGCGTCGACGATCACCTGCGGGCTGTGCAGGCCCTTGTGCACCGGCGGCGCAGTCTTATCGAGCCCTAGCAGGGTGTAGACAGCCGTCATCGCCGAGCGCACCGAGTATTCGACCGTGAACACCACATCGTCGGCCTGCTCGGAGAACTGGCCAAGGAAGGCGAGGTTGGTCGATCCTGCGGGCACGACCTCGGGCCGGTCACCAGCCTTTCGCACCATAAACTGGCTGGTGATGTAAGGCATGGTGCAGGGGATGCAGTTTGATGCGGCCAAGATCGCGGTAGCGTCGGCCTCGGCAAAGTGAAGGTGGCCCAGCACTTCCTCGAGTATCTCGGCCCCAGTGCACTCCAGCATCGGTTTCTTGACGTAGTCACCCGGTCGGTCGTGGAACAGGCCATAGCCCCACCACACGAACACGCCTTCTTGTTGGTCTGCAAAGAACGGCTGGTGGTAGATCGAAATGGTGATCAGCCAGCTCGAATCCTTGAACGTGATCAGCCCACCCGCGCCCGCGGGCTGTTTGCTGAACTTTTCCATCAGTGTGAAGAACAAAGGGTCCGAGACGGTCACGGTGTAGGAAATCCAAGAGGACTCCGCGATGACCTGATTGAATGCGGCCGGATTGCCGAATTGCGGGCGGCCTTCCGCCAGCGTTTCCCACAGGCGCCATGCCCCCGATTGCCCATGCCGGTCAAACGGGGCCGCCGCAGACATCGAACCGAAAGTCTTGTCCGCTGTCATCGAACCGTTGGTGACGAACACCTGATCTGTCGGTGCGACAGGAATGTGTTCGGCCTCGCCTGCGTTTGAGGCAGCGATTCCGGTCACTGTGGTTGCCTCAGTGCCCGAAGCGAAGACCAGATCCTCCACACGGACGGGATAGCGGAAATCGACTTCGTGATCCTTGAGCCAGCGGACCAGCGGCACGATCATGCTGTCGTACTGGTTGTAGAGGCTGCGGTAGACGCCCTCCTGCGTATCGATCGTCGAGAAATGGTGGATGAAGCGCTGGAGGTAGCGTTTGAACTCGATCGCGCTGTGCCAGCGTTCGAACGCAAATAGCGTGCACCATTCCAACCAGAAATTGGTCTCGAAGAAATGCGGGCCGAAGCAATCGGTTATGCGCTTCCCGTCGAGCATGATTTCGGGCTCGGCAATGATCTTGACCAAGTCGATACGGTCGCGTTCGGCAAAGCCCATCTTGTGGAAATCGGGGACGTTGCCATTGCGGTCTACCAGCCGCACCTTGTTGTGCCACGGCCATTTGGCGTTGGCCTGATCGGTTTCTTCTTTCACCGAAATCGCGGGATTGCTGATCGAGGGGATCGAGGCCAGCAGATCGAACGTGCAGAGGTAGTAGGCCTCGAACATCCGGCTGCCGCTCATGTAGTAGCCATGCTCGGCGTCGCCATGCGCATCAAATGCGCCGCCCAGGGCATGGGCTTCTTCGAAGATCGTGATGTCCTCGCCCGCCACGCCGCCGTCGCGGATCAGAATGACCGCGCCGGCCAGCGATGCAATGCCGCTGCCGACGAAGTAGTACTTGCTCATGGCGTCTGGTCCTTTTTGGGCAAAGGGCGAGATGCTCCGGGCAATCGGGCCTCGCCATGTCCGCCCAAGGCTAGCCGCAGGAAGCACCGGGCAAGCAGCCTCGGAAACTACTCAATCCCGCTGATCGGGCCGAAACCGCAGTGTTGCCCAGACCGGCAGATGGTCGGATGCGATCCGGGAGAGCGGGGTGCGATGCGTTCCGCAGTCGGTGATCTCGATACCCGGGCCAGCCATGATCCGGTCGAGCCGGGCGAACGGCCTGCCAGCTGGGAAGCTGGGTTCAGTCTGGGCGATCACGTGATTCCGGGCAAAATCGATCAGACAGCCGCTGCGCCTGCGCCATTCGTTCAGATCGCCCATGAGAACCGTGGGCATGCGTTCGGGCCGCGCTTCGATCTGCGCCATTATTGCGCGGGCCTGTTTCCGCCGCCGCAGACCGGAAAGGTCGAGATGCATGCCGGCCAGCCGCAGCGGGTGACCATCGATGCTGGTTTCGACAAGGATCGCCCCGCGCGGCTCAAGCGAGGGCAGGGCAAGCGGAATGGCCGCGGTGATCGTCACCCGGTCCGAAACCAGCGCCGCATTGCCGTGCCAGCCAAGGCCATGCGGATGCGCGCCAACGCCGACTGGCTGGTAGCCGGTGCGTGCGGCGATCATTGCAAACGGTAGCACTGCAATGCGTGGGCCAAAGCGTCTGTCGGCCTCCTGCAGCATGACAACGTCCGCATCGATCTCGGCCAATACAGCGAGAATGCGCTCGGGGTCGTAGCCTCCATCCGTGCCGATAGCCTTGTGGATGTTGTAACTCGCTACGGTGAAGGACTGGGCCCGTTCCATCACAGCAACGGACTGACGAGCCGCGCCAGACCTTCGCCCAATTGCCGCGGTTTTGATCGCTGCCGCCATGTTGCCAGATCGAGCGGCTCGCAGCCAGCTATCGCTTGCTCCTGAAGCGCAATCAGCTGGCCCACCGATGCCGGATCAAGCAGCATCAGGCTGACCTCTTCGTTGAGCTGGAACGAGCGGATGTCGATATTGCTCGACCCGACGATCCCGAGGCGGCCATCAATGCTGACATTCTTGGCGTGGAGCAGATGTTTCTGGAAACACATGATGTGCACGCCCGCGCACAGCAGGTCATCGTAATAAGAGCATTGGGCCAGGCGCACGAGGGGCTGGTCGGTGATGGCCGAGACGATGAGGATCACCTCGACGCCGCGTGCGACGGCGATCTGCAGGGCATTTTGCAGGGCTTCGTCCGGGATGAAATAGGGCGTGGTGAGGATCACCCGCTGGCAGGCGGAGTGGATCAGCCAGACCAGCATCGTCTCGAAGCCACGTAGCGGATACTCCGCGCCGCTGGGCAGCAGCAAAGCCGCGGCATGTCCCTGTGAGGGTGCGATTTCCGGAACTGGCTGGAGGAGCGTTTCGGTTTCGCAGTACCAGTCGGCCAGAAACACCGCAGTAATCGCCGCGACGACCGGGCCGGTGGCGCGCACGACCATTTCCTGATTGAGAATGCCGGGGCGAAAGGCCTTGTTCACTAGATTTTGCGATCCTGCATAGCCGATCAGCCCGTCGATGATGAACAGTTTGCGGTGATTGCGCATGTCGCTTCTGCGGCGCAGGCTCAGCAGCGAGACGGGCAAGGTATCGCGCACTTGAACTCCGGCACCTGCCAGCGCGGCCAGTGTCGCGCGCCGCCAATAGTGCGAGCCGACCGGGTCGAGCAGCACATGGCAGGCAACCCCGCGCTGGCCCGCGCGGGCGAGGGCGGCAATCACTTTCGAACCGGTTGCATCGTTGGCGAAGATATAGACCATGATCCGCACATGCTCGCGCGCGCCGTCGATATCGCCGACCAGCCGGTCGATCATGCCATCATAGTCGTCGAGAAACTCCAGGGCGTTGCCGCTGACCGCCGGAAAGCCGCCGAGCTTTGCAGCGAGATCTGCGACATCGTGCGGGCCGTCCGGGGGCAATGACCCGGCCTTGGCCATGGCGGCGGAGGTTTCGGCAAAGAACTGCACAAGGCTCAATTGGCGCTCTCGCCGCGATTGCGATCCCCGGGCGCGGCCGATTGCCAGGAACAGGACGAGCCCCGGGACAGGCCATAGAAAGATCAGCAAAAGCCAGCTTGTCGCTGCCTGCGGCGAGCGTTTCAGCGGCAGGATGCCGAGCATGACAATGCGTATCAGCCAGCTGCCAATCAGATAGACCGGCCCGAGCAGCGCCATCGCTTGCGGAAAATCGAACAGTTGGAACAAGCCATGCAAAGATCCGATGCCGGCTGCGGCAACGTGGCGCAGGCCATGACTGATCCCTACGCCGAGCGAGGCGCAGTCACACGCCAAACGGCCAGGTCTCAGGCACGCCATGCGGTCGTTCCGATCCAAGCGGCGTGACCGCTCGGGTTTTCTCAAACCAGACGTAGGCATCGAACTGGTCGGCCAGGACCGCTTCGAAATAGTGGCTCGAAAGCTCCGACTGCGGCCGATAGACTACCCCGACTGCGCGTTCGAGCAGGCTTTGCGAAAGGACTTCGGCCAATCCGCGCCGTTTGGCTCCGCGCCAGTCAGTCAGGCTGCGGGCATGCCCGGCTTTGCGGAAGGCTTCTTCCCAGCTGTGTTGGCGTGCCGGACGAAGCTCCATTTCCGCCATTTCCGCGCCCCAATCCGATGCGGCGGCAACCGTGCCATGATCGGTTCCGAAACCGATCAGCACCGCGTCATCACCATAGGCGCTGCGGAGCAATTCTCCGATGTTGAATTCCCCCCGCCATCCCATCGCCGTGGCCGACGCATTGCCGATGTGCGAATTGTGTGCCCAGATCACCATGCGGGCATCCGCACGATGGGCCATAAGCCGCTGGACGGTATCGAACATGTGCCGGTCGCGCAGGTTCCAGCTGGCGGTTCCGCCCCGATACATCGCGCGGTAATAGCTCTCTGCAGCCCTAACGATGCGCGCGTTCTGTTCGGCATCGAAATAGGCCTCACCATCCTTGGCACCATCTTCAGCCATCAATTGCATCCGCTGCGCCAGCAAGGCGCGCAACTGGGAAACGACGGCCTCCTCGCATCCAGCAAGATGACCATGCTTGACCGCCTGTCCGTATTCCTGTGGCCCGTCCTGCCAGCGTGTCAGTCGCGCATAACGGTGACGCGCTTCAGCGGCGGCGGCGGGGTCATGCGCATCAAGATAGGCAACCACGGCATGAATGGATTCCCCCAGGCTGTAAACGTCGAGCCCGCGCATGCTTGCTCGCGCCGTCTCGGGCAGGGCGGCGTTGTGCCGGCGTAACCAGTCGGCAAAGCCGAGCACTTCCTCGTTTCGCCACATCCACGTAGGGAAACGCAGGAAGGGGTCGCCGCGCTGGGGGCGGGGCGCATTGTGGCGGACATAGTCATCGATGCGGGCGATGTCGGGCCAATCGCCTTCGACCGCGACGATATTGAAACCGTGGCGTTCGATCAGCCGCCGCGTGATGGCGGCACGTGCGGAATAGAACTCGTGCGTGCCATGCGTCGCCTCGCCGAGCAGGACGATCCGTGCGTCGCCAAAGCGGTCAAAAGCATCGGCAAAGTCGAGTGCACTTGGAGCTGGCAAGGGTTCCGCCGCGTCACGTAATCGCGCCACCAGTTCGGCCCGTTCAGGAATGATCCGGTCGCCGACAGCAATCCCTTTCCCCGGTTTGGTCATGGCGTTTTGTCCGGTGTTTTCGTCT
>CAILIO010000201.1 GCA_903834285.1 uncultured Sphingomonadales bacterium | reverse complement strand
TTGTGGAAATAGAAGAACTCCATGTTCTTGAATTCCGCCGTGGCGGCGCTGAACAGCTCCTCCACCAGCTTGATGAACGGATCCATCGAGCCGCCGACATCGAGGAACAGGAGCAATTTTACGGCATTGCGCCGCTCTGGCCGCATGCGGATATCGAGCCAGCCCTGCTTTGCAGTGCCATCGATCGTGCCGGGGAGGTCAAGCTCGTCGGCATGGCCCTCACGCGCGAAACGGCGAAGACGGCGCAGCGCGATTTTGATGTTGCGGGTGCCGAGTTCCTTGGTGTTGTCGAGATTGGCGAACTCGCGCTTTTCCCAGACCTTGATCGCGCGGCCGTGCTTGCCTTCGCCGCCGATTCGCACGCCTTCGGGGTTGTAGCCGCCGTGGCCGAACGGGCTGGTGCCGCCGGTGCCGATCCACTTGCTGCCGCCTTCGTGGCGCTCTTTCTGTTCTTCGAGCCGCTTCTTGAGCGTCTCCATGATCTCGTCCCACGAGCCGAGCGCCTTGATCTTCTCCATTTCCTCATCGCTGAGGAACTTCTCGGCAACGGCGCGCAGCCAGTCTTCCGGGATATCGACGGGCCGCTGGCCGTAGTCCGTGAGCAGGCCCTTGAAGACCTTGTTGAAGACCTGGTCGAAGCGGTCGAGCAGGCCTTCATCCTTCACGAAGGTAGCGCGGGAAAGGTAGTAGAACGCCTCGGGAGTCTGCTCAATCACGTCCTTGTCGAGCGCTTCCAGAAGAACGAGGTGTTCCTTGAAGCTGGCCTTGATGCCGGCCGCGCGCAGCTCGTCGATGAAGTTGAAGAACATGGGTGATCCGGCCTCGCTCGCGTCTTAACCGGATGATTAAGGCGAATGAAGGGTGCTGGCAAGCGTCAGGCTTTCGCGGGCGGCGGGGGCGGTTGTTTGGCGTGGCGTTCGAGGTGTTCGGGGATCACGGCCCAGGCGGGGGCATCGTCGGTCCAGATCACCATTTGCGGGGTGAGGTCGTGCGGCGGCTGGATAAAGCCGATGCGCAAGGTGCGGAACTGGGGGCGGGCGGAGACTTGGCCCATAACGGGGGTGCCGCAAGCCGCGCAGAACGACTGGGTGAGTGTGTTGCCGCTGGCGGCGGTGTAGGCATGGCTGCCGAGCGTGCCGGTGATGGTCACGTCCTCTGTGCGGAACATGGCGTTGGTGCTGTGCGATCCGCCGGCAAGCTGCTGGCACTGGCGGCACCAGCACTGGCGCACGGCGATGGGCGCATCGGCAGTGATGGTGGCGGTGACGGCCCCGCAGGCGCAGCGTCCGGTGTATGCCATCGGTGTCTCCCTCACATTTGGTATTGTTAGGTACACATACAATTTGTAGGCTGCGGGCAACCGGAGAGGATCACCCAAAACCATGCTCAAGCTCTACAGTTTCGGCCCTGCTGCCAACTCGATGAAGCCGCTGCTCACGCTGTATGAGAAGGGCTTGGACTTCGAGAAGAACCGGCTCGATCCAGCAAAGTTCGAACACCATACCGACTGGTTCAAGGCGATCAACCCGCGCGGGCAGGTGCCTGCCTTGGTGGATGGCACGCATGTGATCACCGAGAGCACGGTGATCTGCGAGTACCTCGAGGACGAGTACCCGACCGAGGTTTCGCTGCGGCCGGCGACGTCTGCGGGTAAGGCGGCGATGCGGGTCTGGACCAAATGGGTCGATGAATACTTTTGCTGGTGCGTCTCGACCATCGGCTGGCACCGTTATGTGGGCAACATGGTCAAGGGCCTCTCGGACGCGGAGTTCGAGGAGAAGGTGAAGGCCATTCCGGTGGTGGAGCAGCAGGTGAAGTGGCGCCGCGCGCGCGAGGGCTTTCCGCAGGACATGCTCGACGAGGAAATGCGCAAGATCGCCTATTCGGTCGAACGGCTGGACGCGCATCTGCGGGAGCACGAGTGGCTGGTGCCGGGGCAGTATACGCTAGCGGATATCTGCAACTTCGCGATCGCCAACGGGATGCGGTTCGGGTTTGCCGAGTTCGTCAGCAAGGACAAGACCCCGGGTCTCGTGCGCTGGCTCGAGCAGATCAATGACCGACCGGCGGTTAAGGCGATGTTTGCCGAGGTGGAACTGGAGAAGCTCGGGCCGCGGGATTGAAAGCCTCATGGATTTACGTCGATTTGCTCTCCGTCACCCCGTGCTTGACAGGGGGTTAGGCTGTTCTTCGGGCGCGGCGTTGAAGAAGTAAAGCCAAGGCCCGGATTAGGTCCGGGCCGACGATTCTATTTGAAGTCATCAGGCTCCAGACGCGAGCGCCCCCTCTCTCGGGCCCTCTCCCCTGAAGAGGAGAGGACTATTCAAACCGGCGGCGGTCCCTTCGGATGGCGCGTGAAGTGATCCGGGATCGGCGCCCAGCTCGGCGCGCTTTCGGTCCAGATTGCGGCGGTGGGCGCACACAGTTCCGGATCATCGAGTGTGCCCGCGCGCACGCGCATCGGCAGGCCTTTGGGGGTGACCGTGCGGCTGTAGATCTGAGCGCCGCAGACCTTGCAGAAGCCGCGCTCGACCGTGTTGCCGCTGTCGGCGATCATCGTGAACAGGCCGAGATCGCCCGTGATTGAAACAGCTTCTTCGGAGAACAGCACGTTGACCGTGGCCGAGCCGCTGGCGATGCGCTGGCAATCATGGCACCAGCACATCCGCGCGCCGAGGGGCTCAGCGCTGATGGTGTAGCGCACCGCGCCGCAGAGGCATCCGCCGGGGTAAGTCATGCTGGGCTCCTTCAATCCACTTGAGCGCTGCGAGTCACCGCTTCCAGCCAGCCAATTGCCGATAATGCCGAACAAAGCGCCCTGCTTCCTTGATACCGGTCGAGTAACGGCTGCCAAGGGCAATCTTGCGGGCAGGCCAATAGCAGGTCGCAAGCGCACGTACGGGCGTTTTTAGTTCAATCTCGAGGTGCCAGAAGATACCCGCTCTGCCTGAATCCACCTGCTTTACCCGAGAGGCCGAGATCTCGGACCATGGGATCTTGTCGGGTGCAATCCATGGTTGCAGGGCAAGCCCGGTTTCGTCGATGATCGCGTCTGGCTCCGCACTGAAAAGTCG
The DNA here is from genome assembly GCA_903834285.1 of uncultured Sphingomonadales bacterium. GTDB lineage: Bacteria > Pseudomonadota > Alphaproteobacteria > Sphingomonadales > Sphingomonadaceae > Novosphingobium. The sequence goes on along the minus strand of CAILIO010000201.1, from coordinate 996 downwards.
AAAGGCGTGGGTCATTGCTACCCAGAAACAGGCCGCCGCAACTGGGATTGAAACAACGGTCAGCGCAAGTCCGGTAGAAGCGCTCTCCTGCTTGACGAACGACCAGTCAAAGTACTGTGAAGGCCCAAACGAGGCGAACACCACGCCCATGCACGCCGTCAGGAGCAGAGCAACGGAAGCGCCCACTCGGCCACCCAGATCCAGCACCATGTATGGTGCTGGGTCGAGGGCATCATCAGTCAGCTCAGTTGCTCGGCCGCCGCGCCATGAACGCCAGCCGTTCGAACAGCATCACGTCCTGCTCGTTCTTGAGCAGCGCGCCGTGCAGCGGCGGGATCGCCTTGGTCGGATCGCGATTTTGCAGGACGTCGAGTGGCATGTCCTCGTTGAGGAGGAGCTTCAGCCAGTCGAGCAGTTCGCTGGTGCTCGGCTTCTTCTTGAGGCCGGGGACTTCGCGCACTTCGTAGAAGATATCCATCGCCTTGCTGACGAGGGTCTTCTGGATGTTGGGGAAGTGGACGTCGATGATCGACTGCATCGTCGCCCGGTCGGGGAACTTGATGTAGTGGAAGAAGCAGCGGCGCAGAAACGCGTCGGGCAGTTCCTTCTCGTTGTTCGAGGTGATCACGACAATCGGGCGCTCCTTGGCGGCAATCGTCTCGTGCGTTTCGTAGACGTCGAAGCTCATCCGGTCGAGCTCTTGCAGCAAGTCGTTCGGGAACTCGATGTCCGCCTTGTCGATCTCGTCGATCAGGAGAACGGGAAGCTGCGGCGAGGTGAAGGCCTCCCAGAGCTTGCCCTTGCGGATGTAGTTCGAAATCTCGTGCACGCGCGGATCGCCAAGCTGGCCATCGCGCAGGCGAGCGACCGCGTCGTATTCGTAGAGGCCCTGCTGCGCCTTGGTGGTGGACTTGACGTTCCATTCGATCAGCGGCGCACCGACGGCCTTGGCGATTTCCTGCGCGAGGACGGTCTTGCCGGTGCCGGGCTCGCCCT
>CAILIO010000200.1 GCA_903834285.1 uncultured Sphingomonadales bacterium | reverse complement strand
TGCCGCGCTCGTCGGGCCCGGCGAGGTGGATATCGCGGATCGAGGTGACGGCGCGCACCGGGCCTTTGCTGCCAAGGATGAGCCAGCGCTGACCGGCGAGCGCCTGATCGAGCCAGCCGCCGAGCATTTGCATGGCGAGGAAGCCATCGGGCGTTGCGCGACGGACGACGCCGCCAAGCTCGTCCATATGCGCATCGAGCATGACGCGCGGACCGCTGCTGCCCTGCCGCGCGATGACCGAGCCGAGGCCATCGTAGCGCAGCTCGTCAGCCAGCGGCTTCATGCGCTCTACCATGATCTTGCGTACGGGTTCCTCGAAGCCCGGGGGGCCGGCGGCGTTCGCAAGATCGCGCAGGAGATCGGCGGTGTGATCCTGCGCGACGAGCGGGGCGGCAAGGGTGAGGCAAATGGCAGAGACGGCGAGGGAGAGGGGCTTCATGGGAGCTCCGGGAGGGGGTTGGCGGCAGGCGTACGACGGGGGCAGCCGAACGTCAGCCGCCCAGCAGCCGGATGGCGAGGCCCGGCCACCAGGGCTGATAGAACAGCCAGAGCGCCAGCAGTTCTGTACCGAGGATCAGGCCCGTCGCCGGCAGATAGAGCGGATGGAGCCGGCCCCGCAGGGCAAGATCGTAGCCCGCCATGGCGGCCAGCATGGACCATGCGACGGGAAAACGGACGAGCATCTGCGTGGTCGGCGATGGCCCCAGCAGATCCTTGATCGGATCGCCGAGCCAGCGGCTGAATCCAGCGTCGGTCACCGCGATGAGCCCCAGCAGCAGCAGGCGCTTGTGCGCGCCAGGCCGGTGCACCATCAGGAATGCGGTCCCGGTGAGCACCGCGAAGGGGATCGCATGGCCAAGCTGGAACGACAGCCGCGCCGGCACGAAATCCGCCGTCCCGAGGCGGGCACGGTCGGCCGCCCAGACCGTGGCCAGCGCCGTCACAGTCAAGGCCAGCGCCATGGCGGCCGATCAGGCGGCCAACGCGCCGGTGTCCGGCCATATCTTGCATACGAACGCGCGCCGCCTGCCATGTCATCAGCACAAGCCAGCCCACGGAAAGCGCGGCATGAAGATGCGTGACCGGTTCATAGGGCTTGGCGGTCGGGTCGCCGGCATGGTCGAGCATGTCGGGCAGAAAACCGGACAGCATCGTGAACCACAGCAGCAGGATCGCAATCAACACGGCGGTGCGATCTTGTGGAAGCGCGCGGTCGAAATCGGGATAGGCAATGCCTGAGCGAATATCGTTCACACTGCCATCCATGATTTCGCCCCCGCTTCCCCGGAACCGGCCTAAATCTTGGCGAAGACCCTCAGGCTGTCAATATCGGGATCAGCGTAGCGGCGGAGTTTGACGCAGATTACTTGATGGAGAAGATCAGCCCGCGTCTTGCGCAGCCTGCGCAGCCATGTAGCCAGGGCGCGATGTTGCGCGGTCCCAGTAGGCGTTGATTGCGGGGGTAAACTTGTAGTCGAGCCCCAGATCCTTCGCGAGGAGGAGCGCGTAAACGGTGCAGATGTCCGCCATCGTGAAGCGCCCGGCGCAGAGCCATTCGCGGCCATCTTCGAGCGCGCGGGTGAGATGCTTGAGGCGGGAGAAGAACCACTGGGTGTAGTCGTCGGCCGCCTGCTTGAGCTTGCGCTCGTCGGGTTCGAAGCGGGTGTAGCGCAGGACGATCGTCTGCGGGAACGTCAGCGTCGCCTCGCTGCGGTGGAGCCAATCGAGCCAGAGGCCGTAGTCGGGCTCGTCGGGCGTGACGGCGAGCCCGGAATTGGCCGAACCGGGGCCGTAGCGGGCGGCGAGGTATTGCGGGATGGCGCTGGATTCGGTCATCCGCGTGGTGCCGTCGACCATGAGCGGGATCGTGCCGAGCGGGTTCTGCTCCAGGTATTCCGGCACCAGCATGCGCGGCGGGAACGGGAGCATGTGGAGTGTGTAGGGGAGGCCCAGCTCCTCGAGCGCCCAGAGCGCACGGAAGGAACGGGCGTTGTGGCAGTGGTAGAGTTCGATCATTGCCTCAGATCAGCCCGCGGCTGATCAGGCATTCCTCGACGGCGCGTTCACCCATGTCGATGGCGGTGTTGGTGAAGGCGCTACCGGCCGCATCGGCATTGGCGATGGCGATGCGGCCGAAGGTCTGGCGGCCGATCACGTGGGGGCGCTGTTCATCGGGCACATCCGGATCGCCGAGCGTGTCGTACGTATAGGCATAGCCGTGGGGCCAGCGGTTTACGGTGATTGCGGCGATATCGCGCGCAGCGTTGAAGCCTGCGCCACCGAGCATGCGCTGGAGCTGGCTGCGGATCTCGCGCTCGATGGTGGGGTATTCCTCCGCCAGCATGGCGGCGCGGCCGAGGCGGTTCTGCTCCTTGCGCGGCAGGCCCGGCTGGTTGGGATTGCGCACCATGTGGATCACCACCGGCTCGTCCGGCGTCAGCGCGCTGGCATAGCCGCCGATCTTCATCGGCGTATCGAGCGAAGCGCCGATATGGTAGCCATTAGGCGCGCCGATCGATTTGACGCCGAGCTTGGCCCAGGGGCGCCAGTTCTTCACCAGCACGTTGGTGTACTGCATCGGCACCTTCGAGGCGTAGTGCAGCGCTTCCTTCTGCGCGGCGGGCAGATCGGGCACGATGAACGGGATCACCATGTTGAAGCAGGCCATGATGACATTGGCGCCGGTTACCGAAATGCGCTTGCCATCCTTCACATAGACCACGCGCACGGCCTTCTCGGTCTGGCGCGCGGGTTTGCCAATGTGCTCGGCGCGGATGACCATGCTGGCGAGGCGGATGCGGGTGGCGTTGGCCGGATTGTCGAGCGCCGCATAGCGCGCGGGCGCGAGCACAATGCTTTCCTGATCGAGCTTGGCTGACGGGAACACGCCGGGGACGAGGCGGCTGACAAGGAGACGGGCGACGGTGGCGTTGCCGTCAGGCCAATGGAAATGCTGCGCCTCGGCGGTGATCTGCTCGGGCAGGTCCATGCCCGCAAAGCCCGGCATGCGCCCGCCGAGCGCGGCTTCCCACGCGGGGAGCGTATCGACGCGCTTATTGTTGCGGAAGTAGTGGCCGAAGAAGAACGGCAGGCTGTCCGGCAGGACGCCAGCGTGTTTCACGAGGTAATCCTGATAGCTGATGTGGCGCAAGTATTCCGCGCGTGCCTCGGGCGTCAGGTCGGGAAGATAGTTTCGCTTCTCGGAGTAGAGCCGGGTGAGGTCCACCTTGACGGCAGTCTTGAGTGGGGCTTCCTCGAAGAACTGCGGCCAGGGCTTGTCGCCGGTGCCGGTGACGAGCTTGTCGGCAAGGAAGTGCTCCTTGTCGAAGAAGGTCGCCGCGCCGAGGCCTGCGTAGGCCTTGGTTTCGTAACGCTCGTAGCTGGTCAGATCGACGCCGAGATCGGCCAGCAGCTTCTTCGAGGTGAAGCTGTAGGGGAACGGCGATTCAATGCTCATCGTGCCGCCGTAGGCCAGGATCGTGCGGCCTTCGTAGTGGAACTCGTTGCGCTTGGCGTGGCCGCCGAAGTCGTCGTGGTTGTCGAGGATGAGAATCTTGCGGTCGTCGCCCAGCGCCTGGCGGTAGAAATAAGCCGCCGAGAGCCCGGAGATGCCGCCGCCGACAATGACGAGATCATAGTGCTCGCCGCTGTCATCGGCAGCCAGCGCGCCGGTGAAATCGCCGTCGCGTGCCATGTGGGCGGCTTCGAAGGAGCCGGGATACTGGCCGCGCAGGCCTTGCCTCAGCGGGGGATAGTCGGCGCTGCCCGCGTCAGCCGAGACCGGCGCCGAAGCGGCTTGGGCGAGCGCGGAGGGCGCCGCGGCGAGCGCCGCGCCGACCGCGACGCCGCCGATGAAATCGCGCCGCGCGATGGGGAGGTGGAGCCCCAGTTCCTTGTCAGACCATTCCGCCATCTGCTGTCCCCCAATGTATCCGGCCCGGCGCGCGGGCTCCTCTTGCCACGATTTGTAATCATCATACGCTCTTGCGCAATCGGACAAATTGCGGCCTGATTGTGCCGAGCCATTCAGGAGGACCTTCCATGCCCCGCCCGCTGATTGCCACCACGCTTGCCTCGTTCATGGGCTTGCTTCTTGTCGTGCCCGCCGCAGCCCAAGCGCCGTCGAACCCCGCCGAGACTTGCCGCAAGGATGCCAAGTTCCGCGAACAGGATTTCACGCTGGGCAGCTGGGACGTCTATACCGGCGACAAGAAGACCGATGAAGTGACGATGACGCTGATCCTCAACGATTGCGCGATCGAGGAGCACTGGACAAAGAAAGACGGCCACCCGACCGGCAATGGCATCGGCCTGTTCAACTATTCGGCTCTGCTGGGATCGTGGGGCTATACCTGGGCCACCGATAACGGCGCGGCGACAAGTTTTCGCGGCAATCTCGTGAAGCCGGGCGAGATGCTCTACGTAACAGAGAAGCCGCTGGCGGGCGGCAAGGTGCGGCTGCGGCACTGGACGCTTTCATTGATGGCAGATGGCACGATCCGCGAGCTTGCTACCGGCACCGAGGACGGCGGCAAGACCTGGACAACGGATTACGATCTCAAGTGGGTGCGGCGGAAGTAGGCGCCTGACCTGGGTGGGTGTAAACGCGCGCCAACGTCCCAAAAGACACACCCTTCGTCCCAAAAAGCCGGCGCGCGATTGTGCGGGGTGAGCTTGCGGCAGACAAGCACGCCAACGCACCTTGCTCCAATGGTGTGGCTGGAGACGGATTTATGCGCATCCTCGCCCCCCTTTGCTGCGCCGCGATAGCCATGTCGCTGGCAGCATGTAGCAAGACCGCCCCGTCGGGACCGGCTCCGACAAGTGATACCCACGCCACAGGGCCGGTGCGCTATCTTCCCGAATTCACCGCTAGCGGTGAACTGGTGCTGCCGAAGAATTTCGAACGGTGGGTCTATGTCGGCTCGCCTCTCACGCCGAACGCGCTCAACAACGGCAAGGCGAATTTCCCCGAATTCCACAACGTCTATATCGAACCTGTGTCGTACGACATCTACAAGAAGACCGGTACGTTCCCTGAAGGGACGATCATGTTCAAGGAACTGCAGCTGACCCTCCCCCAGCAGTTTCCAGACGGATCGCGGACCGAACCTTCGGGTCGCGGCTATTTCCCCGGTGCGCTCAATGGCGCGGATGTTTCGGTCAAGGACAGCAAGCGCTTTCCCGAAACGCACGGCTGGGGCTTCTTCAATTTCAATCATAGCGAGCCCAAAGCACCAACCGGCAAGCTGAAACCTGCGGCGGACTGCGCGGATTGCCACACCGCCAATGCCAAGACCGACATGGTCTGGACCCAGTTCTATCCGCGGTTGCAACACTGATGCGGGCGCTCCCCTCGCAGAGCGCGCGCCGCGCTCTCCTCGCCTGCACGATTATGCTGGGCCTTGGCCTCTCCGCATGCACGAAAAGCGTGCCTGCGGCAGGGCCCGCCGCGGCTGTTGATTCGGGTGCGAATGCTGCCGGCATGCTGCACGTGCCCGAGCACTATCGCGAAACCTATCAGGCGCTGGGCAGCTGGGCGATCGCAGCGGAGGGCAAGCCGGGATCACAGCAGATCCATGTGGTCTATGCCTCGCCCGGCGCAGCCGAGGCGCACCGCAAGAACGGACACTTCCCCGACGGCACCACGCTGGTGAAGGAAGTGTTCACCGCCAAGACCGCGGCGATGACAACCGGCACAGTGAGCCATGCCGATATGCTCAAGGGCTGGTTTGTCATGGTCAAGGACAGCAAGAACAGCCATGCTGGCAACAAGCTCTGGGGTGATGGATGGGGCTGGGCGTGGTTTGACGCGGGCAAGCCGGCCGCGACCACAACGACCGACTACAAGGCCGAATGCCAGACCTGCCATATCCCCGCCAATGCCAACGACTGGACTTATGTCGAAGGCTATCCGGTGCTGAAGAAGTAGCCGTACGGCCGCGCGGATCAGCCGCCGAGAAAACCCTTGATCGCGGCAATCGTCGCGGCGGGATTGTCGATCTGCGGGAAATGGCCGGCATCGGGCACGAGCTGGCTGGTCGCGCCCGGGATCTGCGCGGCAAAGACCCCGGCTAGCACGGAGGGGAACAGCCGGTCGCCTTCGCCCCACAGCACCAGCGAGGGCGCGGTGATGCGCGGCAGCACCTCTTCGAGCCGGGGCGAGGCAAACAGGCTCTGCCCCCAGGTGGCTGTGATCGCCTTCTCGCCGCTGGCGACGTAAGCCTCGAACGCGCGTTCTGCGAGGCCGGGCGTATCGGCGACCGGCGAATTGATCACGAAGCGGATCAGGGCGTCCATCTCGGCCGCGTCGCCCGGATCGAAATTAACCGGCGGTGCGCCCTCGAACATGGCGCGAAAACCGGCGGCGTCGATCAGGATCAGGCGCCCGATGCGATCAGGATACGTCGCGGCAAATGTCGCGGCGACCCAGCCGCCGACCGAATTGCCAATCACGTCGGCGCGGGCAATGCCATGGTGATCGAGCAGCGCGCGCACGGCATCGGCCTGCACGGGCATGGACAAGTCGCTGCCGGTCTTGGAGGATTCGCCGAAGCCAAGCATGTCGATGTTGAAGACCCGATGGCTGGAGGACAGTGCTTCGGCCACGCCGGCCCAGTCTTCCTTGTGGCCGCCCACGCCGTGGATGATCACCACCGGCGAGCCGCTGCCCACCGCATTGTATGCCAGAACCTTGTCATCAATCGTGAGGTGATCGGCCATTGTGCTGTTCTCCGCAAAATCACCTAGAGGCTATGCCGCTTTGGTGACCGATAGGTGACGACCGGTCCGATCGTTCAGCGCCGGGTGAAGATCGGCAGCGGGGCCCCTGCTCCGGCGTCGAAGGCGCGCCAGTCCTCGCCCAGTGCGGTGAGCGCGCTGGCGGCGATCTGGTTTTGGCCAAGGCAAGCGGCACCCAGCGGCGCGTCGTGAACCGTCGGGCCAATGGCCGCGAGCCAGATCTGTTCGGAGCCCGGGAAACCGGCCGGATCCGGAATGGTGAAGCCGGCCGGATCGAGCCGCACGGATTCCGCGCTGCCATGCTCGGTCCATGCGGCGCCCGGGGCGCTGCCGCGGCCATGATCGGTCGTGACGATCAGCGTAGTCTTGCCGCGATAGACCGGGTCTGCCTCCACCTGGCGCCAGAGTTCGGCAAGGAAGTCGTCGTTGCGGTTTATTGCGCCGAGGGTGTCATCATAACGGCCCATATGCGCAAACTCGTCGGTATCGCCGAGCCCGACGTAGAGCACGCGCGGCTTCTTCTCGCGCAGAGCATCGAGCGCGGCGCGCATGGTCAGCGTTTCGGTGGGGTAGCGGCCCGCAAAGCCTGGATTGACCGGCACGCCGCTGCGCTGATCATTGATGATATAGGGGAAGACATCCCAGTTGCCGAAGGCCAGCACTTTGCCGGCAAAACCGGGGCGGTGCGCCAGCCATTCGAAGAACGTGACGTTGCGGTTCCAGTTCTTGTCATTGCTGGTGATCGCAGGATCCGCCCGGCCGGTGAAAATCTCGTTGTACCCGGGGTAGGAGAACCACATCGGGTTGGTGACCGCCATGCACTGGGCTTCATCGCGGTTACCGACAAGCAAGCCGCCGCGCGCGGGCAGGCTGTGCAGGAAAGGCATGAGCGCTGCGCCGCCCGCGCCCTTTTTCGCGCCGGGTCCGCTGATCCAGGCTTTCTCGATCAGTTCCCTCATGTCGGGATGCGTGAAGCGCTTGTCCTCCACCAACGCCTTGTCGGGCCCGCGAAAGACTTCCTGCCAGCGCGTGCCGTCCATGGTGACGAGGATGAGCCGCTGGCCCTCTGCAGGCGCCTCTGCCCGGGCGAGCGCGGGGATCAGCAGCAGCGCGAGCGCCATCAGCAAACGGATCATGACCTTGTCTCCCATCAGAAGCGGTGGCCCACGCGCAAGCTGATGAAGCGGGGGCGCAGCGGATAGACCACGATCGAGCCGGGTCCGCAGATCGCGATTGCGCAAGTGGCGGTGCGGCTCTGCTGCGCGCGCCGGTCACCCACGTTCTCGATGGTGAGCGAGCCCGACCAGCCATCGCGGCTGAGGCCGGCGGAGAGGTCGACCGTGGTATAGCTGGGCTGGCTGCCGATGAGGCGCGCCTCCTCCACATCCAGCGACGAGCTGACCGTGGATTGGTGGAACGCGGCCGCCTGCAGGAAGGCATCATACGGCCCGAGGCTGAATTCGTATCGGGTCATCGCGGAAAGCTTGAAGCGCGGGGACCCTGCAAAGCGGGTGCCGGCAGGCGCGCGCAAGGCGTTGGGATTGCCCGAGGGGCTCGGCACCGTGCAATCGAACGCGGCATTGGTGTATTTGCAGAGGTCCGTGGTGATCACCGCATCGACCAGCGTGCCCGAGGCCTGGAACGAGAGTCCGCGCACTGGGATGACCGTGAGGTCTGCCTCGATGCCCTTCGACCGCGCGCGGCCGGCATTGACGATATCGGTGATGCCGTTCTGGTCGCTGGTGACGGCAAACTGCGCCTGGCTGAGCTTTTCGAGGAACAGCGCGCCGTTGAACAGGACTTTGCCGCTGGCCCAGCTCGTCTTCCAGCCCACTTCGTAGTTGGTGAGCTTTTCGACCGCATAAGGCGGCGCGGTCGGGCGGCGGTTGATGCCGCCGGGGCGGAAACCGGTGGACCAAGTGGCATAGAGCAGCTTGCCGGGCGCCGCCTTCCAGCTGAGATTGAGCTTGTGGCGCACGCCCGAGCCGGTGGCTTTGGTGTTGATATTGTCGCAGGGGCGCTGGGTGCCATAGGCACCGACGGTACCCGGGAAGCACAGCGCCTCGCCTACCGCGCTGCGCGTGGCGTTGAAGCCGAAGAAGCCGACGACGTTGTTGTCATACTTGTAGCCGCGCAGGCCCGCGGTCAGCGTCAATGTCGGCACGATATCGAACGCGGCCTCGGCAAAGGCGGCATAATCGCGGTCGGTGCGGAACTGGATATTGGCGTAGTTGACGCCCGGCAACCCGGTGACGGACTGCGCGTCCGCGAGGTTCGGCACGGTATAGAGATTGCGCCAATTGTTGGTCTGGCGTTGGTAGAACAGCCCCGCCACGATCCGCAGCCGGTCGGTGGAAGGCGAGGCGATGCGCAGTTCGTGGCTCTGCTTGGTGAAGTGCTCGCTCTGGCTGACGGTCTGCGCCGGGTTGATCAGGTTCCCGGCGTTGTCTTTGAAATTGTTGCCGAAATAGTCGGGCGTGCTGGCATAGTAGGTGTCGTAGAGATAGGCGTAGTCGGAATAGTCGGAGGTATATTCCGCCTTCCGCTCGAAATAGGCACCCGCATAAGTCAGGTCGAAGTGGCCGAGTTTGCCCTCGATGGCGAGGCTGGCCTGATACCACTTGTCCGACTGCGTTTCCGGGAAGAAGCGGCTGATCGAAAGATCGCCTTGCGAGGGCTTGTAGCCGAAGGTGCCGTTCGAGGTCTGGTGCTGGCCCATCACGCCGGCGGTGGCGGTCCAGTTGTCGTCGAGATCGACCTTCAAGGCAGCGCGGCCGCCATAGGCTTCGATCGAGTTCTGGCCGCGGCCGACGAGCGCCTTGTTGTCGCGCACGATCCCGGACGTGGGATAGCGCACGCCGCGGGGGGCGCGGACATTGTCGATGTATCCGCCGTCATACTGATAGAAGCCCACCACGCGCAGCGCGGCGCGGCTGGAGAGCGGGATGTTGAGATAGCTCTCGGCGATCCCGCCGGCTTTGCCATGCGCGACGGTGTTGGCGGTCAGGTCAACCGAGCCCGAGAAGGCCTTGGCATCGGGCTTGTTGGTGATGATGCGCAAGGTGCCTGCCTCGCTGCTCGCGCCGAACAGCGTACCCTGCGGACCCGCGAGCGCCTCGACCCGCGCGATATCGTAGACATGGACATCGACCGTCGAGCCGATCGTGGTGACGGGCTGCTCGTCCAAGTAGACGCCGACGGTCGGAAGCGAGCCGGTGGAGAGACGGTTGCCGTTGGACAGGCCGCGGAAATAGACTTCGGCCTGCCCGGGGCCGTAGCTCGAATAGGAGAGGCTGGGGAGGAACTTGGCGTAATCGTTGAAATTGCGGACATTGCGCTCTGCCAGCGCTTCGGTGGTGAGCGCGACGATCGAGAGCGGCACGTCCTGCAGCTTTTGCGCGCGCTTCTGCGCGGTGACGACGATTTCGCCGGGGATTTCGCTGGGCGCGGTCGCTTCTGCAGGCCCCGGCCCGCCCACCGCTTGGGCACAAACCGGCCCCGCTGCTGCCAACGTGAGCAGCGAAACGCTCCCCGTCCAACCCTTCAAACCGCGCATCATCGCCCCCAATCCGGTACCTATGGTCTAGGTTATCGTGATTGCGCCGCGATTACAGCAAACTTTCAGCCAGAGTGGCAGCAAGGTGCACGACCCGGCCGCGCTGCGACCACGCGGACAGGGCTTACAGCAGCACGCCCCCCGCTGAAGGGCGCACGGTTCCGGGAACCCTGCCCCCTTCAGCAGATCAGGCTGGCGGTCTGCGCGTTCAGGACTTGCACGCTGCCTTGGTGGCGTTGCCCGGGAGGCTGCAGTTATAGGTAACGACCTTGCCGTTCGAAAGCCGGGCCTGCACCATCCGTCCTTTGGCGGAGGCAGAGGCAACGCGCGGCTTGGCCTGAGCGACCGGAGCGGCGGGCTTGGCTGCGGCGACCTTTGCCGGTGTGGCGGGCTTGGCTGCCGCAACCGCAGGGTGCGGCGCTGCGACCGGCTTGGCCGCGGCGACAGGCGCCGGAGCGGTAGGCTTGGTTGCCGCAGGTTTGGTTGCGGCTGCGGGCTTGGCTTTCGCACCCGGGGCGGGCGTGGCGGAGGGTGCCGCAATGGCCGGAACGGCGATCAGAGCCAGCGCGGCGATTGCTGCAGTTGAGGCAAGTATACGCATCCATTACTCTCCATAACTTGGCGCATCGTGCCGGTAAGTGGACGGCATCCGGCAAAAAATGCGAAAACACAGTTTTGCAGCGGGAGGCCAGATATTATCATCAGCCAGCCTGCTCCAGCGATCCATTGCTTGGACCGCGCTCCCTACTGCTCTTTGGGTGCTGCCCGGACCATGTCTGGCACATTAATTTGCGGTTAGGCCCAGATCTGATGCCTTTGGACCAAGTTGATCATAGCTGTGCGCGAGGGGGGGGCGTTTGCTATCCCGGCGTGCCGCTCGTGCCCGCGATGATGACCGGGGCGACAGATGCGACCTATCTCGGCCCGCAGAGCGATCCCGACAGCAACGGCCTCCACGGCCTCAACGAACGGCACGCGGTGAATCAGCCTATGTGGCGCGCGATGATCTGCACGATCTCGTTAAAGTCTACCCCGTGCAGCAGCGAGGCGGCTCAGGGCCGCACCAGCAGGTTGCCAGTGTGGCCGCCCGCAAACAGGAGCAGCAGCGCCTCGGCGAAGTGGTCGATGCCTTCGACCATATGCTCGGGCAGATCGATCTTGCCGTCCTGCATCAGCGCGGCGATCTCGGCCTTCGCTTCGGGGAAACGCGCAGCATGGTGCGTGACGACGAAGCCGCGCATCGCGGCATTGCGCTCGGCAAGGCGCAGGTACTTGGCGGGGCCGCGCACGTTGCCGAGATCGGAATATTGCGAGATCGCGCCGCAGATCGCGATGCGTGCATCGGCCGGTGCGAGGTTTTCCAGCGCGATGTCGAGAATCTCGCCGCCAACGTTGTCGAAGAACACGTTGATTCCAACAGGGGCCGCCGCCGCAACTGCGGCCGCGACGTCAGCGTTCTTGTAGTCGATGGCGACATCGGCGCCGAGCTGGTTAGTGAGGTAGCGGCACTTGTCCGGCCCTCCGGCAACGCCGATCACCCGCGCGCCGCGCGCCTTGGCGAGCATCACCACCATCGAGCCGACCGCGCCTGCCGCGCCCGAGACGAGCACGGTGTCACCTGCCTTGACCTCTGCCACCGCGATGAGGCCGACCCATGCGGTAAGGCCGGTGGTGAGGCCGAGCGGTCCGACATAGTCGGCAGGCTTGAGGCTGTTCGAAAGATCGAGCTTGGTCATGGCCGCTGCCGGGACCAGCGCAAGGGTTTGCGCGGCGAGCATGCCGTAGACCCAGTCGCCCACGGCCAGCGAGGGATCGGCGCTTTCGACCACCTGTCCCACGCCGAGCGCGCGGATGGTCGAGCCCAGCGGCGCGGTCTCGTGGAAGCTGCCCGGGGTCAGGGTCGTGCGGATCCACGCGTCCATCGATAGCGTATCGACTTTCACCACCACCTGCCCGGAGGGAACTTCGGGAAGCGCGACGTCCTCGATGCCGAAGTCTTCGAGCTGCGGCATCCCCTCGCGGTACTGCCGGATGAAAACGCGGCGGTTGGTGTGCGGCATGGGGAACTCCGTGGTGGGGGTAATCGTCGCCAAGAGCTAGGTGTCAGGATGAGCCATCGCCATTGCCATTTTGACTAGCGAGGCCTGGCGGCGCAGACTGCGCCCGCAGCTCAGGGAGGGAACCATGGTCATGCGCACAAGGACAGTCTTGATTGGAACCGCCATCGCGGCGCTGGCGGCGGGAAGCGCCGCAGCGCAATCGGCACAGGATGCAGGCGATTTGCTCAAGCGCATTCTGGGAACGGGCACAGGACCGGCAGCGCCTGCGGGAACCGAGACTGGTGCCATGGCGACGACCGCACCGCCGCCCGGCGTCAGCAGCAGCGAGGCTTCGGGCGGGCTGAAGCTCGCGCTGGGCAAAGCGGCGGAGCGGGTGGTTGCGCAACTCGGCAGGCCGGGCGGCTTCGCCAATGATCCGCGCGTGCGGATCGGCCTGCCGGGCCCGCTCGGCCGCTTGAACGGATTGCTCTCCACCCTCGACAAGGCGGGCGTGACCGACGGGCTTTCGGGCAAGCTCAATGCCGCGGCAGAAGGCGCGGTGGGCAAGGCGCTGCCGCTCCTCAAGACCGCGATCACGCGCATGACGGTGACCGACGCGCTCGGCATCGTCACCGGCGGCGATACATCAGCGACAGACTATTTCCGCCGCACGATGGGGCCGGACCTGCAGACGGCGATGACCCCGGTGGTGTCGAAATCGCTATCAGGCGTGAAGGCGTTTCAGGCGCTCGACCGGTTTACGGCGAAGAACAGCCTGATCGCGGGACAGTTCGGCGCGCGCGACCTGACCGGCTATGTCACCGAGAAGGCGAGCGACGGGGTGTTCCTCTATCTCGGCGAGCAGGAGCGCGAAATCCGGCGCAATCCGCTGGGAACCGGCAGCAAGCTGATCGGGAAGATCTTCGGGCGCAGCTAGAGTACTATCTCACCCCACCTTGCGCTGGTTTGCGAGCGGATCGGGCGGCGGAAGCGTGGACTTGATCGCCACGGCAGCGATGCGGCCATCCTCGTCGAGGCGCAAGGGCTGCGAGAATTCGACACCCATTCGGTCGTCGCTCGCCCAGCGGCATGTGGCCGTTACCGTGTGGCCGTCCGAGAGCTGGATGCGGAAGATCGTGCCGGAGGGCACGTTCCACAGCCCTTCGATCAGCGCGCCGGTCAGAGACATGTTGCGCACCGTGCCATTGTAGCGATGGCCGGCATGATCGAGCACCACGCGGCGCAACATGGCCTGGCGCGAAGCGCGGGCCGAACGGGGGCCGCGGGCAATGGCCATGAGACCGGTTTCGAGGCGCGAGAGGGTGGCGGACGCGGAGAGCGGGCGCTCGTAAATATAGCCCTGCACATGGCTGCAGCCGAGCATGCGGACGAGATCGAGCTCGTCGAGCGTTTCCACCCCTTCCGCCGTCGTCTCCATGCCGAGCGCCTCGGCCAGGCTGACGATCGAGGCGATGATCGCGCCATTGCGGCTGCCGGCTTGCGTCGCGCCGCGTACGAAGGACTGGTCGATCTTGATCTTGTCGAACGGCGCGCGCTTGAGATAGCCGAGCGAGGAATAGCCGGTGCCGAAATCATCGAGAGCAAGGCGCACGCCGATGCCCTTGAGCGCGCGGAACATCGCCTCGGTCGCGGTATCATCGCCGAGGAAGACGCTTTCGGTGATCTCGAGTTCGAGCCGGTCGGGGTCGACACCAGCCGAGGCTAGCGCGCTCGTGACCATCGAGGGCAGCGCCGGATTGGCGAACTGCAGCGGCGAGACGTTGACCGCGACGCGAACGTCATCCGGCCAATTGGCAAGATCGCGGCAGGCGGTGCGCAGCGCCCATTCGCCGATCGAGACGATGAGCCCGGCATCCTCCGCGATGGGCACGAACTTGGCTGGTGAGATGAAGCCGTGCTGCGGGTGGTTCCAGCGCAGCAGCGCCTCGAAGCCGGTGATCCGCTCGGTCGCGGTCTGCACGACCGGCTGGTAGTAGAGCTCGAGATTGCCATGCGTGATCGCATCGCGCAGGTCTTCCTCGAGCTGGCGGCGTTCCTCGGCATCGCTGTGAAGATCCGCGGCGTAGAAATGGTAGCGGCCGCGCCCCGCGTCCTTGGCTGCATAGAGCGCAAGATCGGCGTTGCGGATGAGCGCTTCGCTGGTGACACCGTCATCAGGCGCGAGCGCGATGCCGATCGAAGCGCCGATCATCACGCGGCTGCCATCGATCGAATAAGATTGGCTCAGTTGCTCGATGATCCGTTCGGCAAGATGCGCGAGCTGCTCGCGCCCGATCTTGCCCGCGAGGACGACCTGGAACTCGTCGCCGCCAAGCCGTCCGACGCGGCCGACCGTGCCGATCACCCGCTCCAGCCGCTGCGCCACCTGCTTGAGCAGCGCATCGCCGGCCGGGTGCCCGAGCGTATCGTTGACCTGCTTGAAGCGGTCGAGATCGAGGAGGAACACGGCGCAGGCGCGGTGCTGCTCGCCCGGCGCGGTGAGAATCTTCTCCAGCGTTTGCGACATCTGGAAGCGGTTGGAGAGTCCCGTGAGCGAATCGAAATGGGCAAGGCGCGAGGCGTGTTCCTGCGAGCCGCGCTTTTCGGTGAGATCGGTGCCCGAGACGCGGAAACCCTGGAAATTGTTGAAGGCATCGTAGGTCGGACGCCCCGTGACCGACCACCAGCGCTCCTCGTCGGAGACTGCCGCGCGCACCGCCAGTTCGCTGAAGCTGGAGCGTGCCGAAAGATGGAAGGCGAGCGTGCGCTCGCCTTCGCCCGATTTCTCGGAGAGGTTGAACAGTTCGGCAAAGGGACGGCCGATGCAGTCCTCGACCTTCTTGCCCAGCACTTCGGCGACGGGGCGGGAAATGTAGGCGATGAGGCCGCGGCGGTCGGTCTCCCAGAACCAACCCTGCCCGGTCTCCTCATAGTCGGCGAGGATTTCCTCGGCGCGGGTCTGGATGCGGACCCCTTCCTCGACCGCGAGGCGCACCTTCAGATCAATCTCGCGCTGGCGCAGGTAGGCTGCAACCGCGATCACCGCGCCGATCACCAGCGAGAGAATCCCGCCCGCCAGATGCGTGACCCAGGTGACCCCCGACCACATCGCGACTTCGGCGGTCAGCATGCCGGCTAGGCGGCCCGATTCTGTCACCGTGGCGAGGAGCGAAATGGTAACCAGCAGCGCCAGCGCCTGAACCCAGGGCACCACGCCGCTGCCCGCCCACATGCCGATCGCATACCCATAGATGAACAGGGGAATCCCGATCGAGGCCCCCATCAGCGCCATGCGCAACCAGGTCGGGTGATCGCGGCTCTCCTCGTAGGTCGAGGTGAAGCGCGCGACGAAGAGCAATGCGGAGGCCAGCAGCGCGAGCAAGGGCGCGATGATCGGGCGGACCGTGAAGTTTGCCAGTCCAAGGCCGAAGACTCCGAGCACCATGGGTAGCGCCATGTGCGGCCATTCGCGCGCGATCAGACCTCGGCCGGGGCCAGTGCCGAAGAGGAAGGCCGCCCCGGCAACGTCGGCCCGGCTGACCGGTGCCGTCGGCACGCGTTCGCGCCGCCGCTGCGTGCGCGCGAAATCGCGGGCAGCGCGCGTCGGTTCGGCCTGCGATGCGGCATGGTCCCCGGGCGTTTGGCTCATCATGAGTCAATTGCGCTTAACTGCTTTGAGAAACCGTTAAACGCTGTCCCGTTTCGGACCTTTTTTCCGCAGATTTCCTTAGGTTTGCTTTTGCTTGCGACACCTAGCTGCTAGGAGCTGCGCCAAGCCGTTGTTTTACCTGATTGCCAAGGAATTCGCGTGGCCACCACTGCCAGCTTCTCGATGATCGGCGTCGCCGGTCGGCGCTTGCGGGTGGGGCAATGGCACGCGCAAGGAGGGGGGGCTATCCAGCCGGCAGCACCGGGCAATGGGGCGCAGCGTGCCCCGCGGCCGCTGGTGATTCTGGGCGGCATCGGCATGAACATGGAAATGCTCGAGCCGATCGCCAGCCGCCTGCCCCACCGCCGGATCCTGAGCTTCGACATGCCCGGCATCGGCCAGTCGCCCGATCCGATCTTCCCCTACACCATCCCGCATATGGCGCTGACGCTCGCCGCGCTGCTCGACCGGCTGCGGATCGACAGCGTGGATCTCCTCGGCATCAGCTGGGGCGGCGCGGTGGTGCAGCAGTTCGCCTTCCAGCACCGTGCGCGGACCGGAAAACTCGTGCTCGCGGCGACCTCGGCGGGCGGCACGATGATCCCGGGCAACACCTCGATCCTAAGCCAGATGCTTGATCCGATGGAATATTCCGTCGAAAAGACGATGCGCCGCAACTTGGCCATGTTTTACAACGGCGGCGGCGCGGACCGTGTCTCGCTAAACGCCGCGACGGCCCCTTCCCCGCTCGGCTGGGGCTGCCAACTGGCGGCCTTCGCGGCCTGGAGCAGCGCGCCGTTCCTGCCGCTGCTGGGCATGCCGGTCCTGGTGATGGGCGATGCCGACGACCAGCTGATCCCGCCCGCCAATGCGCATTTCCTGCACAACGCGATCCCCGGCAGCAAGCTGGAGATGACCGAAGGCGGCGGGCACTTGTTCATGCTGGCGCAGCCCGATGCCTTCATCGCACGGCTGACCGAGTTCCTCGACGCCTGAGCCAAGGCCACGTCGGCGTTGACCCCGGGGCGTTCCTCTGACTTAATCGAGCAGTTAAACGTGACGGCCCTCCGCGATGAGTCGGCTGCGCGGGGATAGAGGAGCCCAGAAATGCCGACCTATGACCTCATTATCCGGGGCGGGACCATTGTCGATGGCACCGGCCGGCCGAGCTTTACCGGCGATCTTGCCGTGCAGGGCGGGCTGATCGCAGCGGTGGGCAATGTGACCGGGACCGCGAAGCGCGAGATCGACGCGGCGGGCAAGGTCGTCGCGCCGGGCTGGGTGGACATTCACACGCACTATGACGGGCAGGCGACCTGGGATCAGGAAATGGCGCCCAGCTCGTGGCACGGCGTGACCACGGTGGTGATGGGCAATTGCGGCGTGGGCTTTGCGCCCGCCGCGCCGGACCGGCACGAATGGCTGATCGGGCTGATGGAAGGCGTGGAGGATATCCCCGGCACTGCGCTCGCCGAGGGGCTCAAGTGGGACTGGGAAAGCTTCCCCGAATACCTCGACGCGCTGGACCGCCTGCCGCGCAGCGTGGACGTAGCGACTCACGTGCCGCACGGCGCCGTGCGCGCCTATGTGCTGGGCGACCGAGAGAAGCCGGGCGCGATCCCGACCGATGAAGACATTGAAGCCATGGCAAAAATCGTCGAGGAGGGCGTGCGCGCCGGTGCGCTCGGCTTCTCGACCAGCCGCACG
The DNA here is from genome assembly GCA_903834285.1 of uncultured Sphingomonadales bacterium. Taxonomy (GTDB): domain Bacteria; phylum Pseudomonadota; class Alphaproteobacteria; order Sphingomonadales; family Sphingomonadaceae; genus Novosphingobium. Next base: position 4,786 of record CAILIO010000200.1, on the reverse strand, counting down.
GTAATCCACAAGTCGATCGACGGCGAAGTGGTGCCGGGGACGACCGCAACCGCCGAGGAGCTGATCCGCATCGGCCGCGCCATGGGCCGCGTGGGCCACGGCGTGTTCGAAATGGCGAGCGACATGAAGCGCGAATGGGACGAGTTCGGCTGGATGGGCGCGCTGAGCCGCGAGACCGGGCTCCCCGTCACGTTCGCCGCGCTGCAATCGATCGCCAAGGAGCTGCCGCTTTCCGAGCAGATCGAGGAAATGACCCGGCAGAACGCAGCGGGCGCCAATATCGTCGCCCAGATCGCGCTGCGCGGCAACGGCATCGTGATGAACTGGCGTGGGACGGTGCATCCGTTCCGCTTCCGCCCCTCGTGGGCCGCGATTGAGGCGCTGCCGTGGGAGGACCAGCTGGCGAAACTGCGCGACCCCGCATTCAAGGCGCAGCTGCTCGGCGAGGCGAACGTGTATCCCGCAAGCGACATCATCCACTTGCTGCGCGCGATCAGTGAAGGCTGGGCGGGCCAGTTCGAGATGGACGAGAGCTTCGACTATGAGCCGCAGGCCGATGCCAGCGTGGCCGCGCGCGCGGTAGCGTCCGGGGTTTCGCCCGAGAGCTATGCCTATGACCTGATGCTGGCGGATGAGGGCACCGGCTTCATCTACCTGCCGATCCTCAACTACGCCGACGGCAACCTCGATTTCCTCGAGGCCTTGCAGGCGCGCGAGGATTGCGTGAACTCGCTTTCGGACGGCGGCGCGCATTGCGGCACGATCTGCGATGCGGCTTCGCCCAGCTTCATGCTCCAGCACTGGGTGCGCGACAGAAAGCGCGGCGGGCGGCTCAGCCTTGAACAGGCGGTGAAGCGCCAGTGCCACGATACCGCGCGGCTCTATGGCCTCAATGATCGCGGCGTCCTCGCGCCAGGGGCGCTGGCCGATATCAACGTGATCGACATGGACGAACTCAAGCTCGGCAAGCCGTGGCTGGCGTTCGACCTGCCGGCGGGCGGCAAGCGCCTGCTGCAGAAGGCGGACGGCTATCTCTACACGATCAAGTCGGGCGAAGTGACATTTGAGAAGGGAACCTGGACCGGCGCTGTTCCGGGCGTGCTCGTGCGCGGGCCGCAACAGGCCGAAATGCTGGAGGCTGCAGAATGACCATTGCCGCAAATCGTATTGGCGCCCCCGCCACGCTCGACAGCCTGCATCTCGACCACTTGCCCGATTGCAGCGATCCGGGCCCGGGCGAGATCCGCGTGCGGCTGCGCGCCTCCTCGCTCAATTTCCACGATTTCGCGGTGGTAACGGGCATGCTGCCCGCCGCCGCCGGGCGCATTCCGATGTCGGACGGCGCGGGCGAAGTCGTGGCGGTGGGCGAAGGCGTGACAACTCATGCGCCGGGCGATTTGGTCGTCTCGACGTTCTTCACCAACTGGGATGACGGCACGCCGCCCGCGACGGCGTTCACCACAGTGCCCGGCGACGGCATCGACGGCTATGCGCGCGAGGAAGTGGTCGCACCTGCGAACTGGTTCACGCGGGTGCCCAAGGGCTATTCGGCGGCAGAGGCGGCAACGCTGACCTGCGCGGGCCTCACCGCATGGCGCGCGCTGTTCGCCGATGGATCGGTCAAGCCCGGCTCGACCGTGCTGGTGCAAGGGACCGGCGGCGTCTCGGTCTTCGCGTTGCAGTTCGCCAAGGCGGCAGGCGCGCGCGTGATCGCGACGAGTTCATCGGATGCCAAGCTGGAGCGCATGCGCGCGCTGGGGGCGGACGAACTGATCAACTACAGGGAAGTCCCGGAATGGGGCGTCAAGGCGCTGGAGCTGACCGGCGGGCAAGGCGTCGACTGCGTGGTCGAAATCGGCGGCGCGGGCACGCTCGACCAATCGATGACGGCGGCGCGCGTGGGTGGCCACGTCGCGATGATCGGCGTGCTGGCGGGGTTTGCCGGACCGGTGCAGACCGCAATGCTGATGTTCAAGAACCTGCGCGTGCAGGGCCTCACCGTCGGCAGCCGGGCGATGCAGCTCGATATGATTGCCGGGATCGAGGCGAACGGCATTCGCCCGGTGATCGATAGCCACTTCCCGCTGGCGGGCCTCGCCGATGCCTTCCGGCATCAGGCGAGCAATACCCACTTCGGCAAGATCGTCGTCGATATCTGAGGCGAAACGACCGGCTGCGGGGAGGCTTGGTCTCCCCGCAGGCGATTACACCCGCATCGGCATCAGCACATAGAGCGCGGCCGACTTGTCGTCCTTGCGGATCAGTGTCGGCGCGCCGGCGTCGGCGAGGTGGAGTTCCACCATGTCGCCGTCGATCTGGCTGAGGATGTCCTTGAGATAATTGGCATTGAAGCCGATCTCGAAGCCTGCCGAACGATACTCGGCGGCAATTTCCTCCGCCGCGGTGCCGTTTTCCGGGCTGGTGACCGAAAGCGTAACCTTGTCATTCTCCAGCGCCATCTTGACCGCGCGGGTCTTTTCGGTGGCGATCGTGGCGACGCGGTCCACGCCTTCGAAGAAGCTGCGCGGATCGAGGCGGAGCAGCTTGTCATTTCCGGTGGGGATCACGCGGCTGTAGTCCGGGAAGGTGCCGTCGATCAGCTTGCTGGTGAGCACGACGCCGTGTTCGCCGCCGAGGGTGAAGCGCACCTTGCTGGCCGAAAGATCGAGCAGCACGGCGGTATCTAGCACGTCTTCGAGCAGCTTGCGCAGCTCACCCACGCATTTGCGCGGCACGATCACATCGGGCATGCCCTCGGCGCCATCGGGCCGGGCAATCGTATAGCGCGCGAGGCGGTGGCCGTCGGTCGCGGCGGCCTTGAGCACGGGCGTGGCTTCGTCTGCAACGTGGAGGAAGATGCCGTTGAGGTAGTAGCGCGTTTCCTCGGTCGAGATCGCGAAGCGGGTGCGGTCGATCAGCTCGGCGAGCACGCGCGCAGGCACTTCGAAGCTCGTCGGCAGGTCGCCTTCGACGATCACCGGGAAATCATCGCGCGGCAGCGTGGGCAGCTGGAAGCGGCTGCGCCCGGCCTTGACGACCATGCGGCCTTCAGCGGCATCGAGGCTGACCTGGCTGCCATCGGGCAGCTTGCGCGCGATATCGAACAGAAGGTGCGCGGAAACGGTGATCGCACCGGCGCGCTCCACCTCACGCGCGGGCATCGTCTCGATGATCTGGAGATCAAGGTCGGTCGCCATGAGGCGGACCGAGCCATCGGGTGAAGCCTCGATCAGCACGTTCGAGAGGATCGGAATGGTGTTGCGCCGCTCCACCACCGATTGCACGTGGGACAGGCAGCGTAGCAAGGTCGCGCGTTCGATCGTGGCCTTCATTCTCGTCTCGTGTCCCCTGCCCGGGGCCGGTCCGCATGCAGGACCGGTCAGGGCCATCTAGCTGGCATTCCTGCGCGCATGGATTCGCGCGAAGGAACGGGTTGTTGCTGGACCACCTTCCTTAACGCGCGCCCCGGCGCGGGCAAGCACAAGCCGCATTCGCAGCGGCGAAGCTGTGCATAAATGCAGCGAAAACGGCGGGTTTGCCCCTGCAGATCAATCCAGCACGCGCAGCGCGTCAAACATCTGCGCGGTGGCGGCGATCCACGCGGTAATCAGACCCCAGCCGACGGGGGTTACTTTGGCCGGATCTTGCCCCGCCTCGGTGAGCGCCGTGGCGACGCGGCGCAAGTCGCCCTGAGTCACTTGTGTCGCAGGATTGTTGGCATTGCCGGGGCCGATATCGAGCGCCTTGTCGATGAGGTCAGACGAGATGCCTTCCGCCTTGAGCCGGCCATCAAGCCCATCGCGCGCCATGCGGCCGAGCACATAGCCGAAGTAGGCGTCGCGCTCCTTGTCGCCGAGGAACTGGTCGGCGGCGCAGTGATCGACGAGGGCGTGCAGCGTATCCAGCGCGGATTTGCTCTTCGTCTCGTCGAGCGTGAGCATGCTGTCGGCGAGTTGCGCATCGAGACCCTCGGGCGCGGCGATGACCGCGCAGGCGAGTGCCTGCGGCGCGCGGGCATGGACACTGCCTGGCAGCTGGGCCAGCGCCAGAAAGAGCAGCGCGCGCCGCATGATGATCAGGAAAGCATCGCCATGCCGCCATTCACGTGCAGGGTCTGCCCGGTCATGTAGCCTGCGTCACGGCTGGCGAGATAGGCGACCGCAGCGCCGATATCGCTGCCCTCACCCATGCGGCCCATCGGGATACGCGCGTTGAGCGCGTCCTTCTGAGCGTCGGGCAGCACGTCGGTCATCGCGGTGCGGATGAAGCCGGGGGCGACGCAGTTCACCGTGATGCCGCGCGTGGCAAGTTCCTGCGCCAGGCTCTTCGACATGCCGACAAGGCCGGCCTTGGCGGCAGCGTAGTTGACCTGTCCCGGATTGCCGGTGGCGCCGACGACGCTGGTGATGGTGATGATGCGGCCGAAGCGCGCTTTCATCATCGGCTTGGAGGCGGCGCGCATGAGGCGGAAGGCGGCTTCGAGGTTAACGCGGATCACCGCGTCCCACTCCTCGTCCTTCATCCGCATGGCGAGGTTGTCGCGCGTGATGCCGGCATTGTTGACGAGGATATCGACCTTGCCGAGCGTATCGATCGCGGCGGGGACGAGATGCTCGACCTGCTCGGTGTTCGACAGATCGCAGGTGATCTCGACATGGTCGTGACCATACGTGTCGTTGAGTTCCTCGCGGAAAGAACGCAACTTGGACGGATTGGTACCCGACAGCGCGAGGCGGGCGCCCTGCTTTGCCAGCGCATGGCTGATCGCCGAACCGATGCCGCCGGC
>CAILIO010000199.1 GCA_903834285.1 uncultured Sphingomonadales bacterium | reverse complement strand
GCCAAGCTGCGCTATCACAAGATCGTGATCATGACCGACGCCGACGTCGACGGCGCGCATATCCGCACGCTGCTGCTCACCTTCTTCCACCGCCAGATGCCCGAGATCATCCGCGAAGGGCACCTCTTCATCGCGCAGCCGCCGCTCTACAAAGTCGCCAAGGGGCGCAGCGAGGTCTACCTCAAGGACGGCCCGGCGCTCGATCGCTACCTTGTCGAGGCGGGGCTTGCCGGCCGCTTGCTGGAAACCGCCGGCGGCGCGCGCAGCGGCGCTGACCTTGCCGGCCTCGTCGAGCACGCGCTGCGCTTCCGCAACCTGATGGCCTTCGCGCCCAAGCGCTACGATCCCACGATCATCGAGGCACTGGCACTGGCCGGCGCGCTGGAGCCGGAAATGGACCCGGCCGCACGGACCGAGGCGCTAGCCGCCAGCGTGCGCTGGATGGACCGGGGTGAGCACGATGCGCGCTGGATCGCCGAAGTGGCGGCGGATGGCGGCTATCGCATCCAGCGCGTGTGGCGCGGGGTGACCGACCAGCACACGATCGAACCGGGTTTCCTGTCGAGCGCCGAGGCGCGCAAGCTCGCCCGCCTTGCGGGGGAACATGCCGAGGTCTATGCCATGCCGGCGCGGCTGGTGCGCACCAGCGCTGCCGCGGCCGACCCCGAACCCGAGGCGGTGCTGGAAGAGCAGGAGGGCGAGGCCGAAGCGCCCGCGCCCGTGCGGCCTGCGTCCAAGGAAAGCGCCGGGATCACCCGGCCATCCGAGCTCCTCGCGCAAGTGCTGGCGGCGGGGCGCAAGGGCCTTGCCATCTCGCGCTACAAGGGTCTGGGTGAAATGAACGCCGATCAGCTGTGGGAGACGACGCTCGATCCCACGCAGCGTTCGCTGCTGCAGGTGAAGATGGAAGACGCCGACGTGACCGACGAGATCTTCACCCGCCTGATGGGCGACGTGGTCGAACCGCGCCGTGATTTCATTCAGGAAAACGCGCTCAACGTGGCGAACCTGGACGTCTGATGGCCGGCGCGACTCTGGCCGATATCCCCTGGGATCAGGCCGCGACGATGATCGACCTGGAGGGCCGCGTGCCGATCATCGGCACGATCCGCGAATGCGCGATGCACTTTGCGCTCTACAAGCCGCACGCGCGGGAGAATGCGCGTTTGCTGCTGACCGTTCCGGTGCACCGGGAGGGCCGTGCGACGCGGACCTGGCTGCTGGAGCCAGCGGAGATTGCGGTGCTGGCGGCGCGGCTGAAGGAAGAAGAATAGACGCAGGGGCCATCGCCCCTGCACCCCGGGAGTTTGGCGGGGTGCGAAACGCGGATTTAATCCGCCTGTGCTATCTTCGCTGCGATGGTGCTCTATTTCCTCATCGCCGGACAGGCGCTGTGTCTGTTCAGCCTCTGGGTGCTGGCGCGCCGTGACATCGTGCGGCTGACGCGCCCGGCAGTGCGGGTGGACGGGGTGGTGACGGGCTACCGCTCGACCTGGGACGAAGGCGCGCGCAGCTACGCGCCGGTCTACCACTTCACCATCGAGGGCGCCGAACACGAGGTGGTGGAGGCCGTCTACAGCGGGGTGCAGAAGCCGCCGCTGGGGACAGTGGTTGCGCTCAGATATCCCGCCGGACGGCCCGACCTCGCCCAAGTGCCGCGACCGCTGATGTGGCTGGCGGTCTATGCGGTTCTGGCAGGGCTGGAAGTGGTGCTGCTGGCGAAGATGATGGGGTGGCTGCGGGGCTGACTTTGGGGCGCTCTTCCTTTCGTCGCCCCGTGCTTGACACCGGGCTGGGCTGTTCTTCCAGCGCAGCCCCAGACAAGAAAAGCCAAGGCCCGGAGCCCAGTCCGGGCCGACGAGCTCATCTTTCGTCATCGTGCTCCGACTGTTGGATTTGGGCACGCGGCAGTGCGCACTGCGGGAAAGGCAAGTGGATCGCGCGGCCGGTGCGGCGCCGTTTGAGGGCGCTGCGGGACGGGCGTCGCAGTTCTGCATCGTTGGCGAATGGTCGGAAGGGGCAGGAACCGATCCGGCTCGACCTGAAAGGGACCAGACCCGGATGCCAGGGGCGGCTCGCATACCAGCCGGCAACCTGCTTCGTCGGGCACTGGGCCGAACGAAGCGTGGGCAGTGATCCACTGGGCACGGCATCTGCCGGGCGGAAGCCTTGGGACGACGCCCCGCCTTGAACCCGCAGCCCGCACCGACCGCGCTGGCCTTTGGCGTGAGCCTCGGGCCAGAAGAGCGGGGGGAAGGCTGGCCTCGCCTGCTCCCGATCCGGAGCGGTATTTAACCTATTTGGTTTAATTTGTCAAGATCCCGGCGGTCTACTTGTTTGCTGCCTTGCTGGCCCACCCCTAGCCCCTCCCGCAAGCTGGAGGGGGATTGACGCGCTGCGCTTTTTCTCCCCTCCCGCTTGCGGGAGGGGCTGGGGGTGGGCATTCTGGGCGCGATGGCAAAGTTCAGACCTCGCGATACCGGGCGTGCCAAAACACTACGTAACCAGGCGACGCCGGCAGAGCGCCTGCTGTGGCGCTATCTCGCGCGCGGTCAGCTTGGCGGGAAGTTCAGTCGGCAGATGCCGGTCGGTCCGTACTTTGCGGACTTTCTTTGCCGGGAACTGATGCTGGTAATCGAGATCGACGGGTTCAGCCATGAAATGCGGCAAGAGGCGGATACGGTCAGAACCCGCGCTATCGAGGTAGCGGGTTACCGGGTGCTGCGGTTCACCAACGCCGATGTTCTGGGGAATGTGGAGGGTGTGGCGCTGGCCATTCAGGCGGCGGTTCTGAAGGCTAGGTCGCTGACCCACCCCTGACCCCTCCCGCAGGCGGGAGGGGGATGCACGCGCCGCGCTTCCGCTCCCCTCCCGCTTGCGGGAGGGGCTGGGGGTGGGCATTCTGGGCGCGATGGCAAAGTT
>CAILIO010000198.1 GCA_903834285.1 uncultured Sphingomonadales bacterium | reverse complement strand
CGGGCGAGCGGATCGCCGGGCAGCGCGAAGTGATCGAAACCGACCGCCTGATAGCCCGCATCGATCAGCTGCCGCGCGCCCATCGCGGCCATGCGGAAACGCCCGCGCTGGTCCGGCAGGTCGGATCCGTCGATCCGGCGCTGGCGCGGGATCATGTGCGGCACATGGGCATAACCGAACAGCGCGATCCGGTTGGGCCCCATCGCGACGCTCTGCGCCAGCGTTTCGGCAAGAACGGCATCGTCCTGATGCGGCAGCCCGAACATGAGGTCGAAGTTGATCGAACCGACGCCCGCCGCGCGCAGGCCCGAGACCGCGCGTTCGATCATCTCGATCGGCTGGACGCGCCCGATCGCTTCCTGCACCATCGGGTTCAGCGTCTGCACGCCAAGGCTCACCCGCGTCACGCCGATGCCGCGGATGGCGGTGAGCCAATCCCGCGTCAGGGTGCGCGGATCGAGCTCGACCGAGAGCGCGGGCCGCACGAAGCGGAACGCCAGCACCAGCGCATCAATCAGCCGCACGAACTCGGTCGGCGGCACCGCATTGGGGCTGCCACCGCCGAAGGCGATGTGCTCGATATGCACCGAGGAATCGAGCATGTCCGCCACCAGCGCGATCTCGCGGTGCAGCGCTTCGAGATAGGCGGTCAGGCGGTGGCGCTTGTTGGCAGCGCCGGTGTTGCAGCCGCAGTACCAGCAGATCTCCTCGCAATAGGGGATGTGGAGATAGATCGAGACCGGCCCGGTCAGGCTGGCGAGCGAGATACGCTGGCGCAGCTCGAAGCTCCCGTCGACGAACTCGGCTGCCGTGGGATAGCTGGTGTAGCGCGGCACCGGCCGCGCGAGCAGCTGCGGATAATAGGTCCAGTCGGCAAACTGCTCAGCAATGGTTGGCCCGCTCATTGCCCGGAATCCTCTTCGTCGTCGTCGTCGTCTCCAGCGCAGCACGTGCCAGCAGCAGAACGCTTGCGCATTGCGCTATGGCAAATCTTGCAACACTGTTTGTCCGGTTCGTTATTTTTTATCGGCAGTGGAATGGGCCCCGCGCCCCCGCACAGCGCGACCATCACGGGATGCGCAGCCTGAACCGGCATTGCCAGCTGCAAGGCGGCCAGCGCGCCGAACAGGGCGAACGCGCGGCTCACAGCGGCGTGTCCTCATCGATCAGGATGCGCGCGGCCGCGCCATCGAGATCGCTGAACTGCCCGCCGCGCAGCGCCCAGAAAAACGCTGTGAGACCAAGCAGTCCCATGCCGAGGGCGATAGGGATCAGGATCAGGATCGAGGTCATTTAGCGGCTCCTGCGAGGCGAAGCGAATTGCCCACCACGATCAACGACGAGGTCGCCATGGCAATCGCGGCCATCAGCGGGGTGACCATGCCGGCCATCGCCAGCGGCACGGCAAAGGCGTTGTAGAGGATCGCAGCGGCGAAGTTTTCGCGCACCACGCGCATGGTGCGGCGGCTGGCGCGAACGCTGCGCGGCAGGGCGAGCAGCGAGTCGCCGGTGAACACGAAATCGGCCGCATGGCGCCCCACATCGCTTGCGCTGCCCGGCGCGATCGAGGCATCGGCGGCGGCGAGCGCGGGGCCGTCATTGATCCCGTCGCCCACCATCAGCACGCGCCGCCCGGCGCGCTGCAGGCGCTGGATCGCCTCGAGCTTGTCGGCAGGCAGCGCGGCGGCCTGCCCGGTCAGGCCCGTTTCGCGCGCGGTGACT
>CAILIO010000197.1 GCA_903834285.1 uncultured Sphingomonadales bacterium | reverse complement strand
TCACGCGGGCTCATCACGAATTCGCCGTTCTGCCGCGCCGAGACGAGCTCTTCCGCGAACGAACCGTCCGAGGTCAGCTCGGCCGAGGCCTGCGCCACGGTGTGCTTCTGCTCTTCCATCGCCGAGAGATAGACGACGTCGCCGGTCACCTTCTGGTCGACGACCTTACGGTACGGCGTCTCGATGAAACCGTACTTGTTCACACGGGCAAACGTGCTCAGCGAGTTGATCAGACCAATGTTCGGGCCTTCCGGCGTTTCAATCGGGCAGATCCGGCCATAATGCGTCGGGTGAACGTCGCGCACTTCGAAGCCGGCGCGCTCACGGGTCAGACCACCCGGCCCGAGCGCCGAAACGCGGCGCTTGTGGGTCACTTCCGAAAGCGGGTTGGTCTGGTCCATGAACTGCGAGAGCTGCGACGAACCGAAGAACTCGCGCACCGCGGCACCCGCGGGCTTCGCATTGATCAGGTCGTTCGGCATCACGGTCGAGACGTCGACCGAACTCATGCGCTCCTTCACCGCGCGTTCCATGCGCAACAGGCCGACGCGGTACTGGTTCTCGAGCAGTTCGCCCACCGAACGCACGCGGCGGTTGCCGAGGTTGTCGATGTCGTCAACTTCGCCCTTGCCGTCCTTGAGGCTCACCAGTTCCTTGACCACGGCAAGGATATCATCGGTGCGCAGGGTGGTGATGGTGTCCGGGCAATCGAGGCTGAGACGCATGTTGAGCTTGACGCGGCCCACTGCCGAAAGGTCGTAGCGGTCCGGATCGAAGAACAGGCCGTCGAACAGCGCCTCGGCGGTCTCGCGCGTCGGCGGCTCGCCGGGGCGCATCACGCGGTAGATGTCCGAAAGCGCCTGGTCGCGGTCCTCGGCCTTGTCGGCCTTCATCGTGTTGCGGATCCACGGACCCGTGTTCATGTGGTCGATGTCGAGCAGGTCGAGCACGTCCACCCCGGCCTTGTCGAGCACTTCGAGATTCTCAGGGCTCACCTCGTCGCCCGCCTCGATCCAGATGCGGCCGGTGCTCTCGTCGATCATGTCCTTGGCGGCATAGCGGCCGAAGATTTCATCGGTCGGGATGAGCAGGTTCTGCAGGCCGTCCTTGGCCGCCTTGTTGGCCGCGCGCGGGCTGATCTTGGTGCCGGCGGGGAATACGACTTCACCCGAAGCGGCATCGACGATGTCGAACGCCGGTTTCGTACCGCGCCACTGGTCAAGTACGAAGGGCACCTTCCAGCCGCCTTCGGCACGTGCCCACACGACCTTGTGGTAGAAGAAGTCGAGGATCTGCTCGCCGTTGAGGCCGAGCGCATAGAGCAGCGCCGTCACCGGCAGCTTGCGCTTGCGGTCGATACGGACGTTGACGATGTCCTTGGCGTCGAACTCGAAGTCGAGCCACGAACCGCGATAGGGAATGACGCGCGCGGCAAACAGGTACTTGCCCGAGGAGTGGGTCTTGCCGCGGTCATGGTCGAACAGGACGCCCGGCGAACGGTGCATCTGGCTGACGATGACGCGCTCGGTCCCGTTGATGATGAAGGTGCCGTTGTCGGTCATGAGCGGGATATCGCCCATGTAGACGTCCTGCTCCTTGATATCGATGAGGCTCTTCGTCTCGGTCTCGCTGTCGACTTCGAACGTCGCCAACTTGAGCGTGACCTTCATCGGCGCGGCATAAGTGATCCCGCGCTGGCGGCACTCGTTGGTGTCGTACTTGGGCGACTCGAGCACATAGCCGTCGCGCTCCTTGATATCGAGGCTGGCGGTGCCGGCGAAATCCTGGATCGGGAACACCGAACGCAGCGTCTTCTCAAGGCCCGAGACATAACCCGTGGCGGGATCGGAGCGGAGGAACTGCTCATACGATTCGCGCTGAACCTCGATCAGGTTCGGCATCTGCACCACTTCGTGGATGTCGCCGAAGATCTTGCGGATGCGCTTCTTCAGACCGGCGCGTGCCGGCTTGCCCGAGGGAGTTGCCTTGGTAGCCATGAAAAGGTCAGCCTCTTGTCTGTCACATCAGCCGGGCAGGACACCCGGCGAAAACCACACGCGGCGTGTGGTGCCTGAAGCCAAAACGCCGAACACCACCCATGGATTCCAGCTGAAATCCCGGTGGCAATTAGCATCTTCGCGTCAGGCTAAACCCGAAACCGCTTCCTTCCTGAGCCGTCCCCCGCGTATGGGACAGCCTTGCTCGAAGCCTTGGGCAAGAATCGTGAGATAGTGACTGACGTTTCGAATGTCAAAGCCCTTCGCGGCAGCTTTCAGCCTGTGTCACGCGCAAGCCGCGAACGCTAGCGGGCAAGGACCATCATCGAAGCTCCGCCAGTGACCCGCACGCCAAAATCATTACCAAACAACCGCATGCTCTTGCGCACCAGATTGAACAGCCTGGTTTGAATGGGCATTCCCGGCAGTTTCTCGGTGCTAAATGTATAGTTCCACGCACCGACTTCAAAGCCACAGTCGCTCACCGTCGCCAACGCGGTTTCCTTTTCGAAGTAGTGCAGGTGGCCGACATCGCGGCGGGCCCGCATGGTGTGTTTACCCCGCAGCAATCCTTGGACCGACAGATCGAGCGGAATGTGGAACACGGCCCACTTTGCACGGCCCTTCAGGGCTCTAATGAACCCCATATAGTCCTCGACATGTTCAAAGACGTCGATCGCCATGACCACATCGGTTGGCACTGCGGGTTCTTCTAAATAGTTTGCTTTATAGAATGTGATATTTTCCGTCTTTTTCGGGTGGGCTATCTCGTAAGCTTGGGGCGATATGTCATATCCAGCCATCTTAGCGTGCGGAAAAACTTTAGCTAAACTGAGTAGAATTTCTCCCGAACCACAACCAATCTCGACAATTGTATCAGGATGGACGCCGTTCTTTCGAAGAATCTCGGAAATCCAATCAGCCTTGTAAGGCGCATCCGCTGCATGCCAGTCGGGATTGTTTTCGAGGTACTCACCAGACTCATAAATTTGACCGTTCATGGACTTGTACCCCTGTAAGCCAATCAAGCGCATTCACGCCTCCCGGAACCAAGAATGCGCGACGCGCCTGCTTGGTTCCACTCGTCAAGCGCTTGACTTTCGCATGATTGGCGACCAAGGAGCTCTCGAGATCGGGGCTTTGCCTTGTGATCATCCGTCCGAGACAGTTGGTGCAGGTTTCCTGCTTAATTCCCAGCCTAGACGGGGAAAAGAGTTTCCGGGCGCCGCAAGCGCCCTCGGCCTGATGATCCGCTCCCATGCGGAACGCCAGCCAATTGTGCGGTTGCGCCGCACACTCCTTCCCCCTTCAACGGACTCGCCCGTGGCGCATCTGCGCCTCGGACAAACGTAGCCGGTCGTCGGGGCATGCCCCCTTCGGCCACATGTGAAGGAGTATGGCATGGATCGTTCGCAGAAAGCCGAATCGGTCGCCTTCCTGACCGAGGTGTTCAACGAGGCAGGCACGGTGGTCATCACCCGCAACCTCGGCATGACGGTGGCCCAGTCCACTGCCCTGCGCATCAAGGTCCGCGAGGCGGGCGCTTCGTTCAAGGTTGCGAAGAACAGTCTGGCCAAGATTGCCGCCAAGGGCACCGCGTACGAGGGCATGATTGACCTCTTCACCGGTCCCACCGGCATCGCCGCTTCGGCGGATCCGGTGGCGGCCGCCAAGGTCATCGTCGATTTCGCCAAGACCAACGACAAGCTCGAAATCGTTGGCGGTGCAATGGGCGCGGTCGTTCTCAACGTCGATGGAATCAAGGCGCTCGCCACGATGCCTTCGCTCGACGAGATGCGCGCCAAGCTCATCGGCCTCATTCAGGCTCCGGCGACCAAGATCGCCCAGCTCACGACCGCTCCGGCGGCCAAGCTGGCCCGCGTCTTTGCCGCCTACGCCGAGAAGGACGCCGCGTAAGCGCCCAGGCAAGCGACTGCAGTCTCAGATCTGTTTTTCAAATCTTTCGCCCATCCGGGCAAACCACATTGAGGAGTTATCATCATGGCCGATATCGCCAATCTCGTTGCCGAACTTTCGAAGCTCACCGTTCTCGAAGCCGCTGACCTCGCCAAGGCTCTCGAAGAAGCATGGGGCGTTAGCGCTGCTGCTGCCGTTGCCGTTGCTGCGCCCGCCGGTGGCGGCGAAGCCGCTGCCGTGGTCGAAGAGAAGACCGAATTCGACGTCATCCTGACCGGCGACGGCGGGAAGAAGATCCAGGTCATCAAGGAAGTGCGCGCCATCACCGCGCTCGGCCTGACCGAAGCCAAGGCGCTCGTCGAAGCCGCCCCGAAGGCGATCAAGGAAGGCGTCACCAAGGCAGAAGCCGAGGACATCAAGGCCAAGGTCGAAGCTGCCGGCGGTACCGTCGAAATCAAGTAAGCTTTCAAAGTTTCGCGGGTGTCTTGAAGCATTCGCGTCACGGAAAGGGCGGGCCGCAAGGTCCGCCCTTTTTGTTTGGCAGCTCAGGCAAATTCGATCTGTCGCACGGGGGGCAGCGCAAACTGGAACAAGAGCGCACCGACCGCGCTCACCCCGGCCACAAACACGAACGCGCCCACATACGAGCCGGTCGCATCGACGATCTCGCCCGTCAGGATCGGCCCGACAACGCCCGAGATGCTGGCGATGCCGGATTGCCAGCCGATCCAGCTCCCGGCCAGTCGGGGCCCTGCATAGATCTGGCCCATCGCGATGACCATGGTGGGGCCGATGCCCATCGCCGCGCCTGTCAGCAAAAGCCAGCCCAGCACGGCGGCGGGCGAGGCAGCGTAGGCAACGCCCAGAACGCCGATGGCCATGCCGATCTGCCCACCGATCGCGAACTGGCGGCGGACTTTGCCTTCATCGTGCCCGCGCCGCAGGAAGTGATCCGAAAGCTGGCCGCAGCACAGCGACGACAATGCCTGCACCACGAATGTCGCGGTCGCAAATGCGGCCATCGTGGCAATCGAAAGGCCCCGGCTTGTGGTAAGATAGAGCGGCAGCCATACCACGACAAAGAACGCGCAATAGTTGGCCGTCGCCTGGGAAAGACCCATCAGCCACAGCGCCTTGTGCGAAAGCAGTTGGCGATAGGGCAGCCGCGCAGCGGCCGGTTCGGTCTCCCGGCCCTTGGGCAGGGCGCGCACGGCCCCGAACCACGGCACGAGCCACAGCAAGGTGCCCGCGCCGAACACGAAAAAAATCGCCCGCCAGCCCCAACCGGCAAGGATAGCGCTGCCGCCCAGTGTCCCAATGGCCGGCCCCAGCGCGATGCCAGCCGCCACCACCGCGTTGGCGAGGCCCCTCCGCTCGGGTGGAACATGCCGCGCGATCATCTTGGAGCTTCCCGAAAAAGCGCAGCTCTCGCCCAGCCCCAGCACCATGCGCAGGACCACAAGACCGATCAGGCCTCCGGCAAAGCCGGTCAGCAATGTGCTGGCCGCCCACACCGCCACACCCATAGCATAGAGACGGTAGACCGAAGTCCGGTCCGCAAGCCACCCGACAAACGGCTGCGCAGGCCCATAAATCCAGAAGAAGGCCGAAACAGCGATGCCGAACTGCGTGGCGGTGAGGTGCAGCTCGGACTTCATCAGCGGTGCGGCAACACCGATGGCGCCGCGATCAATATAGTTCAGCAGGACCGCGAGGCCCAGCAGCCCCACCAGTACGACGACTGCGCTGTCACCCGAACGTTTCTCCCCTGCGGCCGTCGTCATTCCCAAGCCCCTCCCCGCTAAAAGCAGAAACGTAGGGTCGTGTCCGCAAGGCGACAACACCTGTTCTTTGCGCGCCACAGCCCCTATGGCGACCCCATGTTCGAGCGCCCACCCACCCGCTGGATCGACGAATGGCGCGCCATGCTGCGCCTCGCCGCACCGCTTGTGGGCGCGAGCCTGCTGCAGATGGCGGTCTTCGCGGTCGACGTCATCTTTGTCGCCCGGCTCGGCCCGGCCGCGCTGGCCGCGTCCTCGCTCGCGGTCTCGATCTTCGGCCTCCTCATCTGGAGCCTTTCGGGGCTTGTCGGTGCGGCGTCCCCGCTGATCGCCGCCGAAATCGGTGCCCGCCGCCACGCCGTGCGCGAGGTGCGCCGCACCGTGCGGATGACCGGCTGGGCGGGCGTGATCGCGGGCATTGGCGCAATGGGCGTATGCCTGCTCGGCGGGCCGGTAATGCGCGCGACCGGGCAGAGCGCGGAAGTGGTCGCGCTCGCGGTGCCGTTCCTAAGTGTGCTGATGTGGGCGGCCATTCCTGCAGTACTCGCCTCGCTGCTGCGTACGGTCGTCTCGACCCTTGGCCGGCCCTATATCGGCACTGCGATCAACGGCCTCGCCGTCGGCGTCAACGCGCTGGGCAATTACACCTTCGTCTTCGGCAAGTTCGGCGCCCCGGCGCTCGGCCTTACCGGCTCGGCGCTGTCCAGCATCGTAACCAGCGTGTTCATGCTCGGCGCCTATTGCCTCGTCATCCGTACCGACCGGCGCCTGCGCCGGTACCGCTTTGCCGGGCGATGGTGGCGGCCCGACTGGACGCGCTTCGTCGATGTGCTGCGCATCGGCCTGCCGATCACCGCCACGATCATTGCCGAGGCCGGCATGTTCAACGGCGCGGCCTTCCTGATGGGCCGCATCGGCGAAGTCGAGCTCGCTGCGCACACTGTCGCGCTGCAGTTCGCCGCCTTCACCTTCCAGGTTCCCTTCGGTGTGTCCCAGGCGGCCACGATCCGCGTCGGCCTTGCCTACGGCGCGCGGGACAACGCCGCGATCGCCCGCTCAGGACAAGTCGCCGTGACGCTCGGCGTCGGGTTCATGGCCGCGATGGCAACGCTGATGCTGGTCTTCCCGAACCTGATCCTCGCTGCCTATATCGACCCCGCCGATCCCGCCAACGCACGGCTGGTCCACCTCGCCACGCAATACATGATCGTGGCCGCCGCCTTCCAGGTCTTCGACGGCGCGCAGGCGGTCGGTGCGGCGCTGCTGCGTGGCCTTCAGGATACGCGCGTGCCAATGGGCATTGCCCTGTTCGGCTACTGGATCCCCGGCATCGGCACCGCGCTGTGGCTCAGCCAGATGACGCCGCTCCAGGGCCTTGGCGTGTGGATCGGCCTTGCCGTCGGCCTCATCGTGGTGGCCGCGCTGCTCCTCTGGCGATGGTACCGCCGGGCGGCGCTCGGGCTGCTTCCCGTCTGAAGATTCTTTGGCGCGGGCGGTTGACGCTCCGGCTACCCAAACCCATATGCGGCTTGCTGGCACTCTCGGACTGAGAGTGCCAAGCGATATTCTGTTCATAGGATTAGGGAGAAACCCATGACTTTCCGTCCGCTGCATGACCGCGTGCTCGTGCGCCGCGTCGAAGCCGAGGAAAAGACCGCCGGCGGCATCATCATTCCCGATAGCGCCAAGGAAAAGCCCGCTGAAGGCGAAATCGTCGCCATCGGTTCAGGCGCCCGCGCCGAGAACGGCACGATCACCCCGCTCGACGTCAAAGTCGGTGATCGCGTCCTGTTCGGCAAGTGGTCGGGCACCGAAGTCAAGGTCGGCGGCGAAGACCTGCTGATCATGAAGGAATCGGACATCCTCGGCGTGATCGGCTGATCACCCGGCTTTCCTGAATCAACCCTTTCAAACACAAGGAAATCATCATGGCAGCCAAGGACGTAAAGTTCGGCCGCGACGCCCGCGAGCGCATTCTGCGCGGCGTCGATATCCTCGCTGACGCCGTCAAGGTCACGCTCGGCCCCAAGGGCCGCAACGTCGTGATCGACAAGAGCTTCGGTGCGCCCCGCATCACCAAGGACGGCGTCACCGTCGCCAAGGAAATCGAGCTCAAGGACAAGTTCGAGAACATGGGCGCGCAGATGCTGCGCGAAGTGGCCTCGAAGACCAACGACCTCGCAGGTGACGGCACCACCACCGCCACCGTGCTGGCCCAGGCCATCGTGCGCGAAGGCATGACCTCGGTCGCCGCCGGCATGAACCCGATGGACCTGAAGCGCGGCATCGATCTCGCCGTCGCCAAGGTTGTCGATGATCTCAAGGCCCGCTCGACCCCGGTCGCCGGCACCGCTGAAATCGCCCAGGTCGGCATCATCTCGGCCAATGGCGACGTCGAAGTCGGCCAGAAGATCGCCGAGGCGATGGACAAGGTCGGCAAGGAAGGCGTGATCACCGTCGAAGAGGCCAAGGGCCTCGAATTCGAACTCGATGTCGTCGAAGGCATGCAGTTCGACCGCGGCTACCTCTCGCCCTACTTCATCACCAACCCGGACAAGATGACCGTGGAGCTGGAAAGCCCCTACATCCTGATCCACGAAAAGAAGCTCTCGTCGCTTCAGGCGATGCTTCCGGTGCTTGAAGCTGTGGTGCAGACCGGCCGTCCGCTGCTGATCATCGCCGAAGACATCGAAGGCGAAGCGCTTGCCACCCTCGTGGTCAACAAGCTGCGCGGCGGCCTCAAGGTTGCTGCGGTCAAGGCTCCGGGCTTCGGTGATCGCCGCAAGGCCATGCTGGGCGATATCGCCACGCTGACCCACGGCGAAATGATCTCCGAAGACCTCGGCATCAAGCTGGAGAGCGTCACGCTCGCCATGCTCGGCCAGGCCAAGAAGGTCACGATCGACAAGGACAACACCACCATCGTCGATGGTGCTGGTTCGGCGGAAGACATCAAGGCCCGCGTCGAACAGATTCGCGCCCAGATCGAAGTCACCACCAGCGATTACGACCGCGAAAAGCTGCAGGAACGTCTGGCCAAGCTGGCCGGCGGTGTTGCCGTGATCAAGGTCGGCGGCGCTTCGGAAGTCGAAGTCAAGGAGCGCAAGGACCGCGTTGACGACGCCCTCCACGCCACCCGCGCGGCGGTCGAAGAAGGCATCGTCCCCGGCGGCGGCACGGCGCTGCTCTATGCCACCAAGGCGCTCGAAGGCCTCAAGGGTGCCAACGACGACCAGACCAAGGGCATCGACATCGTCCGCAAGGCCATTCTCGCACCGATCCGCCAGATCGCTGAGAACGCCGGCCACGACGGCGCGGTCGTCTCGGGCAACCTGCTGCGCGAAGGCGATCAGACCCAGGGCTTCAACGCTGCGACTGATACCTACGAAAACCTGAAGGCCGCAGGCGTGATCGACCCCACCAAGGTCGTGCGCACCGCGCTTCAGGACGCAGCCTCGGTCGCCGGCCTCCTGATCACGACCGAAGCCGCGATCAGCGAAAAGCCCGACGACAAGCCCGCCATGGGCGGCATGCCCGGCGGCGGCATGGGCGGCATGGGCGGCATGGACTTCTAAGTCCGAAGCTTACCTAGCCGACAAGATTGGGGGCCGGAGGGGAAACCTTCCGGCCCTTTTTCTGTGTTTGGAGCGGGCCACAATGCTGCACCAAAGTCCGCGCAAGTTCTTCCGAAGTTGGGGAAACTCAACTTGACCCGCGTTGACAGGAACAGGATGTGAACATACGTTTTGCGAAAGGAGCGGTTTTGCGATGCAGTCCATCGAGTTTTGCGCAGGCGCTGGCGGACAGGCTCTCGGTCTTGAGATGGCAGGATTCCGTCATTCGGCGCTGGTTGAACTCGAAGCGGACTACGCCAGGACGTTGCAGCTCAACCGCCCGCACTGGGCCGTTCATACGGCTGATATGAATGCGTTTGACGGTAGACCTTACAAGGGGATGGACCTCCTCGCCGGCGGCTTGCCCTGTCCGCCCTTCTCGGTGGCCGGCAAGCAATTGGGCGACCGGGACGAGCGCAATCTGTTTCCGGCAGCCATCCGCCTGGTCGACGAAATCCAGCCCAAGGCGGTCATGATCGAAAACGTGCGCGGTTTCTTGTCGCCCGTTTTTGAAGACTATCGCCTGTTTCTGAAGTCGGAGTTCAAGAAGCTTGGCTACAAGCTCGATTGGCGCTTGCTCAATGCTTCGGATTTCGGAGTGCCGCAGCTGCGGCCTCGCGTTGTGATCGTTGCGCTCCGCGAAAGTATGACCGACCTGTTTGACTGGCCCGACGTGCTGCCGCACAATCCGCCCATGGTCGGTGACGTTCTGCGCGATCTCATGGGCGCGAACGGCTGGGCCGGTGCTGATCGCTGGGCACGCGGCGCGAATGATATTGCGCCAACAATTGTCGGTGGATCGAAGAAACACGGCGGCCCAGACCTTGGCCCGACACGCGCGCGCAAGGCATGGGCCGTGCTTGGCGTTGAAGGCCGGTCCTTGGCCGAAACCGCACCCGAAGCGGATTTTGTCGGCATGCCCCGCCTCACTGTCCGGATGGTCGCCCGCCTGCAGGGCTTTCCTGACACCTGGCAATTCCATGGCCGCAAGACCACAGCCTATCGCCAAGTCGGAAACGCCTTTCCGCCGCCCGTCGCAAAGGCGGTTGCCAACAATCTGCGGATCGCACTGTCGGCCCAACGCATGTTCAGTGTCAAAGCCGTGGCATAATGACGCTCTTCGCTCCGGGCTCTCTGCCTCTACCTGCAACGCATCCGGACTTCGCCGACCTCGATGCGCTGCAAAGGAACCTGCTGCGGGCAGTGGGCGGGCAAGCCCTTTTCGAAGAGCGCCTGAGATCATTTTTCCGGTCTGCAATTGACGAGGTCATCGACACCGCCCGAACCGGCCGGTTTCTGCTCAGCGAGCTTGAGAAGACCGAAAAAACCTATCTCGGCACCAAGTTCGAGATTTTGCTGCGCGATTGGTTGCAGGTTCCGCACGGCGTTGTGCTTGATCTCATGATCGGCGGGGAAGAAGTAGACGTCAAATCGACTATCGGCGGAAAGTTTGGTTGGATGATCCCGCCTGAAGCCATTGATCGGCTTTGCATTCTTCTGCGCGTCAATGAGCTGACCTCGGTCTGTGCCGTCGGACTATGCCGCGCGAGGCCAGATTATCTCACAACAGGATTGAACCGCGACAAGAAGACAACGCTGTCGGCCGCAGGGCGGAGCAACATCTGGTGGATGGTTCGGGATTTTCCCTACACGCCCAATTTCTGGTCGGTCATCAGCACGGATCTGCGAGATCAGATCATGAAGCCGAAAGGGGGCACCGCCCGCCTCGCCATCCTGTTTGAAAGCTGTCTCAAAACACCTGTTTCTCGCGTGCTCATTGCCAGCATCGCGAAGCAGGATGACTTTATGAAACGCATTCGCCGCAACGGCGGCGCTCGCGATATTCTCTCGCCCAAGTCGATTGCAGTCCTTTACTCCGAAACTGACCGCGATCTCATGTTGCAGCTGAGCCTAACTTTCGGATCGCGGGAGTTCCTGTCGTATCGACCCGAAAATGAGCAGGAGGCAGCAATGCTGCGGGCCGCAGGGCACATCGATTGAGCGCAGTTTGCCGCTCTCGCCTTCAAATTACCCCAAAAACACCCGGGAGCGCGCGAGCGATGGCCCTCGCATCTTCCCTTCTTTCCCATCCCCTATCGGCGCAGCCGCACCCGCCGCGCTTTACCGAAACAGCTCGCTATGT
>CAILIO010000196.1 GCA_903834285.1 uncultured Sphingomonadales bacterium | reverse complement strand
CAGAACGAAATGTTGTTCATGCGCGGGAAGGCCATGTCCGGCGCGCCGATCATCAGCGGCACGAACCAGTTTCCGAAACCGCCGATCAGCGCGGGCATGACCATGAAGAACACCATGATCAGGCCGTGGGCGGTGATCAGAACGTTCCACATGTGAAGCGTGGCGTTGAAGTCCTGATCATTGCCACCCAGGAAGTGGGTCCACCAGCCGAGGTACTGGATCCCCGGATGCGCGAGTTCGGCGCGCATGATGCCCGAGACGCCGCCACCGATGATTCCCGCGAAAATCGCGAAGATCAGGTAGAGCGTACCGATGTCCTTGTGGTTGGTCGACATGAACCAGCGCGCGAAAAACGCGGGCTTGTGGTCATGGTCGTGCGCCTCGTGGTGCGCGTCGAAACCTTCGTGGGCGGGAATGCTGGCCATGGTTCTAACCTTGTCCTCGAAATCGTTACGCTGCGGGCGTGGTCTTGGCAGGCGCTGCGGCCGCCGCGGTTGTGGTGGTGGCGCCGGCGGCCGGGCCAACCGTGCCACCTTGGGTCTTCACCCATGCTTCGAACTTGGCACGGGGCAGGGCCTCGACCACGATCGGCATGTAGCCGTGGCGCGCGCCGCACAGCTCGGAGCACTGGCCGTAGTAAACGCCCGGCTCCTTGATGAAGAGCACCTTCTCGTTGATCTTGCCAGGCACAGCGTCGAGCTTGAACCACAGCGAGGGCACGGCAAAGGAGTGGATCACGTCCGAACCAGTGGTCTGCAGGCGGATCGGCTCACCGGCGGGGACGACCATGCGGTTGTCGGCCGCCAGCTGCGGCTGCTCGCCGCGCTTCAGTGCTTCGGCGTCGGGCAGGATGTTCGAGATCACCTCGAAGCCGCCGTTGTCGGGATAGGTATAGCCCCAGTACCACTGATAGCCGGTGGCCTTGACCGTCAGCGCACCCTTGGGCGCGGGCGCATACTGGTGCGCCAACAGGCGGATCGAGGGCACCGCGATCACGACGAGGATGAGCACCGGGACAACCGTCCAGATGATCTCGATCGTGGTGTTGTGGCTGGTCTTCGAAGCAACCGGGTTCGCGCGATGATTGAAGCGCACGATCACAAGAAGCAGCAAGAGCAGCACGAAGAGCGCGATCACCACGATCACCGGCATCAGCAGGTAGTCGTGCATCGCGAGCGCTTCCTGCCCGGTCGGCGAATACTGATCCTGGAAGGTCCAGGCCTTCGCCACCGGCTGACCCTTGCCGGCAACCGGCCGCATCGGGGTGTAGTACCCCTTGTCGACGGGCGCGGCAGCAGCAGCCGGAGCGGCGCTCGCGCCGGGCGCCGGCGCAACCGCGACCGAAGCGGCAGGAGCCGGAGCAGCTGCGGCTGCAGGCGCCGGAGCGGCAGCTGCCGCCATGGCCTGAGGCGCAAACACAAGCGCGGCCGCAAGGCTGAAAGTCCGGATCGCGCCCGTCACGGCGCGGGCAACATGGGAAAGACTCATGGTATACCGCTCTCGATTTTTTGCTTCTGCGCCGGGCATTTACCCCGACACTCCACACCCCAATTCCCTAAATTCAAGGGGGCCTATACGCTCGCTCGCCGCAAGCCTCAAGCGCCTCTGCGCCTTTTTTTGGGGCAATGGGGCTTGCCCTAAAGTCCTAAGGCGCAAGCGAATAACCGGAATCACCCGGTCATGTCCCAAGTCCGGCGTAGCGCCGCGAGCCCGCCTTCGCTATGGACCCACCCTTGAAGCACCGCCCGCGGCCCCCGATGTCCGCCCAAGATGAGACGCTTATGCTCGAAGACGAGATCCTTTCAGAATTCCGCGCCAGCGAGGCCTTGCTTGAGGGGCACTTCCTGCTCTCCTCAGGCCGCCACAGCGCACACTACCTCCAGTGCGCGCGCGTCCTGATGGACCCGATGCGCGCTTCGCGCCTCGCCGCTGCTCTGGCAGCCACCCTGCCGCGCGAACTGCGCCAACAGATCGGCAAGGTTATTTCCCCCGCCATGGGCGGGTTGATCATCGGCCACGAAATGGGCCGCGCGCTCGGCGTCGAGGCAATGTTCGTCGAACGCCCGACCGGCACGTTCGAACTGCGCCGCGGCTTTTCCATCAAGGAAGGCGAGAAAGTGCTGATGGTCGAGGACGTCGTCACCACCGGCCTCTCCAGCCGCGAGGCGATTGCCGCAATCGAGGCGGCGGGTGGTATCGTGGTAGCCGGCGCGGCGCTGGTTGACCGCTCGGCTGGCACGGTGGACCTCGGCGTCCCGTTCTACCCGCTCGTCAGCCTCAACTTCCCGACTTACGCGCCCTACGAACTTCCCCCCGAACTCGCCGCGACCCCGGCGATCAAGCCCGGGAGCCGCGCTGCGTGATGAGCGTGCATGCGCCCACGCGCCTGCTTCCCCGGTTGCGTCTGGGCGTCAACATCGATCACGTCGCCACGATCCGCAACGCGCGCGGCGGCGATCATCCCGATCCGGTGCGCGCGGCACAGATCGTCGCCGAAGTCGGCGGCGATGGCATCACCGCACACTTGCGCGAAGATCGCCGCCATATTCGCGACGAGGACATCGCGCGCATCCAGGCCGCGACCAACCTGCCGCTCAACTTCGAGATGGCCGCGACCGAGGAAATGGTCGCCTTCGCGCTCAAGCACAAACCCCACGCCGCCTGCATCGTGCCCGAACGGCGCGAGGAGCGCACCACCGAAGGCGGGCTCGACGCGGCGGGGCAGCACAACCGCCTCGCCCCCATCGTCACGCGGCTTGCGGAAGCCGGCATCCGCGTAAGCCTGTTCATCGCGCCCGAACCGCGCCAGATCGAAGCGGCAATGCAGCTCGGCGCGCCGGTGGTCGAGCTTCACACCGGCGAATATGCCCACGCCGAGGGCGAGGCCCGCGCCGTGGAACTCCGGCGCATCGCCGACATGGCCGCGCTCGCTGCCAAGAACGGTATCGAGCCCCACGCCGGCCATGGCCTGACTTACGAAAACGTCAGCGCCATCGCCGCGATCCCGCAGCTGGCGGAGCTCAATATCGGCCACTACCTGATCGGCGAGGCGATCTTCACCGGGCTGGCGCCTGCTGTGCTCAAGATGCGCGAACTGATGGACGCCGCGCGGTGAGGCCAAACATGATGAGGTTCGCCTTCTGGCCGGTCTTTATAGCTGTGGTCATCCAGCTGCCGGTTTGGTTCCTCGTTGGTCTCAATGCGCTTGCTTTCCAGATCAGCAAGGAGCTGACAATCACAGGCGTCTATTTTGCGGGTCTGTTCTTGGGCTGGCTTTCGTACATCAGTTCTTACCAGAAAGCAGGGCTGGCCGTAATCTTGGTCACCCTGCTTTTTACACTTTACTGCTGGTGGGCAGTGATGACCGGAACACCCCTGTGATCATCGGGATGGGCTCCGACCTCTGCAATATCGAGCGCATTCAGGCTTCGCTCGACCGCTTCGGCGAGCGTTTTGAGCAACGCGTGTTCACCCCGCTCGAGCAGGCCAAAGCGGCGCGGCGGCCTTATACCAAGGCCGGCACGCTGGCGAAGCGCTTCGCGGCCAAGGAAGCCTTCTCCAAGGCCGTCGGTACCGGCTTCAAGGCGGGCGTGTTCATGAAAGATATCGGCGTGGTCAACGCGTCCTCCGGGGCCCCGACGCTCGCGCTCACCGGCGGTGCCGCCGCGCGCCTTGCCGCGATCGTCCCGCCGGGCCACGAAGCGGTGGTCCATCTCACCCTTACCGACGATCATCCCTGGGCGCAGGCCTTCGTCGTGATCGAAGCGCGCCCCCTTCCAGCAGGTGTTGTTTGAGCGACCTTCCCGAGACCGTATCCACCTCCGAACCCCAGCCGGTCGCCAGCAAGCCTGCCGAGCCTGTTGGAACCAACTGGCTCGCCGAGATGCGCGGCCTGCTGCTCATGCTGCTCGCGGTGATCGGCTTCCACAGCTTCGTGGCCAAGCCGTTCTATATCCCCTCGATCTCGATGATGCCGAACCTGCTCGTCGGCGATCAGCTGGTCGTCTCGAAGTACCCTTACGGCTGGTCGTGGGTCTCGGCCTCGATGCATTTCCTGCCGCGCTCGAAGACGCGGATCCTGCCTGCGACGCCGGCCTATGGTGATATCGTCATTGTCGTCCCGCCGGACCGGGACGAGGACTATATCAAGCGCGTCGTTGCGCTGCCGGGGGACCGCATCGCCGTCGTGAACGGCCAGATCATCCTCAACGGCAAGCCCGTGCCGCAGATCGCGGAAAGCCCCCTCGAACTGCCGGTCGATCGCAACCAGCCCTGCGATCCCGATGACTTCCCGGGCCTCAAGTTCCGCGCTCCGAACGGCAAGCAATACTGCGAGCTGCCGATCTTCCGCGAAACCCTGCCCAATGGTGCGACCTACCGGATCATCGACCACCGCCAGCAGCCGCTCGACAACTATCCCGAGACCAAGGTGCCGGAGGGCTATGCCTTCCTGATGGGCGACAACCGAGATCACTCCGCCGACAGCCGCGCGCCGGTCATCGAAAAGGGTCTCGGCGGACCGGTCCCGCTCGCTGATATCGGCGGCCGGGCGGAGTTTATCACGTATTCGCTCGATGGCTCCGAAACCTGGAACCCGATGACCTGGTATGGCGCCTTGCGAGGCAGCCGCGCGTCGCTGAAATTGCGCCCGATGATCCTGCCGCAAAGGGCCCCAGCCAAGCCATGAGCGACGAACCGAGCAGCGCCGCAACCGACCACAGCCACAGCCGAAGCCACGGCGCCGGGCCGACTGACATCCGCGACGATCTCGTCCGGCAGGAAGCCAAGCGCGCGGCGGTGTGGATCGGCATGGCTGCGCTCGCTGCGCTCGTCGTCTATCTTGCGCATCCGCTGCTGGTGATCTTCGGCGGCTTCGTCTTCGCCATGCTGATCGATGGCGGCCAACGGCTGCTCGCCCGCGTCCTCCCGATCGGGCGGACCTGGCGCGTGGCAATCGTGCTCCTGCTCACAGTCGCATTCATCGGCTGGGTGGTCGAATTCGCCGGCAGCCAGATCATGACGCAGGCCGCCGAAATGCCGCCGCTCGTCACACGGCAAGCGCAGCGCGGGCTCGATTGGGCTTCTGCGCATGGCCTCACCATGGGCCGCAGCGATGTCAGCAGCCTGCTCCAGCAGCTGCTCGGCGGCGTGGGGCAAGTTACGCAAGCGCTGGGCGGCCTGTTCGGCGGCGTCACCACGCTGCTGATCATCATGATCCTCGGCATCTACTTCGTGCTCGAGCCCGATCTCTACCAGCGCGGCCTTGCCTGGCTGCTTCCCGCCGAAAGCCGCGCCTATTTTCACGGCACCACGCACCGCATGGGCCGCACGCTGCGCATGCTGCTGGCAGGCCGCATGCTCGGCATGGTGATCGAAGGCGTCGCCACGTGGATCGCGCTCGCGGTCTACGGCGTGCCGATGGCCGCTCTGCTCGGCCTGCTCACCGGCCTCCTCGTGTTTCTCCCCAATATCGGCGCGCCGATCTCGGGCGTGCTGATGATCCTCGTCGGATTCTCGGGCGGAACGGCTATGGGGATCTACTGCATCGTCGTCTATGTCGTGGTGCAGACGGTCGACGGCAACGTGATCGTGCCGATGGTCGCCAAGCGCACCGCCGATCTTGCCCCGGCGCTCGTCCTCGGCGCGCAGCTGATCTTCGGCGTGCTGTTCGGCATCCTCGGCCTTGCGCTGGCCGACCCGCTCGTGGTCATGCTCAAAATCGCGCTCGAACGACAGGCAGAGCACAACACCCGCCGCGACGAAGCGGCCGAATAGGCACCTGATGGCCCGCAAGTTCCTCTACTTCATCGCGCTGCTGATCGTGATGGTGATCGCCGCGCTGCTGGCGCTGCGCATCTGGTCGGCCGAGCTCACGCGTTTCGCCTTCGTGCCCCGCGTTCCGTTCGAGACGCTGCAGCCCTTGCGCGCGGGCGCCTATGACGAGCCCGCCATGTGGGTCGCGCGTCCCGGCACCGCCAACGATCCCGCGCAATATCGGCCCGAAGGCACGCCCACCGCGCCGCTGGGCAAGGCCTATGTCTTCTTCATCCACCCGACAAGCTACCTCGCGCGCGATCACTGGAACGGCGCGATAGAGGACAAGGATTCGCGCTTTCGCACGTCGCTGTTCGTGCGCGGCATGGCCAGCGCCTTCAACGGCGAGGCCGCGGTCTTCGCACCTTATTACCGGCAGGCCGCCTTCGGCAGCTTCCTCGTCAACCGGCCCGAGACGCTGAAAGCCCGCGCAGTCGCCTATGCCGACGTGCGCGCCGCCTTCCACGCCTTCCTCGCCGCCGTGCCCGCCGACGCGCCGATCGTGCTCGCCGGCCACAGCCAGGGCGCACTCCACCTCCTGCACCTGCTGAGGGACGAGGTGAAAGGCACGCCGCTCGCCCGCCGCATCGTCGCTGCCTACGTGATCGGTTGGCCGGTTTCCCCCGCGCACGATCTGCCCGCGACCGGCTTTCCCGCCTGCACCGCGCCTGCGCAGACGGGCTGCGTGATGAGCTGGCTGAGCTTCGCCGATCCGCCCGATGCAAGCCTCATGCTGGGCGCTAACCGCGCCGAGCCGGGGCTCGACGGCAAGCCCAAGGGCCCCGAGCCGATCTTGTGTACCAACCCGCTGAACGGGGGCGCCGCGCACGATGCGCCTGGCACCGCCAATCTCGGCACAATGGTCCCGGCGCGCGACCTGACCACCGGCAAGCTCACCAATCTCGGCGTTCCCGCCCGCTGCGAGGCCAGGTCCGGCCTGCTCCTCATTGGCGAGGGCCCCGAACTCGGCCCCTATGTGCTGCCCGGCAACAACTACCACGTCTATGACATCCCGCTGTTCTGGGCCAATGTCCGCGCTGACGTCGCCAGGCGCGAGGCGGCCTTGCTCACGCCGGCCCAATGATCACCACCAGCGCCGCCGAGCTACGCAACGCGCTGCCCGAAGGCGGCACGCTGATGGGCCTCGATCCCGGCACCAAGACCATCGGCGTCGCGCTGTGTGATCGCGATTGGCGCTTCGCCACTGCCGGCCAGACGATCCGCCGCCGCAAGTTTGCGGCTGACAAGGCCGAACTCAGCGCGCTGATCGCGGCCCGCAGCGTCAAGGGCCTCGTCATCGGCCTCCCGCTGCACATGGACGGCAGCGAGAGCCCGCGCAGCCAGGCCGCCCGCGCGATGGCGCGCAACCTTGCCGATCTTGGCCTCCCGATCCTGCTGTGGGACGAACGCTGGACCACGCAGGCCGCCGAACGCGCCATGATCGAGCAGGATTTCAGCCGCGCCCGCCGGGCCGAACGCATCGATTCGCACGCCGCCGCGCTCATCCTCCAAGGCGCGCTCGATGCCATGGTTGGCAGCGCGTTCTGAGCCTGCACCGCAATTGATGGTTGTCACCAAGGCCGCACCCCGGCAGGACGGCTGTCATGAGCAAGGATGACAAGGCCGCCGGCCTGATGAAGACCATCATGCCCGAAGGCTTCGTGTTCGATCCCGAACGCGGCGCCCGCTGGTTCACGCGCGCAGGCCACACGGGCTTCCTCGGCATGGAATACCACGATCACGGCGAAGACTGGATCGAGCTCGCGCTTCCCTGGCGCGAAGATCTCGTCGGCGTCGAGGAAACCGGCGTGCTCGCCTCGGGCCCGATCATCAGTCTGCTCGACAACGCGACCTCGATGTCGGTCTGGACCCGGCAGGGCGCCTTCAATCCACAAGTCACGCTCGATCTGCGCATCGACTATGTGCGCGCCGCGACTCCGGGCAAGACGGTGATCGCCCGCGCCGAATGCTATCAGGTGCGCCGCTCGATGGCGTTCGTTCGGGGGATCGCCCACGATGGCGATATCGCCGATCCGGTCGCGCACACTGCCGGCATTTTCATGCTGGTGAGCAGTGAGGGGTGGTCGAAGCCATGAGCGACTATCGCCTCCCGCCTTATGCCCGCACCATGGGCATGGAAGTCGACCACATCGAGGACGGTGCCCCTGTCATCGCGATGGATTTTGCCGAGCGCGTGCAGGGCCGCCCCGGCTTCCTCCACGGCGGCGCAATCGGCGGCCTGCTCGAAATGGCCGCCCACGCCGCACTGCGCGCCGAGCTGGATCGGCTGGGCAGCGATTCCCGCATCAAGCCGGTCAACATCAGCATCGAATACTTGCGCGGCGGTGTGCAGGAACGCACATTTGCGCGCGGCGAGGTGATCCGCGCCGGGCGCCGCGTGGCGAACGTGCGGGTCGAGGCCTGGCAGGGCGACCGCAGCAAGCTGGTCGCGAGTAGCTGGATGAATTTCCTGCTCGCACCGCCCAAGGAAAACTGAGCAATAGCAACTCGAATCCCGCCAGCAGGGCCATGATCTGCTGGCGGTTTGCCCGAATTGCCTTGCAATTTTTGCCAAGCGTTCTACATATGCTAGGCCTCTCGTCGATTGCGACGGAATTTGATCGCTGCTTTGGCAGTATCCTTTCCTTTTCAAGATGTCTGGCTTTTTCATCCGGCAAGCGCCGGTTTTTCAATGCTGCTCTCGTTGAAGTGAGACGGGCATCGACGTTCTGATTTGAGGCGAGGGGACCTGGTTCCCGCACCTCCGACCCCCTCGATTTCCTTTCAAGTGACGACCAGACGCACGACCCCGCCGGCAGCCTTGCCGGCGGTCATTCCGTTTCTTGAAAGGAAGCGACCATGACTATCGGAACCGTGAAGTTTTTCAACGAAGACAAGGGCTATGGCTTCATCCAGCCGGATGACGGCGGCAAGGACAGCTTCGTCCACATTTCTGCCGTGCAGGCCGCTGGCCTCGCCACGCTGAGCAAGGACCAGCGCGTCAGCTATGACGTCGAGACCGGTCGTAACGGCAAGGAATCGGCGATCAATCTCGCGACCGCGAACTGATCGAGGCGAGCTCGCAGCAGCCGGTCCTTCCGGCTGCTGCGGGCGCCTTCTTCTAGCCCTCTTGTTCTTTTGCCCTCCAACCCGGAGTCGATGTTGATGGCGTTGTCCTACGAATTCCTCATCGAACGCGCCGAACAGGCGGCCAAGGAAGCGTCGGGCGCCTTGCTCGACAACGTGCGCGACCGCGCGCTGCGGTCCGAAAAGGCCTGGCGCGCCATGGCCGAGCAGCTTCGCGAAGTCGCCAACAACCGCGAAGTCGCCCGGCTGGAGCGGATTGCGACAACCCCCTTACCCAGTGCCTGAACAGGTTTCTCATCTGATCGAGGCGCTTGAGGCGTCGGACGTTTCCGCCATCAACGGAATTGTCGCCCTCGCCAACATTCTGCACAAACGCGGCCTGCTGAGCAGCGCAGAGGCTTCGGCCATGTATCAGAGCATGAGCCTCCCGCTCGGCCTGGCGCGCAACGCCGAAAATCTGGCCGTGCAGGAACTCCAGCTCAATCTCGACCGCCTCTTCGCGCACGTCGTCGCGCCGGACTGAGCGACGCGTTTCGCGTACTGGCCCGCAAAGCCCAGGCGACACAATCCCCCAAAGCCCCAAAAACCTCGTCATTGCGAGCGTAGCGAAGCAATCCAGAGCGTCACGCAAACCGCTCTGGATCGCTTCGCTACGCTCGCAATGACGAAGGAATGGGGCTGCCGAGCGAGCGTCAGGCCCCCTCGATCAACACCACGATCCCGCACTCGGGCTCAGCTCCGCCCGGCGCAATCCGCGCCGCGTCCGCCCGCACCCGCGCCAGCACCGCAGCCGGCACTTGCGGCCCCGCCACCACTGCATCGGCCTGCCCCAGCAGCCGTGCCTCGCGCAAGGTCAGGTCGTCGGGATCGGCAGACCGGAGCATTATCGTGAAGCGCCCGGACGCGCCATCGCCGCCGCCGGCCAGCCAGGCCTCGACGCCGGCTGCGTCACCCCCGCGCAAGGGATCGAGCGCCCCGCCCTCCTCCAAGGCCGCATCGAGCGCCCGGCGGCGCTCCGGCCCCGTCGGCCAGCGCGCCCGCATTGCCTCGCGCGCGGCGTAGAGCGCCTCGGCCAAGGCTCCCAGCCCTTGCGGCAGCAGCCGCTCCAGCCGCAGCCGCAGCGCCTTGGCGAGCCCGGCCGAAGCCCCGCCCGTACCCACCGCAATGATCACCGGCGCGCGGTCGATGATCGAAGGTGTGGTGAAATCGCAGAGCGCCGGCTTGTCGACGACATTTACGAGCAGCCCCGCCCCACGCGCGCGGATCGCATCGGCGGCGCAGGCCCCCGCGTCCTCGTGCGCGATGAAGGCCAGCCGCGCGCCCACGTCGATGCCCTCAGCGAGGTCCTCGATCACCTTGCCGCCCGCTCGCACCACCAGCCGCCGCTTCGCTTCCGCCGCCTCGCCGTGCCCCAGCACTACGACCGGCTGCCCGGCAAGACGATGAAACAAGGGGAGGCTGGTCAGGCTCACAGCAGGAAGGCCGGCACGCGCTCTGCCGATAGAATGGTCGAGGGCTCGATCCGGTCTGCCACCACCGCCCACTGCGCGCCGTCCACCATCACCTCGGGCACCATCGGGCGCGAGTTGTAGGTGTTCGCCATCGTCGCGCCATAAGCGCCCGCCGTGCGGAACACCGCCAGATCCCCCCGCGCCACCACGTCAATGTCCCGCGCCATGGCAAATGTATCGCTCGATTCGCAGATCGGGCCGACGATGTTCGCGATCATCGTCTCGCCCTTAGGCGCAACCGCGCTGAAGTCGTGCCACGCATCATACATCGCCGGGCGCGCGAGATCGTTCATCGCGGCATCGACCACCACCCAAGGATGCAGCGCCCCCTGCTTCACGCGCACGACTTCGGTGAGGAGCACCCCGGTATTGCCGGTGATGAGCCGCCCCGGTTCGAACATCAGGGTGACGTCCCAGCCTTGCGTCACACGAGCAACCATCGCGGCATATTCGGCGGGCTGCGGGAACACTTCGCCGGCCTTGTAGGGCACGCCCACCCCGCCGCCGAGGTCCATATGCGTTACGCTGTGGCCCTCGCCCCGGATCGCCTGCATCAACGCCCCGGCCTTGGTAAAGGCTGCCTCCAGCGGATCGAGCTTCGCCAGCTGGCTGCCGATATGCAGAGCAAGGCCGCGCATCTCCAGGCCCTGCAGCGCCGAGAGCCGCGCATAGATCCCGCCCGCCCGGTCATAGGGCACGCCGAACTTGTTCTCGGCCTTGCCGGTCGAAATCTTGGCGTGCGTCCCCGCATCGACATCGGGATTGATCCGCAGCGTCGCCGTCGCGGTCAGCCCCATGGCATGCGCGATCCCGGCCAGCTCTTCGCCCTCTTCCTCGCTCTCGAGGTTGAACTGCCCGCAGCCCGCCTCGAGCGCCCGGCGCATTTCCGCCGCGGTCTTGCCCACGCCCGAAAACACCACGTCCGCCGCCGGAATTCCTGCCGCCAGCGCACGGTCGAGTTCCCCCGCCGAAACGACATCGGCGCCATAGCCTTCCGCCGCCAGCACCTTGAGCACAGCAAGGTTGGGGTTGGACTTCACCGCAAAGGCCAGGTGCACCTTCGGCAGCACCGAAAGCGCATCGCGGAACACCCGCGCATGGCGCGTCAGGGTCGCGCGCGAATAGACATAGACCGGCGTGCCGACTTCGGCGGCGATCACAGGCAGCGGCACGTCCTCGGCATGAAGCACGCCGCCGCGATATTCGAAATGATCCATCGGGAATTCCTGGAACTGGGGTCCGGTCGCTGACCAGAGAAAGACTTTATTCCTCGGGGGGGAGGTCGAAGGGATCGTCCTCGCGGTCCTCAGAGCGGCTGCGCAGCTCGATGTTGCGCTGGGGTTTCGCCTGCACCGGCGGAGTGAGCAAGGCATCCGCGCTCGGTTTATCCTCACGGCCATACGGCGCGGGGGGCAAGGCTCGCCCCGCCAGCGGCTGCAGCTCGCGCCGCGCGCCGCAGCCCACGAGCGCAGTGGCCAGACCGGCCAGCAGGATCAGGTTGCGAAGCGTGCGCATCAAGCCTCGGTGTCCTTTGACAGCCCCAGCGCAAGGCGCGCCTCGGCGACGCGTTTCAATACCTCAACCGGTGCGGTTCCGCCATGGCTGGCACGCGCTGCCACGCTCGCCTCGACCGAAAGCGCGGCAAACACGCGTTCGTCGACCCGCGGATCGATCGCCTTGAGGTCCGCCAAAGCCAGCTGGTCGAGCGCCACGCCCCGGCTTTCGGCCAGCTTCACCGCAGAGCCGGTGATATGGTGCGCCTCGCGGAAGGGAATGTTCGCCTGCCGCACCAGCCAGTCAGCAAGATCGGTTGCCGTCGCATAGCCCAGCTCGGCCGCCGCGCGCATGCGTGTCGTGCGGAAGGTCGCCTCGGCCACCATACCGGTCATCGCCGCGATCGACAGCGCGAGCAGCGAGGCCGCCTCGAACACCGGCGGCTTGTCGTCCTGCATGTCCTTTGAGTACGCCAGCGGCAAGCCCTTCATCGTGATCATCAGCGCCGTCAGGCACCCCACGATCCGGCCGGAATGGCCGCGCACCAGCTCCGCCGCATCGGGGTTCTTCTTCTGCGGCATGATCGAGCTGCCGGTCGAAAGGCTGTCCGGCAGCGTCACGAAGCCGAAGGGCTGGCTCGCCCAGATCACGAATTCTTCGGCAAGGCGCGACAAGTGCAGCGAACACTGCGCCGCCGCCATCAGGAAATCGAGCGCGAAATCGCGGTCCGAAACCGAATCGAGGCTGTTCGCCGTCGGCTCGTCGAATCCCAGCGCCTTGGCCGTCGCGTGCCGGTCGATCGGAAAGCCCGTCCCCGCCAGCGCCGCCGCGCCCAGCGGGCACTGGTTCATCCGGGTGCGCGCAGCAGCAAAGCGGGATCGGTCGCGCCCGATCATCTCGTAATAGGCCATCAGGTGATGCCCCAGCGTGACGGGCTGCGCGGTCTGCAAATGCGTGAAGCCTGGCATGATGCTCGCGGCATGCTCGCCCGCACGCATCACCAGTGCGATCTGCAAGGCCTCCAGCGCCGCGCCCGTCTGGTCCACCGCATCGCGCACCCACAGCCGGAAATCGGTCGCCACCTGATCGTTGCGGCTGCGCGCGGTGTGGAGGCGCCCTGCAGCAGCGCCGATCAACTCGGCAAGGCGGCTCTCGGTCGTCATGTGGATGTCTTCAAGGTCCCAGTTCTCGGGGACCCCGCTCGCCTCATATTCCGCCGCAACCTGATCGAGGCCACCGGCAATCAGCGCCGCGTCGTCCGCCGTCACGATCCCCTGCGCGCCGAGCATGGCCACATGGGCCTTTGACGCAGCGATGTCCTGCCGCCACAAGGCCTTGTCGAAGGGAATCGAGGCGTTGATCTCGCGCATCACGGCCGAAGGGCCCGCCGCGAAGCGCCCGCCCCACATCTGGTTGGAGCCTGAATTGCCGCTCATGTCGCCGCGTCCGCCTGTCCTGATCATGCTGCCCCTGGCGCTCCTTGCCAGCGGACTTCTCGCCGGGTGCGATAGGCAAACCCCGGCAGACACGCAACCGCAGAGCACGGCTTCAGCCGCTGCCGCCCCGGCTGAGGGCGACGGGCCCTTCAACGGCACGCTCGATATCTCGAGCCGCGGCGCCGCGCTCCCCGATTTTACCTTCACCGATCCCTCGGGCAAGAAGGTCCGTACGCTCGATCTCAAGGGCAAGCCGCTGCTGATCAACCTCTGGGCGACCTGGTGCGGCCCCTGCGTGCTTGAAATGCCCACGCTCGATGCCCTCGCCGCCGCCAAGGCGGGCAAACTTCAGGTCCTCACTGTCTCGCAGGACCTGGACCAGGCAAAGGCTGTCGACGCCTTCTTCAAGGACCGCAAGCTCACGCATCTCGCGCCCTGGCTCGATCCCGACAACAATCTCAGCCAGCACTACAGCACCGGCGTCCTGCCCACGACCGTGCTCTACGACGCGCAAGGTCGCGAGGTCTGGCGCATGATCGGCTCGCACGATTGGTCTGGCCCGCGCACTGATGCGATGCTGGCCGATACGGTGCATTGAGGCAGGGGCTTGCCGCAGACATGGTGGGCGGTGAGTGGCTCGAACCCCCGACCCTCTCGGTGTAAAGTAACTGCCGCCGGCGCTTTCATGGCACGGTCCGATGCGATCAGTGAGATCGCACACCACGCCAGATCCCTGACCTTATGGAGCGGGGCACTCGCCAGCTTGTCGGTTATCGCGCTCTGATTTTTTTCAGCAATGCCTTGCGCACAGTGGACTGCCATTTGCGCAAGCTCGCGAAATAAAGGCGGACCAGCATGGGCATGGCGCGCACGGTGCTGGCGATGATCAGCGAGTACCGCCGGTCGTAATCGTCGATCCAGCGCAGCTTGTAGGCATCGTGCGTAATCCGGAAATCGAAATCACTGCCATCCGCGATGGCTTGCTCGACGCAGTGACCGGTGAGCACATGGCCCGGCGAGAATGACGCGAAAGCCGGGTCGTAGGCGGTGATCATGTATTCGTGGACACTGCCCGAAAGGCACAGCGCACCGGCAATGTACTGCCCATCGAGCGAAATCGCGTGACCGACGAGTTTGCTTCGAGGGTCGGCGAGTGCCGCCTTTACGAAGCGCCACGATTCCGGCTGCTGGAGCCAGCCGGCAATCTTCTTGCTACGGTTCGACAGCCACCGGCACTTGGTCTCGATCATCCATTCGACGAAATCGTCGATCTCCACGCGTCGGACAGCGCCGATGTGCGTGACGCCCTGCTTTTCCAGCTTGCGCCGCTGCCCGCGCAGGCTTTGCCGGAAATTGCGTGTCCGCTCGGCGAGCCATGCTTCCCATGAAGGCGCGGCACCGCATCGCGTCACCGGGGACAGGATCGGCGTCTTGTGCGAAAGCCAACCGAGCTTCCGGCGCAGAAGCAGGGAATCCGAGCGAACATTGTTGATCGCAAGCACATCGCAGAGCGCCAGCGCGGCATCGAGCATCGCCTCCATGGCCTCGGTGTCCGCCGCGAGCGGCTCTGCATACTCCTCGTTCGAGCCGATTCCGACATGGCGGCCGACCGTCAGCCGCCGTTCCCGGACAAGCCACATCGGCCAGATGCCCACCAGTTCGCCGTCCCTGCTTGCGGCGATCACCAGTGGCGAGGCCTCTTCCCGCCGTGCATGTTCGAGCGCCAAGAGACAGTATCGGGGACTTGTTGCGGGAGAGCGGTTGCCATGGCAGCGATAGAGGCTCTCCCAAGCGTCGATCGTGTGCTTCAGGTCAGCCGGGTCCCGATACAGGGTGATCTTCATTGTCCGCAGAAAGCTCCAGAACGACACGCCAAGGGGCGCCGCACCGGGAACCACACGGCGCAGTGTCGTTCGTCCCGATCCGTGTCAATAACCGAATTGGTTGATACCCCCGGGACGGATGGGCTTCGGGCAGCCGACTGGTAGCGTGCGGAGTGGCACCATAAGCATGGCCACGACGGACAGCCTGCCCTGCTCCGCGCTCGCAAGGGACCCTGCTGCAGCTGCTCGACGCGGTTGCGCAGCGCATGGTGTGGTGATCCGCCGCCTGACAGAACCGGCATTGCGCGGACAA
This sequence comes from uncultured Sphingomonadales bacterium, assembly GCA_903834285.1. Taxonomy (GTDB): domain Bacteria; phylum Pseudomonadota; class Alphaproteobacteria; order Sphingomonadales; family Sphingomonadaceae; genus Novosphingobium. The sequence continues at coordinate 9,937 of CAILIO010000196.1, read as the reverse complement.
ATGACGTCAGACCGGAGGACGTTATCGTGACAGCTATGTGCTTGCTGAACCACTTAACATCTGAAATCTCAGTCGGAAAACGACCATTAAGATGCTGACAAACATGGTGGGCGGTGAGGGGCTCGAACCCCCGACCCTCTCGGTGTAAACGAGATGCTCTACCAACTGAGCTAACCGCCCCCGGGCATGCCGGAAGCGGCGCTCATGCTGGGTTTTGCGCAGTTCGTCAATCGGCGCTAGAGCACCCTGCGTCCGGCCGGCAGCAGGTCCGGCACTTCGCCGCCAACGGTTTCGACCAGTTCCTCGGCCGAAATGGGCTTGTGAAAGGCGACTCCCGCCTCGTTTCCGCTCGTCCACACCACCTGGCCGAAGATCTCCTGGGAGCCCCAGCGCAGCAGGACATCGCGGCCTTTGCGCGGCGGCGCCGTGCGCAGGTTCACGCGGGCGCCGAGCTGCGAAAGGTCGCGCAGATGACCATCGATCCGGCTCGCCACCGAGATCAGGATCAGGCTCTGTTCGGCTTCGACGCGCTGATGGCGGCGGCGGTTGCCCGCCTGGTTGCCCCGGTTCTTGGCGGATGTCATTGCCCGCATTCCTCCGGCAAGCGGATGTTGGCGGAAGGGTCCATCATGCGGCCATGCCCAGCGCCGGACCGAAGCCCGGTTCCACGCCCGCACCCAAGCTCACCAGACACGAGCTCACATCCACGCCGCGCTGGCGGATCGCCCAGTTCCGGCACCAGTCGAGTGCATCGCAAGTCTCGACGAACGCACGCCGCTCGGTGCGATTGATCCAGCGCAGCGCCAGAGACCAGTCACACAGACTGAGCCACAGAGCGCGCTCCCGGCGGAAATCCTGGTCGATCGTGCACACGGCTTCCAGATACGCGTTGATCGATATATGCCCTGCTTCGTAGTGGCCGAACGCTTCCTCCAGCATGGCCAGAGCGCGCTCATACCGGTCAGCGTGATGTTTGATCAGCCGTTGAAGTATTTCTTTTGCGACCTGCATTTTCATCCCCATGTATTTCATTGCGCTTGATTTATGCCATTGCTGGAAATGTTCAGCGTGTTGATGAACTCATTAGTGAAGGTGTGCAGTGAAGCGATGATCGCCACTGAGATGAGCATGACGAGGAAACCGTATTCGATGGCGGTTGCGCCGCTCTGGTCTTCGACCAGCAGCCGGCGCAGCAACCGCAGCGTCACGCCCTCGGCACCGGGGCGGTAAGCCACTGCTCTTCCAGTGCGCAAAGCGCTTGCCAATCCGCAGCCAGACGCGAATCGTCGCGCCGCAAGGTGGCCCATTCCAGCGCGTGCAGGGTCACCGAAATCCGTTCGGCCAGTCTGATGTGATCTGCCGGTGCCTTGAACGTCTTCAGCGTATCTACGGCCTGGTACATCCGCCCCCGCAGACCGGACGTGACATAACCGGAGCCGCTGGCCTCCCGAATAACCTGATAGACCGCCCCGTAGCTCTCGTGCATTTCTTCCATAGCTCGGCCCCTTATCGATGGGGTCTTTGTAAGAACCGCCGCTTAACCGTGCGCTTTAACCAGGATCACCAAAGGGACTGATGTTCGAGGATCGGTGCAGACGCCGCCAGTCGCCCTTTCAGCGGTCCATGGCTGCGAAACTTCGGGCAGCATGGTCAATATGTTAGAACGAATACTCAGACCCATCGCCACGGCCGCCTGCACACCGGAGCGCTGCCTTGCCGCTGTTTTTCCGCCGCACCAAACCGTGAATCCTGCGCAATCTACGTATCAACACCGTTCCGGCGCCCCGCGCCGCGCTGCCCGTCCGAGCGCCACGGCCCATGATTCTGCGCAAGACACAATTCGTTACAAACCAGACGACCACAGGCAATGAAACGTCACCATCGGAGCATGAGTTCCTCTTGCGATGGAGATACTCATGCTGCTTGTCACGCTTGCCCTTGCCGCTGCCCAGCCCCTGCCCGCCCCGTCAACGGTTCATGCCGTGGCCGTGCCCTGCAATGCCGATGCGATGAAAAGCATCGCCTGCAACGCCCAACGCCACACGCCCACGGTGCGCACTGCTGCAGCCAAGCCGGTCCACTGCAACCCCGATCGCCTTAAGGCGCCCGCCTGTCATGCCGATCTCGCGCTGGCCCGCGCCAAAGCGCGCAGCAAGGCCGGGCGCGAGGAAGAGTTCGCTGTGGCCGACTGAACCGCCCGCCCGATCGCCCGTCCAGGGAGGGGCTTGCTGCCCCCCTTGGCACTCTCTAGGTTTGCGTTCCTGCCATGACTGCACCTTCCATTCTGCTGGTTGAAGACGACGTTTCGCTGCGCATGCTGACGGCGCGCGCCTTGCGAGAGAACGGCTATGCCGTTCGTACGGCGGCAACCGGTGCCGAAATGTGGGTCATGCTCGAAGCCGAACCCGCCGAACTCCTTGTGCTCGATATCATGCTCCCCGGCGCCAGCGGGCTCGAACTGTTTCGCAAGCTGCGCCGCCAGAGCGACGTGCCGATCATCTTCGCCTCTGCGCGCGGTAGCGAGGAGGACCGCGTGCTGGGCCTCGAACTCGGCGCAGACGACTACATTGCCAAGCCCTACAGCGCGCGCGAACTGATCGCCCGCATTGGCGCTGTCCTGCGGCGCGGCGGCGGCGAGGGCCTCGCCAAGGGCGATGAGCGTACGAGCGAAGTCCATTTCGAAGGCTGGACGCTGTCGCTTTCGCGCCGTGAGCTGCGCTCGCCCAGCGGCGCGATGGTCGATCTCACCGGCGCCGAATTCGATCTGCTCGCCACCTTTGTCAGTCACCGCCAGCGCGTGCTCGGCCGCGAACGCCTGATCGAACTCTCGCGCACCCGGCTCGGAGACAGCTCAGACCGCAGCATCGATGTGCTGGTCAGCCGCCTACGCCGCAAGCTTTCGGCGTGTGGCGGCGAGCCGCCGATCGTGACGGTGCGCGGGGTGGGCTACATGTTCAAGGCGGAAGTCCGACGCGGTTGAAACGGCGGAATCGCCTGGGCCAGAACCACTTGGGATCGCGGCGTCTTGGCCTGACCGAGCGGCTCCTGGCGATCCTCCTGCTGGTCGCAGCGGTCGATTTCCTCGCCAATACCTTCCTGTTCGAAACCGCCACGACCACTGCGGTCCAGCGCGACGATGCCGCGCGCATCGGCGAACATCTTGCCCTCGCCGCCCGCGCGATCTCGCGTGAACCGCCCGAACGCCGCCCGGAAGCGGCCCGGACTCTCTCAACGCAACGCTTCGAACTTGCATGGCAGTCCCGCGCACCGGAAGGGGCGGCCACGCCGCAAGACCCGGCACTGGCGGCCCGCATCCTCGTCGCCGACCCTGCACTGGCAGAACACGGCCAGCGCCTTCTGGTCCAGCACGCCAGCGGTAGCCGCGATGTCACGGGCGCGCTCCTGATGACCGATGGCAGCGCGCTGGGCTTCCGGACGTATGCCGCCGAAGTGCAGCTGCAGCTCTCGGTTTGGCAAATCCTGCCGATGCTGCTGCCCACGCTGCTGCTCGGCGGGCTCGCGTGGCTGATGTTCCGGGCCACGATGCGCTCGCTGCAGCGGCTTGTCAGCGCGCTGCGGCACATCGAAACGCCGAGCCCGGGCGGATTGCCCGAGCAGGGGCCCGACGAAGTGCGCCGCCTGATCCGCGCGTTCAATCAGATGCAGCGCCGCATCCAGCGCCAGCAGGCCGAGCGCACCCAGTCGATGCTGGCGATCGGGCATGACTTGCGCACGCCGCTCGCGCGGCTGCAGCTCCGGCTCGACGGCGCGCGGCTGGAAAAGGAGACCCGCTCCGAGCTTGAACGCGATATCGGCGAGATGCGCCAGCTGCTCGAATCGCTCCAGGCCTTCGTTGAGGCCGGCGGCACGCAGATCCCGGCGCAGCGCATCGATATCGCGATCATGGCCGCCACTCTGGTCGACAGCGCCGCCGATCAGGGCTTCGATGCGCGCTACGAGGGGCCGGAAAGCCTAGAGATCATGGCCCGCGCGGTGTCGATCCGGCGGGCGCTCGCAAACCTCATCGACAACGCCCTGCACTATGCCGGCACCGTGCGCGTCTCGCTGGCGCGCGAGCCCCATGCGGTCGTCATCTGCGTCGAGGATGATGGCCCGGGCATTCCCGAAGACCGGATGGAGGACGTGATCCAGCCGTTCTTCCGGCTCGATACCGCCCGCACGCGCGACACGCCGGGGATGGGCCTTGGCCTCTCGATCGTGCAGGCTGCGGTCAAGTTGGAGGGCGGCACCATGGCGCTGATCAACAGGCGCCAGCGCGACGGCGAGGGCGCGGGACTGGCAGCCGTGATCAGCCTGCCGCTGCCGGGCGAGGGCCGTTCCGGCTGATCCGGGCGCCGCTGTCATGCTATCCCCGGGCAAGGTGGGGGCGTCTTTTCAGTGCCGCTCTGGTCGATTGGCTTACAGACCCGACCGGCATTCTCAGGCAAGGGACAAAAATTGCCGTACCGATGGCAAGCGTAGCGCGGCGCCAGCAAACATGGAGAGAATAGTGAGTGGGCTGAATTCGATACGCCGGGCAGTGGCATCAGCCGCTCTGTCCTTTGTGGTGCTGGGCGCCTCGAGCGCGCATGCGGAACTGTTCAAGTTCAAACTTGATGCGGGGCAAGGCAGTGCCACCTGGTATCAGGACAGCCAGCCAACTCCCAGGCAATCCGACTACTTCGGTCATTGGACGCTCATCAATGCTTCGGGAACGACGACCAATCGTGGCCCCATTGATTTCTTGGAATATTTAGACACCAATTATTACGGACCGAACCAGAGCGCCTTCGCTATATTCCCGGCCGGCGGTGGATATTATGGGTACCTTTCGCAAGGGCTGTTTACTGGCACTGCTGATGCTCCGGTTTTTCACACTGGCGTTTTCAACCTGACGCTTAGCGACGGCGCACCAGAGTTTTCGGGAGCCAAGCTCACAGTGGGTCCCGCAGCGCCTGCACCGCTGGCTGGGGCGGGCGTACTCGCTGCGCTGGTCACTTTGGCAGGACTTGCCGCAGCGCGCCCGCGAGAATTGGCCCGGCTGTTTCGCAAGCTGAAGAACCGGTTCGCGATCTAGGGCATTGCCTGTTTCGGGCTCACTCACGCGATAGTGAGCCCGATGGGGTGCCAATTGCTCTTCAGGCTGGAGGGCGGCACCCTGGCTCTCGGCAACAAGCGCCAGTGGATAACAAGGGTACTAGGCTGGCTGCGATGATCAGCCGGCCCCTGCCGGCCGAGGGCCTTTCCGCCTGGCCCGGCCGCTGTTGCAAAAAGATCGCAGTGCGCGTTTCTTGCACTGCAGCACGCGTGGCAACACTTAGACACCAAACAGCAATCCGGCAGCAAATTGATTAAGCTAAGTATTACTGCACCGCACATGACGTGGCACCATACGGTGAGAGGCCACGCAGGAGCGGGCGCAGGCAGGAACGGTATCCTTATTCTCGGGCTCGGTCCCAGGGAGGTCGTTCCACATGAAGTTGCGTCTTGCCACCATGGCACTTTTGACCGCCGTTTCCACGCTGGCCGCAACCGCGGCGCATGCCGAGGAAACTGCGCCTCCCCCGGCCATTGCCTACTCGGGTAGCGTTGCGCTGGTCTCGGATTACCGCTTCCGCGGCGTCTCGCAGTCGAACAAGGGCGCTGCCATTCAGGGCGGCATAACTGTCAGCCACGAAAGCGGCGCCTACGCCGGCATCTGGTCATCGAACCTCGCCGGCTGGGGCACTTTCGGCGGTCCGAACCTCGAACTCGATCTCATCGCCGGCTACAAGTTTCCTGTCACCAAATCCGCGACGGTAGATGTTGGCCTGACCTGGTACGTCTATCCGGGCGGCGCCAGCAAGACCGCTTTCGCCGAGCCTTATGTGAAGGTTTCGGGCACGCTCGGCCCCGCCAGCGTGACCACAGGTGTCGCTTATGCTCCCAAGCAGGAAGCTCTGGGCAAGTGGCACAACACGGGTACCTCGGCGGCGGCCGGGGTCTATGACAATCCGGGCGACAAGAAGGACAACTTCTACATCTGGACCGACGCGGCTGCCGGGATACCCGCGACTCCGATCACCCTCAAGGGCCATATCGGCTACTCCAAGGGCAACGCAGGGCTAGGGCCCAACGGCACCAGCGTCGCGCCGACCGGCAAGTACGTCGACTGGCTGCTGGGCGCCGATATCGCGGTCGGCAAGCTCACGCTCGGGGTCGCCTATGTCGATACCGACATCACCGATGCAGAAGCGGCCTATCTCCAGCCCAATTTCTCCTCGACCAAGGACGGCTCCTCGATTGCCGGCTCGAAGGTCGTCGTCTCGGTCAGCGCCGCATTCTGACCGGGTCGATTACCGTCTTTTCGATGTACGCAGCCTGTCCCTCCGGTCGCCTGACCGGGGGGACCTTTTTTGCCGCACGAACGCGCTGTCCTACAGGTGCGCCGCTGCGGTATCCCAGCGCACGTGCTCCTTGAATTGTGTAAATCCGTCCGGAAAGGTGTGCCCACAGGGGCCGCTCCGATCCATTACGCGCGCGGCGAATGGCCCTCGGTGTTTCCCGCAGGGACTGTGTCAACCGTGTCAACCTGACCTAATTTGACCGGCCGGCGCTGCAAGGAAATCAGGTGCGAACCTCCCGGTGAAGCGGGGGGGACCAGAAGGCTCGCACCCATTTGCGACCGCGAAGAGGAGCATTGCTCCATCGACCCGATAGCCAAAAGGTGGGCCTCCGCCCGCCGGCTCTCAACCTGTCCCGGAGGGCAACTAGCACCGCTATGGCAGGGCTTTCAGAGCCCGGCTTCGATCGCCATGCGGATCGCGTCCGCGCTCGTGCGCACACCGAGTGCGCGCAGCACTGCCGCACGGTGCAGCTTCACGGTCCGCTCGCTGAGGCCCAGTTCATAGGCGATCTGCTTGTTAAGCCGCCCGGCCGCGATGCATTCGAGGATCTCGCGCTGGCGGCGCGACAGCGAAGCTACCTTTTCGCGCGCTTCGGCCGCACGCGCGCTGGGCACCGCATCGGCAGCGCCGGCAATTTCCACCTGGCTGCCGAGGAACCATTCCAGCTCGCCCGCCGTATCGAAGATCGGCGCGATCATCACCGCATTGCGAAACGGCGTTCCGTCACGCTTGTAGTTGAGCAGTTCGACCATCACCGGCACCCGCGCCGCGATGCCTTCGCGCAGTTGCGCGGTCAGCTCCGGCTCGGTGCCCGGTCCGCGCAGAAAGCGGCAGTTGCGCCCGATGATGTCTTCGCGGCCATAGCCGGTAAGTTCCATGAATGCCGCGTTGCAATCCACAATGGGATTGTCCGGCAAGCGCGGGTTGCTCACCACCGCGGCCACGATGCTGTTTTCGATCATTGCGCCTATTGTCATGTTGCTTCCCTTCGGCTCCGGCGCGCTTTGCGCAATTGCCCTTAGGTCCATGTTCCCAAAAACCGGCCCCGTCCCGATCCTTAGACCCAATATTGCTGCATGGGTAAACCGATTTGCGACGGCGCTGCAAGACGCGCCGCCCGGATTTCCGCCCTTCTTGTGCAGCTGGTGCGTCGCCGGGTCTGGCGCGCAAATGACCACTCGCCCACGGAGCGCACGCATGAATTACGTCAACCACGAGTTCGAGGCGCGTGACGAAGACGGCAAACTGATCGTTCCCGAGCCTGTTCAGGACGCCATTCGCACCCTGCTTCGCTGGGCGGGCGATGATCCGACGCGCGAAGGCCTGTCCGATACGCCTGCCCGCGTCGGCCGCGCATGGCGTGAATATTGCGCCGGTTACGAAGAGGACCCCGGGATCCATTTGCGCCGCACCTTCAGCGAAGTGGCCGGCTACGATGAAGTCGTACTGCTGCGTGACATTCCCTTCCAGTCGCACTGCGAACACCACCTCGCGCCAATTACCGGCACGGCATCGATTGCCTATTTGCCGCGCAACCGTGTTGTCGGCATTTCCAAGCTTGCCCGCGTGCTGCACGGCTTCGCCCGCCGCCTTCAGATCCAGGAGCGCCTGACGAGCGAGGTTGCCAATTGCATCTGGGAGAACCTCCAGCCGCATGGCGTCGCCGTGGTCATCGACGCGCAGCATGGCTGCATGACCGGGCGCGGTGTGCGCACCCCCGGCGTCGGTATGGTGACGAGCCGCATGCTCGGCTGCTTCCTCGAGGATCCCAGCAGCCGCAAGGAAGTGCTGTCGCTGATGGGCCGCAGGTAGCGGCTGCCAGGGACATGCTGAAAGTTGCCATCGTCGGGGCCGGAATTGCCGGCCTCTCTTGTGCCGATATTCTGGCCAGCAAAGGCTGGCAGGTCACGTTGTTCGACAAGGGCCGCAAGGCCGGTGGGCGGATGGCCTCGCGCCGCCTCCAAACGGCGCACGGCGAGGCCAGCTTCGATTTCGGAGCGCAGTACTTCACCGTGCGCGATCGCGGCTTTGCCGCCGAAGTCGCGCGCTGGGCCGAAGCCGGGCTTGCGGTGCGCTGGCCCGAAGCGCGCGAGGATGCCTGGATCGGTGTTCCCGCGATGAACGTGGTGGTCCGCGAGATGGCCGCGCGCCATGACGTGCGCTTCTCGCACCATGTCAGCGGGCTTGCCCGCGAAGGCAATCACTGGCGCCTGCTCGGTGAAGGCATGCCGGCCGAGCATTTCGACGCCGCTGTCCTCGCGCTTCCCGCCGAACAGGCGGCGCCGATCCTCACGCTGCACGACTTCGAGCTCGCCCGCACCGCGCTCTTCGCGCGCTCGCAGCCATGCTGGACCGGGATGTTCGCCTTCGACGAACCCTTGCGCCACGACGAGCACATCCTGCGCAATCACGGCATTCTGGCCTGGGCGGCACGCGACAGCGCCAAGCCGGGGCGCGCCGGGCCGGAAAGCTGGGTCGTGCAGGCGACGCCGCAATGGTCAACCGTGCATCTCGAACGCAGTCCGGAAGAGGTCGCGCCGCACCTGCTCGCTGCGCTTCACGAGGCAACGGGCGGCCATGCGCCAGCCCCGCTCGCGCAATCGATCCACCGCTGGCGCTATGCCCTCTCCGCCGGCACCGGCCTCGGTTCTTTGTGGAACGCGAAACAGCAGATCGGTGCCTGCGGTGATTGGCTTCTCGGCCCCCGCGTCGAATGCGCCTGGGTTTCCGGGCGCATGCTTGGCGAGCGCATGGTCGGCGCCGCGCAAGAGGTTGCCGCCTAACAGCCATTCTGCCGCACCGGCTTGGCTAGCCCACCCGCGCGTCCCATCTTGGCGGGCAGCACGGGAGGTCATGATGGAACACGCGCGCGAAGTGCCCTGCGCCGCGCCGGAACTGCCGGCAGGCATCGCGGAAGCCCTGCACACGCTCGGCACGGAGTGGGTCTGGGCGCGCAGCACTGTCGGTCAATCGGATGGCAAGGTCTGGCGCCTGACGAGCGCGCAATCCGGCACTGCGCATTATCTCAAGCACGGCACCGGTGAGGTCGCAGAGGACTTGCAGTCGGAGCTTGTCCGCCTGCGCTGGCTTGCGCAGCATATGCCGGTGCCGCAAGTCGCGGCCTTTGTCCACGATAGCGATGCCGCCTGGCTGCTGATGACGGCCGTGCCGGGCGAGACGGCCTGGGAAGTGCTGACCGCACACCCCGAACAGTCAGGCGCTGTTGTCGATGCGATCGCCGCCTTTCTGCGCCAAATCCATGCCATCGCGCCCGATTCCTGCCCTTTCAATGCCAGCGCTAAGCACCGGCTGGTACTGGCCCGCGCGCGGATCGCTGCGGGCCTTGTCGATGAGGATGACTTCGACGATGCGCGTGCCGGCTGGAGCGCGGCGCAAGTATGGGAGGCGCAGCAAGCCCTGCTGCTCCCTGAGGCGCCGCTGGTAGTGACGCACGGAGACTTTTAGCTCGACAACATCCTCATCGCGAACGGCGTGGTGACGGGCTGTATCGATCTGGGCAGGGCGGGTCTTGCCGATCGCTATCAGGATAT